>CAYFST010000014.1:0-28076 GCA_964345995.1 uncultured Gammaproteobacteria bacterium
TTCAATTTGGAAAAAATCCTCTAAAGTTTTATTATTTTTTGTGGCCTCATTTTTTATTGCCAACTTTTTAGCCACATAAACATCAGAAACCACACTACATCAACAATTTAACTGCGGAGATGAAAAACTCACACCCCCAAATTTATCCGTCACCCCCAAAGGCCTGTCTTTCAACTCTAAACCTGAAATTGTAAATTGCAATGACGGGCAATGCGAATCTGACCAATTTACTTGCGCCAACATGAAAACGGACGTTACGGCAACGCTAAGAGGCTACTGCCCATCTGATGAATCAAAAAAATGCATTGGTATGAAAACAGGAGATTTTGCAATTTACGTTCTAAAAGCCTATCCAAAATTCAACAGTACCTACAAGTGCTCACAATAGTTAATCTATTGTGACATATATACGCCTTCTTTATCAAAATTGGGTCTCATTATTCTAGTTATTGGCGAATACCTGCCGGTACAGCTACCTTCGTTTTTTAAACACCTCTCTCGAATTTGCGGGTTTTGTTTTATACTGCCATCCAAAATCCAAGCGACTCCTTTTTTATTTTCGTGCCAACCTAAAAAAATCATGGAGTGCATGCCATCGCACTCCGTATTGCCTGAATAAACATAAACCCAATCCCCCGGCGCCAACCTGTCTGCAAAACCATTCGGATAATTATTTAAATTACCGATTAAATGATTCCTAACCCTAGAAATCGCCGAGCTCATATCACTACCACATTTATCGCTAGATCTTACATAACCCGCCCACCTTTCAGCCGCCTCTGGATTTGGTGGAATATTTCTTCTGGGGTTACCTTCCCTGGCAGCATCTGCATGTTTCAGACACTTTCTTTGAGCTTGGCACCTTCTGCCATAAGCCCATGTATATAACTTACCACCAATTTCAGTTGTTATTGTTTTATAAGCACCTTTAACGGGTTTGCAAATTCCTTTTTCATTAACAGATCCATTAATTCCCGCCGCTATCCATGCGCATTTTGCAACATTACCACAATTATTCATATTAATTCCACAATCAGCAAAAAATTCAGCTACTTGCCTAATACGAGATCCAAAATCGTTTCCCCTTACATAAGAAGCTATATTTTTAATGTACAATTCCTTCTCAATGGCCATAATAGCACGGCACTTACCAGATACAACCGGCTTAACCGCAGCAATTTCAGGGTCCGGAATTATGGGACTATCAGCATATATACCGCTTTGCGCTGTTGCTGTGCTTTGTAAGGATAAATCATGAATTATAAACTCATTCGTCATGACTTCCGGAATATTTAAGGTATTAACCCGAACTAAATTTGGATTTACATTTTCCATTATTACAAAAGCACCCAATATTATTACCAAACCTAAAAGCGCCTCTTTTATTTTTTCTTTACCTGATTGGACTTGTAAACCGGTCGCTCCTAATAAATATAAATAACCACCATAAATAATAATAACTGCGGAAGCTATTAGGCCAACTCCAACAATATATTTATAAAAAGCATTTACATATACAGCTAAAAAAGGCACCGATAAACTTTTAGCCGACCTGGTAACTTGAAAATCTTCTGCATTCAGCCCCGGAATATCAACATTAAAACGAGGAACGATGAATAAATCATCTGCCGCCAAAACCTGTGACGGATAAAGATGAATTACAAATAACAGCAACAAAAAAATCGAGGCTCCTAAAAATGATGCCTTAATTTTTTTATTTTTTGAAACATTGTTCAGCATAAATACTTTTATTCCGTAGAATCTTCAGTTACCTCTTCATCCTCAATAATTTCCTCAGTCGGAAGTACCGACTCTTCTTCTAAATCCATACAACACCTAAAACCGCTCTCAAAAGGTCTCCAACTTATGACATGTGGATTTTTCTTTTGCGTTCCCCATAAAATTTTACATGTTGGCTTGGCTTTAAGGTTAGCATTATGAGCAATTGGTGACCAGTAAAAACCCGCCCAACCATAAACCTGATAATTAAAAGTTGAAGCAGGAAACGCTTCTAATTCTTTTAAGGTCTTCTTCTTTAATAATACAATTTCTTGTACATTGGCAGTCATATCAACCACACCCTCATCCGTTACGCAAGCGGGTCTTCGCCCGCTTACTTCAACCGGAGAATTAATTTCTTCAATAAATTTCTTAGCTGCATAATACGCTTCACGATATTCTTTATTCATCAATGCCGAATTTTCTGACTCTGGAACCAAGATACTAGCATCGGCTACCTGCGGGTAATATTTATTAAAAGCACCTAAAACTTTATTCCTTTGACCCATTAATCTATGAATATTGGGATTTTCTGAATCATAATTACAAGGTGCCGGACCTCTTGTAGTTTGTTGAATTTCCGCTCCTTTATTGATAAGTTCACCAGGTATATATTTTTCACCATACCCATAAGTATTTTCTCCTTTCGGACCTAAACAAGCTCTCTGCCATTCATCCCTTGTACACAAGCGCTTGCCTCGCCGATCGCACCACCACGCTGCCTCAATACCCAGTACACCGCTATAAGGTTTTATACCTCTTCTATTCGGAGCTTCGTATCTATCTATACAAAAAGATGCAACATCCTTCTTTACCTTACTTTGATATGCATCACTTCTCCTTATAGCTATCATATCGGGAGGACATTCCCCCTGGGCAACAGGTAGCCCCTCTGCATTTCTAGCTATAACACCTTCGGGTGGTATATAAATACTTGAAACCGGACCATCTTGATAGTCAGCCTCATTAATACCTGGCAAAGTATGACTCCATCTGATTTTTGCAGATTCCTCTACCAATGCCCTCACTGCCGACGGGCTAACCGGTGTATCAACGGATCCAACAACTTTTACTTTCATAGATCCAAATTGCGTCGTATTCGGATTAATCATGCTTAATATCGCCACACTACCCAAAATAATACTTAAACCCAATAACCCATCTTTAATTTTCTCTTTTGCGTCGCTTACTTTAACACCGGTACTCGCGACTATATATAAAATACCTCCATAAATAATAATTAAAGCAGCTGCTATCAAACCCACGCCAATCAAATACTTTTGTAAACCTGTCAGATAAATCGCCAAATATGGTATATGTACCATGCTATCAATGACTTCTAATTTTTCCGGGAATTCAACACCCGGTACATCTACACCCAGAGAAAACTTAGTAGCCGTTGCATAAACAGAATCGCCTTCTTCACCTCCTCCTAATAAATATTTTTTATCAATTTTGTCATAAGCTTCGGGTTCATTAGAACATTTGGCCGATGCGCTGCTATCAATTGTATTACAAGCCGTACTATTCAAACTATTGCAAGTTATATTAAACTCTTTATCGGTATTCTTATTTATTTCACTTGCAGCAAAATCACATGCTTTTAAATCCGGTATTAAAACGCATATATTTTTTTCCAGTTCAGATGAAGTACATTCACAACATTTAAAACCAATCGCAAAAACACTGGTCGGTATCAGAAAATACAAAGTAATAATAAATACTAACAACCCTCTTAGAGCCATATATACAATATAATATATCAAAAAAAACCTAAATTTACAAAAATAAAACCACAAATATGAATAAAGCCCAACTTGTACGATTTGTGACGTACGATGTACGATTAAGACATGCCCAAACCAACCCCAATCCACGTCTGCTCCAACTGCGATGCCCAATTCCCCAAATGGTCCGGTCGTTGTGAATCCTGCGGTTCTTGGGGCACAATCGGCAAAAACCCGGTCACACCCGATGCAAACAGCACAAATCAAACCTCAACTCCCGCCAAACTAACCTCTTTCAACGACGTGCGACATGCGACGTTAGACGCGGGACGTGCGGCAAAGATTGACTTAGAAGCTATCGATTCAGTTCTCAGCGACGGCTTGGTACAAGGTTCCGTAACCCTGATTGCCGGTGAACCGGGCATGGGCAAATCCACGCTCTTAACCGAACTCGCCCTCAAAATGGCTGTAAACGGCAAAAAAATAATCTATGTTACGGGCGAAGAATCTCCCAGTCAAATCAACCTCCGCCTCAAACGCCTAAGCGATAAAATCCCGAACAGCCTCTTTTTCGTTGAAGATCTAAACGCTGATACAATCGCATCAACCTTGGAAACTGAACAACCCGCACTTGCCATCATCGATTCCATCCAATCAATCAAGACTTCAGAAACCTCAGGCGAGGCAGGTTCCATCGCCCAAGTAAAAGCTTCAGCAGCCATTCTAACCTCTGCCGCCAAAAAATCCTCTGTACCAATCTTTTTAGTCGGCCAAGTAACCAAAGACGGCGACATTGCCGGCCCCCGCGTACTGGAACACGTTGTAGATACGGTCTTAAGCCTCGAAGGCGACAGAATGCACCGCTTCCGTATACTCCGAGTAATTAAGCATCGCTTTGGTTCAACAGACGAAACGGTTTTACTAGATATGACAGAACGAGGCTTGCAAATAGTTGCCGCCCCTTCAACCGCCATGATGCAAGACAGGCCCGTTACAGCCCCGGGTTCGGCTATTGGTTGCGTTTTGGAAGGCCGCCGCCCACTTTTAGTCGAACTCCAAGCCCTCGTTACCCCGGCCGGCTACAGCCAACCAACACGCCGTGCCACAGGTTTAGACTCCACTCGCCTAAACATGCTTCTTGCCGTCCTCTCGCGCCACGCCGGCCTCAAAGTTTACGACAAAGACGTCTATGTCAACGCTACCGGCGGCTTCCCGGTCCGCGACCCGGCAACCGATCTGGCCCTCGCGGCCGCAATCTCCAGCGCCGTTAAAAACGAAGTTTTAGGCCCCAGAACCGCCTACTTCGGAGAAATAGGCCTAACCGGCGAATTAAGACCCGTCCCCCTCCCCGACCTCCGCATCAAAGAACTCACCCGCATGGGCTTCACGACGATCGTAACTCCGCCACTGAAAAACCTAAAAACCCCCGAAGGAGTTCAAATTGTACAAGTTAAGACTATTAGCGAAGCTCTGTAACCTTTTTCGTAAGGACAATCTCTACGTTAATTGGTAATTTTAACCCTCGAAGCTTTAGCGTAGTGGGTCGGTAATTGGTAATTGGTAATTGGTAATTATTCAGAGTGCTCTGTCTCCGTCAATGACTCTGCCTGTTCACGAAGATCCGGATGGTTTTTTAGCATTACATCCAACTCCAATAATTTTACCGCCTCATCCCGCGCACTCTCCATCACTTTAAAATCTTCCCACGGACGCACATGACGAAATATCGATTTCCCCGATTGTTGAGTTCCAATCACATTCCCCGACCCCCGCATCTTCAAATCCTCTTCCGCGATAACAAATCCATCATTCGTGCGCTCCATAACACGCAACCTGTCTGTTGAAACAGATTCGTCAGTCGCAATTAGATAACAAGTGCAATCTTTATCCGATCTGCCGATGCGTCCGCGCAATTGGTGCAATTGCGCCAAACCAAACCTTTCAGCTGATTCAATAAGCATTATCGTCGCATTTGGAATATCCACCCCGACCTCCACCACGGTCGTCGCTACCAGCACATCAACTTTACCCTCTTTAAACTCTTCCATTACTTTATCTTTTTCCGCAGCCGTCATTTTTCCGTGCAAAGTGGCTATCTTCAGCGACTTCAAGGGCCCGGTTTTTAAACGCACGGTTTCCGATTCTACGGATTTGGACCCCAATTTATCCGACGGGTCAATAAGCGGACACACTATAAAGGCCTGCTCCCCGCGAATAGCCGCATCCATTAGCGCCTGATATGCCAAATTCCTGCCCACATCTCCTATAAGCACGTTTGTCATAATCGGCTTTCTACCGGCCGGCTTGGTACGAATAATACTCACGTCCAAATCACCCAAAAAAGTAAGCTGTAATGACCTGGGAATCGGCGTAGCAGTCATACTCATAAGATGCGGCACCTTTTGATCCGGTCTTTCCACGACCGTGAGTGCCTCGCGCTGAGCCACGCCAAAACGATGCTGTTCATCAACAATTGCCAGTGCCAAATCCGGCGGGCATTGGCCAAGCTGAAGCAAAGCATGTGTACCAACCGCGACAACTCTCCCCTGTTCCAATCTCTCCTTGGCTTCCGACAATTTAAGCGGCTTCTCATCACCATTTTCATACAATATCCTTGTCGACGAAGTCATCAGTAAAACCGGAATATGATGTTGCCCTAAAAATCTAGTTAAAGTCAGTGCGTGCTGTTTAGCCAAAATCTCGGTAGGCGCCATCATGGCCACGGACATCCCCTGTCTGTGCGCCATTGCCGCGCAAAATGCGGCCACAACCGTTTTACCCGAACCGACATCACCTTGCACCAACCTGCGCATCGGACGCTCGGCCTCCATATCCTGCAATGCCGCCCAAATCGCACGCTTTTGATCCGCGGTTAGCTCAAATGGTAAAACTTTGGCAAACTGCTTGGCGAATTTTTCTTCAAATGCCACTTTCGGCGCACCTCCCTCATCAGCTTTCTCACGCGCGAGTCTAAGCGCAAGTTGATATAAAAAAACCTCGTCAAAAGCAAAACGCTGACGACCAATCTTCGCCTGTTCTTGGTTTTCCGGTCTATGCGCGTAACGAATCGCATCTAAAAAATCGGGCTGTTTCGCTCGACGCAAAATCTCCTCCGGCATCAATTCCGGTGCATCATCAAATTCATCAAGCACCGCTTTCATAATTTTACGCAACGTCTTTTGCGTAACCTGCCCAATAAGCGGATACACCGGCGCGATCACGCCGGCCGCGATAGTCTCTTGTGTAGCCGGCTCCCAAATCGGGCTTGTAAAACTCCGGCCGTACTTGGGATGCTGTCTCACCGTACCGGACACAAAAATCTCATCTCCCGGCTTAATCTGCTCCAACATCCACGGCTGATTAAACCAAGTAATAGCAATTGACCCCGTATCGTCTTCAAGTAAACCTCTAATCATTACAATCCGCTTGCGAAAAGTTGGCACCTTTCTAAGTTGCTTTACGCGAGCTTTGATTGTAACCGATTCACCAACGGGAATTTTGGCAATGGGCACCAATTGCGAATAATCATCATACCGCCTCGGCAAAATCGACAACAACTCACCCACAGTCTCCACATCCAACTTTTTCAAAACCCGCCTCTGCTGAGGCGTTAAACCGTGAATATAACCTGTGGGATCATTCCAACTGAGCATAACTTGATATTACCAGAAATTATAAACATTTTACAAGTACAAAAATAGCTAAATTTAGATAAAATTTTATTACTCCTGCATCCAATGTCATTGACAATTACCTATATCGGTTATACATTAACAAATCGAACCTTCTAACAAAACTACCGGAAGGTGAAAAATGAACGAAAAAAGACCCGAATACCTGCATGTTCTTCATCTTACACCTTGTGAGCGCTTTATATGGAACAAGCTCCGCAGTAACTCCAAAAAAATAGACAACCAATATCGCATTGCCATCCCGGCGCAACCTGACGACCTCTATCTGCAATGGGACGTGCCAAATGATTTGGATTGCGATGAAAATCATATCGCAAACATCGTCCATCGTTTTTGCGCGGCTGGTATCATTATACGTTTAGGTGACAGCGAAGAGGGCAAAGTACCGTACCGCTTCATCGACGACCCGCGTATTTTCTACATCAACCCCATCGACGAAAGACCGAAAACCAACGTCACACCGGAATTCAAGGAACTCGCACTAAGCATCATGGGCGGGGATTTTGAAGAGAATCCAAAGAGTTTTCAACCCGATTTAATCGAATGGATCAAGACCCGCTATCCGGCAAATCCCAAATCCGCTTACGTGAAATTAGTTGGTGTGCGATTCAGTACCAGTCCGGCCGTGGGTGTATTTTTCCCAAATCCTAACTGGTCACCAAAAAACTCCAAGGAAAAACTCCGCTATCTGATAGCCGCTCCCGGCTTCACGGCATACGAACTTGTTGCGCAGACCCCCGAGGAGCTCAAAAAGAAGCGCAAAAAAAGTTTGAACAAAGCTCGCCAAAAAAGCGCGACAGCAAGTGTACCCGTACCCACAGTAGAGCAATTCGCCGAAAAATCCATCGACGAATTGCAGAAGCTGATTCAGAAAATCGGAGTCGATATTCTTGAACTCGAGAAAATGCTCGAACTCAAAAACAATGAACTCCTTGCGGCTCAAGAAGCTTTAAAGCTCAAACTCGATGCTGAAGTCGTAGCTCGCGAAAACGAACTGCGCCGCCTAAAAGCCATGCGCCAAAAAATGCAAGACTAAGCTTCTCCCGTCCTTATTAATCCAAGGACGGTTTTTATTTATCCTCAATTAATATGCCTTTTCTTAGTTTTACATGTTCAAAATAATGCATTATCACATCCGCGACAATTTTTAACCCCAAAAACAAAGGCAGTCCCACAGCACCGGCAAATGACCCTAAAATGATAGTAAAATGCATTGGCAAGATTCTGGCATATGGATACATCATCACAATTCCTATATTTTGTTTTCCCGAATCACGCCTCCTGTTATAAAGATATGAAAATAAATGGTTCGCAAAAAAGAAAACACCGGCCAAAATAACATGACTCCAAACAATTCCGCCTCCGGCTTTCATCATATTTGATGAAAAAGTGGACGCGAAAATAAAAATCAAATAAACCAAATGAAAACCCCCATAATGCGCCAAAAAGAAAAACGCCGTAAAAAATTTAGTTCCCTTGGTTGCTTTCGGCCTACGCTCGTTTATCTTAAACCCTTTGGTTGAAAATTCTTCAAGTTCTAAAATTCTAATGAAATTAAATATACCGATTGTTACACTTTGCATCCAATAAACGGCCATTATTGCAATTAAGTTCCAATTTTCAACAATCGCGTAATACGCCATCCCGACATTAATGGCCAATAAAAGCCATAAAGATGGATCCAAAAAAGCTTTACGAGATTTTACTGTGGACATGATACTTCACGCATAATCATACACCAAAACAGGGCATAAACCAAAAAACAGATGCCTTGACCGTCATTTTTTGGAAACAAAAACCCCCTTGGCTTAACGCACAAGGGGATGGCGGAGAGGGTGGGATTCGAACCCACGGTACCCTTGCGAGTACGACGGATTTCAAGTCCGTTGCCTTAGACCACTCAGCCACCTCTCCGTAATATTGATTAATCCTAATATACTAGACCACTGAATCCGGTCGAATAACCGGACAGCCACCTCTCCGTAATATTAGGATTCCTGAATGATATCCCTATATTGCTGATTTAGCAATCTCCTGCCTTCTGTAGTTTTTAAAAAACCTTCACGCCTTTCAGCATCACTCTTTAAACAGTAAACTTCGTAGCCTATGAGTCTTAAAGGAAGATATTTTCTCGTTGAATTTACTTTACCAGATTTGTGTTCAATAATCCTACGCTCAAGGTCTCCTGTCATTCCTTTATAAATATTGCCATTACTTAGTTTTAAAAAATAAACAAAATACATAGATTTCACCCCGTCATTCGACGGGGTAGACCGGTCGCATGACCGGTCAAGTCCGTTGCCTTAGACCACTGAATCCGGTCGAATAACCGGACAGCCACCTCTCCAAAAATTTACTGATCCTAATAAATTCACCACTGAATCCGATCGGATTTAATAACGAATAACGTAAAAATGAATTTCGTTGCAAGTACAAAATATCTTACTCTAATACCAATTTTTTGTCGAGAGATGATAAAACACCGAGTATCAAATCGATAAGGTATTAACGTGATAAATAGCAACACTATGCATAAAGAATATTTGTCTGTAACCAATAGCTATTTACCCAAACATCAACCATTCCGGCTTAAAAATAAGCGTTAAACCGACAATCAACATTAGTATTCCTCCAATTAAATGAGATAAACGAGTGTATTTGGTGGTGATGCCCGTCATTTGCAAAGTGGTCATGGCTATAACAAAAACAAATAAATCATCGAGCATGAATACAAAGATATATAGCAAAATATATAAATAATACTGCCAATTCGCGAGATTACTTAGAGTCAAAACTTGCGTATATACCGCCGGTAAACCCGCTGAGCAAATAAGCTCGACCAAATTAACCGCGAAAGCTAAAAGTATTATACCGCCCAATGCCAAATAAAAACTTTTTTGATGGGTAATATTTTTTAATTTCTCGAATACTTTTTGTCTTTTTTCCGTACCCGTAACCTTGCAAGCTCCTTGTGGATTTGTAAAATATTCTTTTAGATTATAACCGCCGGCGGTCAATGCTATTAAACCGATAATTATTCTTACCCAAATAATCATTCCTAAAAACAACAACAAATTAAGCCAAGCTGCCATAAAAACAAAATACACCGAAGCTGAAGCAACAATAAAAGTCATTCCCAGTATCCACATTCTTCTTCTGTCTTTCATGCCCAAAAGCAAACTGATCAAAAACAGCAATGTCCACATAGCGCAGGGATTAAAACCATCCAAAGCTCCAAGCAACATTGTAAATAATGGCAAGGACAAATTCTTGGTTTCTACTTCTCCTACAAGTGGCAAAGTCATTGATTCCGGAATGGGCGAAGAATTAGAATCCACGTCTGTTTCTTCACTCTGCTTGCTTGCCAAAGCGCTTCCTTTAATCTCAATACCAACATCTCGGCAATTATTATGAAAAGCACATTTAACCGCATCTTCTATTTGCTTGCCTGTATTTTTTTCATCCAGCCAGCCAATAATGTATTGTTCTCCAACTACGGTAAAAGGAACTCCGCTAATATTGGCATTTAACTTTTTGCCAAAATCAATCATCAATTGGCGGTTATCGTAATTACTCCACACTTCATAATCGTGTATCTCTAACTCCGAGTATTTTTGTTCTAGCTTGTCTAAAAAAGGCTTTTCTTTAGCGCAATGCGGGCACCCCTCGCCCCAGAAAAAATAAATATTAACTTTTTCGGAATCTTGAGCCAAAACGCTGTTTACGGGAATGATCAACGAAGTTATTAATAATAGAAATAGTAGAAATTTTTTCAACATATCGCTTTAAACATTATTATTTTAAATATAAAACCAATTCTTGAGCTTGTTCTTCGCAGACATTCGGACAATAAACCGTCGGACGGCGAGATAACCTTACTCTCCTGTTGTTATTTTCCAAAACATGAACAATCGCAGCTTTAGTGTAATCGGTATTTTCCCAAGAAGTGATAATTATACCTTCATCTAAATATTCGTATACATTATCTACTGTTTGGATTTTTTCAATATTAAAATTTTGTTTCAACTCTTCCTCGTCTAAATCGGTATAAATCTTGTAATTCTTCAATTGATCAATAAAAATCGTTGCGTTTGAACTGCTTAAAAAAGAATATCCTTGTTTAATTAAGAGGCTGTCCATTTGAGGCTCATGCGGTTTAAGTGTTCGACCGGCTAAAACCAGATCTACTGTGTTATTTTGTAAAAGAACAAGGCTTTCAGCTGTGGAACCGGTTTTAATAATTTCATATTTTTCAGCTTGGATGTTTTTTGCCAAATCAAAGCAAGTCGGGCAAGCCGCGACTTTTATTATTGTCGAATCGGGTAATTCATTAGCATCAGCACGGCTGTCTATATTTGTATTAACAATAATAAAACAACCGATACTGAATGCCGCTATCAATAATACCGAAATAAATATTTTTTTACTCATAAGCTGATAAGATATTTTACAAGATACTGCAAATAATAAACTCCGGAAATTATGAATACCGAAGCAACAATATACCTCATAACTTTTTCAACTTTCTGAACCATATGAAACGCTTGACTCACTTTTCGCATTGAAAAGGCGATTAAAAACGAAAATATAATTACCGGCAAACCCGTGCCAAGAGCAAAAATCGGCGGCAAAATCAAACTTTCCGTTGATTTTAAAACCAAAGGAATCAAGCCCCCGAAAAACAACACCCCGCTATAAGGGCAAAACGCCAAAGCAAAAATCACACCCAAAAGCAATGAACCGATATATCCTTTGCCTGCCAACCACTCTTTTAATTCTTCAATTTTTTGGTTATGTCCGTTGAATTTAATTTTTATTACCCCAAACATGGTCAAACCGATAATAATTAAAACCGGTCCCAAAACTTTATCTCCCCAACCTTGAAAAATTCTGGATATTTGAAATGACGACAAACCGAAATATATCAGAGTAGCCAGCAAAGTGTAGCTGATTCCGCGTCCAAGAGTGTAGTACAATCCATTAAATAAAGTATTTTTGGCCGTATTTATTTCTTTAGATATATAAGCGATGGCTGTTATATTGGTTGCCAATGGACATGGGCTGATCGATGTTAAAACACCCAATAAAAAAGCCGACAAAAGCGGTATATTGTAATTATCTATTAAAATATTGATAAAATCCATCATATTACTTGCCTAGCTTATTCTTTAATTTATTTTCAAAATAATTGACAAACTTGGTTTCACTGCCAATCAATCGCCAAACTGTGATATCTTCTTCTATGCTTTCTTTTCCGCCTACGATGGTATTAATAAACAAAGATGAACCTCCAGCTTGATATTTAATTACCATATCCCTGTTTTGGGGCAATTCACCATTAATATCCTTAAACACAATAGTTCCGTTCGCGTATTCTTTGGGAAATTTTTCTTTAATTGTTTTTAAAGCGTATTCTCCAACCGTAATACACGACCAACACTGTTGAGTTGCATGAAAATGAATAACTTCTATTTTATCTGCCGATTTTTGGGCTTTTGACATTTCACCCGAAATATTGGATGAAGTTTTTACAGCTTCTCGATTATCACTCGCAACGCTCGACCCGCAACCTGTTAAAATTATGACACTCAAAATTAAAATGGAATAAAGTACATGATTTTTTTTCATATTTTTTTAGATTAATTTGCCGTATGTAAAACCGGCGATTGTAGAATAAAAAATTACCAATAAAATATAGACAGCGGTTTTTTTATTACCCAAAACACGTCTCACAACCAACATATTCGGCAAACTCAAAGAAGGCCCGGCCAAAAGCAATGCCAACGCCGGCCCTTGACTCATGCCTTTGGCAATTAATGCTTGCAAAATGGGGATTTCCGTCAGAGTGGAAAAATACATAAATGCTCCAAATACTGAAGCGACCAAATTACCCGTGATAGAATTTGAACCAACGATTTTTTCTATCAATTCTTGCGGTAAAAAAGGCATTACAAAACCGGCCACAAAAACGCCGATAAATAAAATCGGTAAAAGCATTTTGGTAAACGACCAAGTCTCTTTTAACCACTCTTTATTGGTCTCTTTTTGAAATTTAACCAAGGCTATCGCGGTCACGGCAAGCACCAAAACAAACATTAAAAAATATTTAAACGCTTGATCAATTTGTAATCCGTTA
This sequence comes from uncultured Gammaproteobacteria bacterium, assembly GCA_964345995.1. GTDB lineage: Bacteria > Patescibacteriota > Patescibacteriia > 2-12-FULL-60-25 > 2-12-FULL-60-25 > MWCR01. The sequence continues at coordinate 13,335 of CAYFST010000014.1, forward strand.
ACCACCAAAACAGAAACCATTGTCAGCATAAATACCAACACTGTTAATTTACCGTACGAAGGCTGGTTTTTTTGTTCTATAAAAAGCTTGCCATTATCGGCTTTTTCCCTAAATATCGCCTGCATGGTCAAACCGACCAAGATAGACAAAAAAACAGCGGAAATAATCCGGACCAAACCGATAGTCAAACCCAAAACGGAGATCGTCAAGAATATGGCTGCGACGTTTATAGCCGGTCCGGAAAAAAGAAAAGTAATCGCCGGTCCGAGTCCCGCGCCTCTTTTTCTGATACCTGCAAAAATAGGCAATATCGTACAAGAACAGACCGCTAAAACCGCACCGGATACAGAAGCTAAAGTATACGATATAAATTTATTTGCTTTTCCGCCCAAGTATTTTAAGACAAAGTCTTTTTTAACAAACACCGAAATCGCGCCGGCAATAAAAAATGCCGGCACAAGACATGTTAAAACATGCTCACGAGCGTATTGGTTTAATAATTTAAAACCGGACAAAATTGCCCCCGTAAAAACCGCCGATTCCATGGGCATAAAGTAAAAAAATAAAAAAAATCCAACCAATAGAATAAAAATTTTATTTTCTTTATTCATAGCAGTTAACAATTACCACCACACGAACAATCATCGTTAGTGGGCACAGTATCTCCCTGCTGTTGACCTGTAAGCATTTTTTTTATTTCCTCCACATCAGGAACTCTGCCGGATGCTTGTACTTGCCCATCGATAACGATGGCCGGGGTAGACATTACACCGTATTCTGTAATTTTTAAGATATCGTGCTCGTGCAAAACTTGAATATCTTTAAGATTAAGTTCTAGAACGGCTTTTTTGGCGTTGTTTTCAAGAGTTATGCAATTAGGGCAACCGGAACCCAAAATAATTATAGTCATATGTTTTCGTTAATTATTAAGATAATGAGATAAAAGTGAATTATATTTACTTATTAGTTGAGAGTTAAGCGCATAAATTACCTTAGTCCTTTCTTTTTTTGATTTTACCAATTTATGATCTTTTAAAACTTTTAAGTGATGCGAAACCAAATTCTGCGGCAAATTCAAATTTTGCCAAATCTCGCAAACACACATTTCCCGTTGTTGCAAAATGCATAAAATCTTTAACCGGTTAGGTTCGGCGATTACTTTCAAAAATTCGGCCGTTTGATCAAGATCTTTTTGTGACTTTTTGGTTTTACAGCAATTAAAATTCATATAATTGTTTATAAATATCAATGGTCATTGATGATTATAGTAACCGACCTTTACGTTGTCAACCGTTTTATACACAAATAAGTTTATTCTTGATACGCTTCATCACAACTGACATCCAACAAACAAACGCGATCCACAACACAATTAATGGTTATTAACAATATAATTATGGTATAATAAAATTATATGGCCTATACACCAGAAACTCTCAGAGAGATTGCTAATTCTCAGGACAGTTTTGTTTGGGAAATGCCCGAACACGAACCCCGTGAAAGATCATCCTGGTGGTACGTGGCAGTCAGTTTAATCGCTCTACTAAGCGTTATTTATGGAGTATTCGCTCAAAATTATCTCTTCGCTTTAATTATCTTAATTTGCGCTGTAATTTTAATCTTAACAAGCGAACAAAAACCAAAATCAATCTTGGTGCAAATTGGCCATAACGGGGTTGTAATTGACGGTAATTTTATTGAATTTGATAAATTCGCGCATTTTGCTATAATTTACCACCCACCGCTTACAAAAGTGCTCTATCTGGAAAGAAAATTAAGCTTCAAACCCAGAATCAAGCTATTTTTAGAAGATCAAGATCCTATCGAAATTAGAGATCATTTGAAACAATATTTAACCGAGGATCTCGAGTTGCGCGAAGAGCATCTATCTGATATTGTTGGGCGACTACTGCAAATATAAACAGAAATCGAGTTTAAACAATTCCTGAATTGTTATTTCCTCTCGCTATACGTTTGCAGCCGTAGCTCAGCTGGATAGAGCGCTTCCCTGCGAAGGAAGAGGTCAGACGTTCAAATCGTCTCGGTTGCACCACAAAGAACACCTCAACTGCAAGGTGTTTTTTGTTAATCAGCTGAATAGAGCACCTCGATAGACATCGGAAGGTCGGACAGTCTATCCGAATAACGAACGGAGAAAGTGTATCGGGATTTAAATCTAGCATTGTTGAAAACTTTAAAAATTGATGGAGAAGATGCATACGAAATATCATGGACTGTCGATATGCCAAACGGAACATCTAACACAACGTATGAATTTCTAGTTGAAAAGGATAGGGTGTACCAAATTCATCTTGGTCAAATCGAATACGACAATCTTTCCGACGAGGTGAGGCAAATTATTCAAAGTATTAAATTTGAGAAGTAAACACCCTTTGTCCAGTTCTAAACATCCTCTATAATCCAACCATTTACCACAAAACCCGCCTAATGGCGGGTGTTGTAACATGGCGGAGAGAGATGCCCCTCATTCCGATTCGGGTACCACGTCGAATGTCAAATGACATGACGAATAGTCATTTTTTATCAGGCAAATGTCTGTATCGAAAAGTAAAATGAGTCTTTCGACTGCACTTCGTTTCGTAGAAGACATTCGCCGCCCTTCCCTTACCATGGCATAGCCATGAGCAAGCGAAGCGCGTCGAATAGCTATCCACTAATTATTTAAATTAGCAATCGTCTAGTCCATGAGGGTGTCCATACAAAAATAAATTTTCTTTTTTGACTCTTGACCAACCCTTAATCTGTCGTTCACGTTTACGAGCCTCTTTTTCTGATTCTGCAAATTCTTTCCACAACAAAATAACTGGACGACGGGTTTTTGTGTACTCTGCCCCATAACCGTCGTTATGTCTTTGTACTCTAAATTCTACATCTTGAGAAATGCCTACATAGAAACTTTTGTCATCACAATGAAGGATATACACAAACCATCCATTCATAGGCAAATGTCCGGATCGAAAGCGAAATGAGTCTTTCGACTTCACTGTGTTTCGCTCAAGACATTCGCCGCCCTTCCCTTACCATGGCATAGCCATGAGCAAGCGAAGCGCGTCGAATGGCGGAGAGAGAGGGATTCGAACCCTCGCGGGGCTTTAACACCCCCTACAGCTTTAGCAAAGCCGCCCCTTCAGCCACTTGGGTATCTCTCCGTGCTAAATTTATGAATCTCAATTTGCTGCCAAAGTTTACCAATTTAGATAAAAAATATCAAGACATAAAAATTGCAATCATGCTCCAATCGCCAATGTCAACAAATCCACCTTTTTTACTCCCGCCAACCGCAAAACTCGAGCCGCTTCGCCCGCAGTAGCACCCGTAGTAACTACATCATCTACCAAAACAACATGTTCCGGTGGCTGAGTCTTTGATTTGAACACCCCTTTTACACAGTTCGATCTCAATACATAATTATGCTCCAAGGAGGATAACGGATCACTATGTCGTATTCTTACCAATAATTCTGTATCTATCTGATTATATAATCCATAAGCCGTTTTCATTTGCACCGCTAAAAATTCGGCTTGATTAAAACCCCGCTCTTTCAAACGCTTTTGTGACAATGGCATAGGCGCCAAAACCGCCTCCGCAGATAAACTGATCCGCACCCTCTCACGTAAAAAAAGCTTCAAGTCTTGCTCAATAACGGTTACTCCACTAAATTTCAATCTTGTAATCAAGGCTCTCAATTGCGCATCATGATAATAACCGCAAGATTTCACTTCACTAAACGGCAAATCTCCACTACACTCATGCTCTCCCTGTGTTAAACACTTGGGACAAATCTTATCCCCCACCAAATGCACTTTTCCCCGGCAAGATTTGCACCACCATTCACCCGGTTTATCGCAAGCCACGCAATAAGGAGGAAACAATAAATCCCATAATTTATTCAACATAAATAAATTCTAAAAAGTAAATACTAAACTTCTCATAATTTATAATTTAAATCTTAGAATTTATAAAGATTTAGTGTATGTATCTTATATCTTATAAAATTTAATAAGTTTAATTCAATATCTCTGTACTTATAAAATCTACCAAATATTCCCCATCAGCCTGACGCAACAACGTTACTTCGTGCTTTTCATACACAATTTCTACGGGTTTGGCCCTATTTCCTTTATCAATTGCCTTTTGTGTCTGTATCGCAATAACCAATCGATCATCCCCATTTCCTCCTTCCAATACATCCGATGCGATAACTCTTGTGGTTATACCATATAATTCACCTTCGGTTGGAAACTCTTTTTTCATCTTCAACTGTTCAGATCGTAAAAAAGCTTGCAACTTGGGTGTTGCTGAATTCATGGCATCCTCATAGCCCAAAAAACCGTCTTGACTGGTTCCCGAACCAATACGAGCTATCGTATCTACTGCTAAATTACGCGCTTCCGTCAAATCACTGGCGGTTGCGAGTTCGTCAAATTCTGATTCTCCTTCAATCATTACCGGAGCTTCATAAGTTTTAGGCTCGGGCACATCTCTTTCAGTCACCGCCATATCTTTGCCCGCTTCGGGCAATTCGGGTAATCGACTCTCATCCCCGCCAAACAACAAGCCCCAAAGCAACCATGCGCCAAAAATAAACGCGACCAAACCGATTATTATCATGATTATTGCTAAAATTCTTCTCTGTATAGTTTTCATATACTTGGATTTTAATATCCGATATTTGAGTATTTATACTGGTTGACTTATTGAAAAAATTAACTAATCCATCTGTAAGACACTCAATACAAGATACTTATTGTTAATTATAACCCCTCAGCAAATGCCTTTTTCTCTTCTTCAATCTTTAACAGTTGCTTGGGATCGGTAGTCACAATTTGATCTTCCGCGTAAGAAGCCACAACCTGGATGGCGGCATGCTTGTTACCGGCGAAAAAGATACCCTCACCTTGACCGGCTTCCAAAAGCAAATACTTCTCAGACTGAGTCAACAAAAATACTCGAGCCACCAAATCAATTGACGCCGGACTCTGCCTTAACAACATTTGAATGGATGAATTTGTTACGATCGCCTGTCCATACGGCGAGGTCAAAAAGTCGTTCACATCTTGCGTAATGGTAGTTATACCAAGATAATATTTGCGGCATCTTTTCACAAGTGCGTGCACAAATTTTGCTGAATCTTCATACTGCATCAACCACCAAGCTTCGTCAATTACCAATATACGGCGCTTACGTTCGCTCCTTACCGTATTCCAGATATAATTAATAACAGTGTAAATAGCCATAGGCCTCAACTCGTCTTCCAAATCACGCACTGAAAAAACAACCAGCTGATTATCCATTTTAACCGTAGTTAACGAATTCAACAAACCCGAAAAGGTACCCTCCGTATACTTCTTTAACCTAATAACCAAATCCTCTGTTCCTTCCATACCTTCCAAAATATCCTGAAAATCCTGCAAAATAGGTGGTTCTATTGCCGTAAGGTCGGCGCCGGGTACAATATCTTTCTTGGCAAAAGTTTCCAAAAGCGCTCTGTCTAAAATTGAATCCTCGGCCACGGACACCTTGCCTAACATAAGTCGCAACAAGCCTTTAAGTGTAATAACCGCACTGCGTATAATATCCTCAACCGAAAAGTCGCCTTCGGTTGGTTTGGGCAAATCAAAAGGATTAATTTTAGCGTCAGATGAAAGAGCAATATTAACATAAGTACCGTTTACAGCATCAGATAAATATTTATATTCTTTTTCAGGATCAATAACTATCACATCCGCGCCCAGCATCATGGAACGTAAAACCTCCAATTTAATCGCATAAGATTTACCCGCGCCGGACGTAGCGAATATTACCGCATTGGCGTTTTGTAATGAAAACCTATCAAATAAAATTAAAGAATTGTTATGCCTATTGATTCCGTATAGAATCCCTTCATCTGAAGTCAACTCCGCCGAAGTAAATGGAAACGATGAAGCGATAGGCGATGTACTCATGTTAAAAGTAATCATGAGCTCGTCATTACCCAGCGGCAAAGTGGAATTAAAACCCTGTTCCGCCTGAAAATACGCTCGACGGGTATAAATCAACATGGATCCAAAGGTGGATTCCACATGCGACGACAATCTTTCCAGCTCTTCCTTATCCGCCGAATAAAAAGTTGTATAAAAAGCAAACTGAAAGAAATGCTCGACCCCCTGTGTTAAATCATCTCGCAACTGCTCTATATCACGCAATGCGGTTTCTTCCTGCGGATCGCGAGGTTTGCCCTCTTGCGCCGCCGTATTGATATTGGCTTCCAGAATACCCACTTTCTTCTTTAACTGTTTCAAGATGACATCTGACTTTACAGGATAAAAGAACATCGCAATATCCATCATCGAATTCAAGTTTATAAGGGGTGATGCCCAGCCAACCGACACATAACGCGGATAAGTAACAATAAAAATCGTACGCGCAAAAACATTTCCCAAAGTCACAAAGCTGGCCTCTACTTTCAAAGCCGATGGCGATATGAGATCTTTTATGCTGGCCACGCCCTTGCGATATATGCGCTCCTCCTCTAATGCCGATTTCTGTTCTTTTTGCTTCTTGGCAAGCGCTTCCTTACTATCGCCCTTCTCCAAACCAACACCTCCTTTGGCAAGTTTGGCCGCATCTATCTTTTTTTCTTTAGTGGTTTTAAAAGCCATACTGACGCTTCACTATCGCTACGCGAAATATCAATTACTAAATACTGATTAGCTATTATTGGTTCGCTCCGCGATATTAATTATATTAATCATTATACATTATACGCAAATTATTATTTTTTATTTGTAATTTATTAATGTTATTTGTTGATATTTGATATATCTTTAAAAATATTTATAGGTTATTCTTCAATTTGGAGTTTATCCAAATCCGTCATGCGCTCGCTTTCAAATTGCTCCGGATTATAGACCGTATAATATAATTCTATAAGACTTTGCGTATCAAGTTGAACCGCCGAAAGCGACATGCCCTGCAGACCAGAAATAATATTATTAACCCTGAGTTTTAATGCGGTCTTATGCTTTTGAAGCCTCTCCTCGGAAAGCTTGATAGTTACCATGGGCGTAAAAATCGCGCTCAATCTGTCCACAAAACCTTTTTGATCTTCTGTCGCCGGATCATATGGTACGGTTATATAAAACCTTTTTTGCATAATCTCCGCCAAGTCAACCAATTGTTTTACATAAGAACGGTAATCTTCAATCTGATTGCGTAATAATTCATTTTCTTGCTCTTGCTGAGCCTCCTTTAAGCGTCCCATGTAATCATCTATATTCATTTTACGCGACTGAATAACAACCTGAATCGGAAAATCCAACGAGTTTAAAAATTGCATGTAGGCTTGAACGATGGCACTCTGCTCATCCTCTGATTTAAGAGCAAAATTAATACTCGAAACCAACAAAACCGCTCGTAATGTGCCGTCCTTAAGCACCACCACATCTTCTTTTATCTCAGCGATGTCCAGATATCTTTGGGCCGGAACCCCGGGTTTGGCGCCCGCTAATTTTTTACTTTGCATATAAGCTTTAGTGTCTTGTATCTAGTATATCGTATTTAGCATTTGCAAGATACCGAATACAAAAAATATTATTCCTTTTTATTATTTGGCGCTTCTTTGTTCACGGATACCGATTCCGGTGTCTCCTCGGCAACATACACACCACCCGTATTAACAACCAACGCCAAATCTCTCAGACGCGTCGATGAAGGTCGTTTCTTTGTTTTTACTTTCTCAACCTCCGGTAAACCTATTACTTTTTTCTGATTTTTTATTTCTTCTAAAGATAACGACTTATTCCAGACTCTTAACTTTGGGCGCACCTGTGTCTGTAAAAAATTTACAAAAAACAAATGAAAAGGTTGTCCGTTGATCTTCAAAAAAGCAAACGTTCCGGCTAAACCAGCGGTTGGTATTAACGCAATAATAAAAAACGCCATCTCTAAAAGCCTATATTCAACAAAAACTATACCCGCAGCCACCAAACATATCACAAACTGCCGCACCGTTATGGGCCCGATAATTCTGTCTTCTTTATCTATAAATTGTGGCACTATAAACTGTCTTGGCATAACTTATAACTGATTACTTTTATTTACGATAATTGTTAGCTCACGCTACTTGTGAACAAATATCCGCTATCAGCTGTGTTTAAAAATGCAATTCATTATTCAATTGGATCAAAGTCTCTATTTCATCACTCGTTAAAGTATCCCTGCCTTCCGACCTTTTGGTTTCTGCGATTACCGCGATGGATTTTTGCTTTCTAAAACTTTCCGCCACCAAATTCAAATATTCTTTCATAACCGGAGATTCTTGCCACGCTCGAATACCTTCAACTCTGCGTTCAAACGACTCATTCTTTAGAGTTTCCAATCTTTGCTCAATTTTTTCGATTCTTGATTGCGGATTTTCATCCAATCGCCGAAATTGCGCCAAAGTCATATTTCCCAACTCACCTACCAAACCGCTAAGCCTTGGCGAAGCCTTTACTCCATCAACCGGCGCTTTTGTTTGCTCCGGAATCTTTAATGTGGCACTGGATACTTTAACGCTCCCTTGCGTGCTTTTAGCCGCATCCGGTTGCTTTGCCGTCGACTTTACCTGCTTTAAATCTCCATATTTCTTCTTTTCCATTTTATTACCGGCCTCTACAACTGGGTGTTCCGGTTTGGGTATCTCTTGCAAACCTTGCTTTAAAGCTTGCGCAAATTCTTGCTGTTCCGCTTTCGATTCTTGTTTTTCTTTTATCTTCTCACGATACCACTTGGCATGTTCCTCAGCCTCCTGCCTGCGTCTTTGCTCGATTTTACGCTTTTGCTCTGTTAATTGCTTTTCCAGTTTTTTCTTTTCTTCGATTTCAATGCGCTGATGATATTCTTGATAAGTTTGTTCAACTTGATCCGCAAATATTTTGGCCTGTTCACGATTCAAGCCCAAACCGCCAACCTTTGTGTCTCTTTGTAATAAATTTAATAATTCCTTATCATTTCTTACATCCCTCAAACGTGAAGATATTACATTGCGCAAACGCCTTTGCAAATAATCACTCTCCGGCTTATCTTCGATCTTTTGCCAAGCGTCTTCTATGGCCTTATCCAATTCAGTGGCCACTTTGGGCTTAGCCGGCATTTTTTCGCGAATGGTTTTAATTTCTTCCTCATCTTCTTGAACCGCTGTTTCCGCTTCGCTGTCACCTTTCATTTTAACTGACTTCTTTGTTAACTGCGCCGTGTATTCATCTTCACTTAAAAACTCAACTTGTTTAGATAGTTTCTCCATTTCCTCGAGTGCATTCTCTGCTCTTTCTTTATCAAAACCCAAACCACCAAACTCGGGCAACCTTACCATCACTTCCTTTATCTGCTTGGGCACCAATTCTCCTTTAGCGTACTTTTCCACCAAATCACGCAAACTGTTGCGCGCGTTTTTACCCATTGAGTGCATACCCAACCTTTTTACAAGTTCCGAAACAGCACCTGAATAAGACAAGGGTTTAAACAACACCCTATTAGTTGACCAAGTTACGTAACTCACTCCCAACTCATCCAAATATGTAGTTAATTCATGGTTAAATAAATCACGAAGAGGCCAAAATATTTTTTCTAATATTGTTTTTACAATCTGTTTAATTAAATCTTTACTAACATTCGCGTCTAGTAAATTTTTATACAAATTGTTCAAGCCATCCGGCACTGTCTTAAATCCTAAAGTCGTATTTAATATCGGTGTTTCCACCATTTCAAAAAAGTGCTCTTGTGACAAATTATATTTATCAATCAAATCAGAGTAAACCGCGTCCGCGGTCTCCATAAAAAAATCTTGCACCCCTCGGGGCAAATCAATAAACCGTTTGTAAACCTTTCTATTTGCCATAAATTATTCCTTGCCATCAAACAACAGATTCTGTGTTCTTCTTTTAATTTCATAGCGTTCCTTTTTCTCTGAAGATGTTAAACCACTTACATCCGGCTGAGAAAATGCTTCATTCATAAACCTCATTGCCGAGGTATCGGTCTCACCCGCATCTCTTTGTTTCTTACCCTCATCCACTATGTTGGCAAACATTAGTTGTACATTTTCTTTGTTCTTAGGATCACCCGTAGTCATTGCGTGATACATCTGTTCTTGATTCAAACCGCTCAACTTCTCCTGCATAATTCTATACGCCTCACCCTGATTACCCACCTGTTTGGACAAAGCACCCAAAGCACCCAAAGTTTCTTCGCTATAATCATCATCTTTCTTAATCTTATCTACAAGATCTGTAACCGTCTTATCAAAAACCTCTTTGCCCTGATCATTGGCAAAGTTACCCGTCTTTTTATCATGACCGAATAAAAACTCGCTCGATACGCCATGCCTGGCATATTTTGCTCCCATTTCAGCCCTTTCTTCCATTACCGCTCCTAAATTTACACCTCCAGATCTACCTCCGCCGTTTAATTTACTCAGATCTTCCAAATCCTCACCAAGCTCCTTAGCTACCTTAGGAGGTAACGCCGTTCCAATAGCACCCGCATTTTCAGCACCGGTTCCCATGGCTGGCAAATTATTCGTTATTTGATTCTTAACATTCACATCCTGGACTTTGGATAATACCTGCTCCGGTTTATCCGTAGTCTTATCAAATCTATTTGATGCCCTTACGGTAGCGGGCTGATCCGACCCTTCAGGCGGTCGTTGTACTACATGATATGCCTCTCCATCTTTGGAGACATTAATCGTGTAATTCTGATTATTCAACTGCTTTTCATCTAACTCCTTACCGGCCGCGTCTTTACCGGTCAAAATCGACTTAACATGCGCCCTGCCTTCATCAGTGTCAGCATATTCCAAATGCGCTTTCATATACTGCCCCTGCTTGCCACGCATGAATTTTTTATATTCCTCATCACGCCTGCCCTTGGCCGTTACCTTACCCTCGTCATTAATCCAACCTTTAGCTTTAGCAAAAGGCAAAGCATAAGCCGCGTGCATATAAGCCTCTGGTTTGACTCGCCTCTCGCTTTCCTGATCACTCGCATCTTTTTCCGCCTGTGTCTTCATATCAGATGCACCGCCCGCCAAGGCCGGATTTTTTTCTATCATTTCTTTGATCTTCTTTGCCGTATCCTCATCCCCCTGCTCCAAAGCCGTATCACGAGCATTTTTCAAAATTCCCGACATTTGCTCTTGTGTCATCTGTTTCGCCCTTGTTTCAATATCCGTATCCGTTGCACCTTCGCCCAATTCAGTCCTGGCTTTTACTTTATTTTCTTTATTTAGACTTTCGGTGGTTAAACTATTTGTAGCTTGCTGTGCTAAAGCCAAATTCACGCCTTGAATATCACCCTTTCTTGCCGGAATTTTAGAATTTTGCAATCTCTGCTGTTCGGTTTTTAAATAGTCCAATCTTTCAGTCGGAGTCATGCCCGTAGTAATTTCTTGTAATACTCCCGCTTTTTCTTTTGCCGCTGTTTTTTGCGCCCCTCTAACCGCGTTCACCTTTTTTTGAATAGCAATCGGAGCAAGGTGCATCAAACCTGAGTTTTGTAATTTTTTAGCAGCCCCAGCACCCCAACCTTTTCTCGCCTCAACCTCCTTCAAACCCGCTAAAGCTCCCTTACCGGCTAATTTAGTTCCCCCAAGAGCAAGTCGACCTCCCGCTCCCGCGGTTCTTCTTGCACCCCTACCAGCTAAAGCTCCTGCCGCCAAACCGGTCGCCACACCCACACCGGCCTTACTGGCACCCAACTTACCAACTATGCCCTGAGCCGGAGGCACAACCTTGGACGAAAAATCAACAGAAACCTTCACCCCTAAAAGCATAAAAGCCACCATAATAATAAAAGTTGCGAACACTTGCGGATCACCAAATTCCGACGGAGCTACATTACCATTTTGCTGAGTGGTTTGTTGAAACTGCGTCACTTCGGTACTAGCATTATCCGGATTATATAAACCGTTAGCACCTATCAAATCAGCGTTTCTTTGCGCCATAGCCAAAGACAGCCACAAAAAGAATGCCATTGTGGGACCTCCTATTAAAGCTGTTTTTAATTTATCCCACCACCCATCCGTAAATGCGGACAACGAGTTTTTTAAATTATTAGGCAAAGACCACGCAAAAAACGCAATCGGCGATGTAATAAGCAAAAACCACAACATGATAATGCGCCCCAAAAAGAAAATTAACATTATCAAAATCAATGTAATAGCAATTGATAAAATCCAAGTGGCAAAAATAGCCGAAATTAAAATACCAAACATGCTCCAAGGGTTAGCCCCCGACGACCCCGCTAAAGAAATGGTAATCTCACCACCTTCTTCTTTAATTACTTCTCCCGTCGTATCAGTTAAACGCATTATTTTACCGATTCCCAAAGCCGTAACAAAATTACCTCCGGCGGCTTGTTTGAAGCCGTTAACAAAAGTTAGTAACACAACCTGCGAAAAATCAATCAGCAAACCTATCAAAGTCTTCGAAAAATTTATCAGCACGGCCATAATTAAAAGTTTGGGCAAAACCTCTCTGTAGTTATAATCTTTGGGATATCCGATAATGGTTGCGAACGCCGAAACCAAAACCAAAACAATAAAAAACATGTTTATGGTATCACGAATCAACGGCCAACCGATTTGCACCGGAGTCGCCTCCACAAAATTATTGTATTGCACTATATTAATTAGCAAATCAACTAAAAATAACAAAATCAAACCCATCAACTCAGCCAGCCAAATAATCACTTTTGCTAAAATCGCAATTGCAAAATTCATCACGATGGCTGTAATGCTTTTTGTGTCATCTGCGGCCATCGCGGGGTCGACTACAAAAAATAAAACCGCTATTCCGGTAATTAACAAAGCCGGCCATAAAAGCCTCGCGCGTCTCAGCTCTTTTACTTGTTTGCCCGTAACGCAATAAGCGCTTCCACACAACAATTGTTTGCGCAAAAAAGACCACAGCGATTGTTTTCTCTGTTGTTTGGAGATGGTCTGTTTTTGCATATTCATCTTTACATCTAATTATAGCATAAAAACAACACTCTAATCGCTAATTCATCCACAGCTAAATCAACTCATACAAATAAATTTTCTACCCCATACCCGCCCCGTGGTACGAAACGAATCGGATGGTATCTTAAAATATTTTTATTTGTTATTGATTATTGATTATTTGTTTGGTACATTATTGTGGTTCATGAGCAAAGACGTAAGCGTTGATTTTTTACAAACATCAACCGAAAACGTGGCCCGAAAAAAAACCATGATAATCGCGGTCTTTTTTGCTTTATTGGTGGGAACTTTAGCCACTTTGGGTGCCGCAGCCTCTTACCGAGCGGCATCACATGGCACCGGTATCTTCACGGAATTCGGCAACCTGCCCGGCATAGCCGAAATCAAAAAATTCGCGACCGATACTCCTGCGGGCGCTAATGCTCTGGCCGAAACCCCTGACGACCGAGTTAACATCCTCTTTCTGGGCGTTGGTGGAAAAGGTCATGAAGGCGGTACTCTAACCGACACCATCATTCTGGCTTCTATCGATACCACGGAAAACAAATTCGCCATGCTCTCCATTCCCCGTGATTTGGCCTACCCCGTAGGCAACAGCCGTTTTAGAAAAATCAATACCGTCCACGCCTTGCAAGAAATCAATCACCCCGGCGAAGGAGCGCAAAAAACAGCCCAAGCCATGAGCAAACTTTTAGCCGTTCGTATCGATCATGTTGTTAGAGTCGATTTTCAAGGCTTTGCCAAATTTATCGACGCCTTAGATGGAATAGATATCGAAATCGAACGCAGTTTTATAGACAATTCCTACCCCGCTCCCAATCATAAATACCAAACCATCAGTTTCCAAAAAGGTCCGGCACATCTAGATGGCGATCAGGCTCTTAAATATGTTCGCTCACGCCACGGCACCAATGGAGAAGGCTCTGATTTTGCTCGTTCACGCCGTCAGCAAATCGTTATTCATGCCATCCGCGACAAACTTCTCTCCATGGGCACTTTTACCAATCCCAAAAAACTCAGCGAACTCTACGGCGTGGTATCTGATCATTTACAAAGCGACATGTCAGCCTGGGATATGATAGCGCTCGCACCCATGGCCAGTAAACTCGATAAAGACAAAATCACCATGCGAGTCTTAACCAACGGCCCTGAGGGTGAGCTAGTCCCTGCCAATGTCGACGGAGCCTACATGCTTTTTCCGCGCAAACCCGACTGGTCCGAAATACGATCCATAGCAGCCAATCCGTTTATAACCAAAGAAGAGGAAAAGGCTCAATTGCAACCCAAAACAGATGTGGTGCTGGAAATCAAAAACGGCACCAATTACGAAGGCTACGCCTTCCGCGTCTCGCAAAAAATGAAATCCTTGGGCTATAAAGTACCGGATATCGGCAATGCCGAACATAAAGGCTACGAACGCTCAATTATTTACGACCTCACCGACGGTGAAATACCTGAAGAACTGGTCCGCCTTAAAAAAATCATCGACGCCGACATATCCAGCGCCGAACCTCATGAAATACCCGACTCAGAGGAACGCACGATTACCACCGAAGACATGGCCACCGAAACCCTCACTTCTCCCAAAACCCAATTTCTCATTATCCTGGGCGAATCCAGTTTGGGCCTCATCCAGCCATACGCGAACCAGTCGCGGTAAGTAGGGGCGAACCTAATGTTTACCCGTCTGTAATTCTCGTGCGAGCGAACACAAAGCCTGCCCCCACAGAACGCGACAA
>CAYFST010000015.1:0-28000 GCA_964345995.1 uncultured Gammaproteobacteria bacterium
TTGCCTTATTTTACAATATGATACATAATGTAAACAATAAATAATTTTATGAAAAAACGCTAAAAAAACAGGTTTTTTTGGGTGTTAAATCAACTCAAAAAACTTTTAGATCTCTATCGCTCAAGCAAAAACAACAACTGGAAAATGCTTGGGATATTGAACATGCGTATTATTCCAGTGCTTTAGAGGGAAGTAAAATAGATAGAAAAGATTTTGAAAAATTAGCTAAAAAGGTTTAATTGGCTTCATCATCAAATTACTTACATCCATCCATTCAGAGAGGGCAACGGCAGAACGGCTAGGTTGGCATCTAATCTAATTTTAGAGCGTTATGGCCTCGTTGGTATTTCTATTAAAGTTGAAAAGGAAAATAAAAATCGCTATCAAAAAGCTTTAGCGCAAATCGACAAATTTCAAGATTACGAGCCACTCATGGAGTTGATTTATGAAGACCTCGTAGAGCGTTATCATGGAGTGGCTATTAAATATTATCAATGCCCATAAAGGGCCGAAACAAATACCAAAGGTGACAGGATTTCGACAACCTATCTTTGCATGCACGCATCCGGCGACCCGCAAAACCTCATTCCCGAAAAATGCGATGAAATCGGCTGGTTTGATCTTGAAGAAATAAAAAATCTGCCGTTAAGCAGAATTACAAAATTGAATCTCACTATTTTGTCCTAAAAAAAGTAGTCACTGCATCATAACCGCTTGAATCTTTTGCGGACGCAACAATTTGAGAAAAAAGGTTCTGGAGCAAGGGCCGATAATGACCAGAAAACGAAACTGTTGGGAGGTGAATAAAGTTACTCCCTTTTGCTCGCAGTTCAGCCAACTGACGATAAGCGCAAACACATTCGCGTCTTGGCAATTAAAAGTAACTTCATGCTTGGGTTGCGCGTATTAAAACTCCGCAGTAAGAGCGGAAACCAAATACTTCCGCACCATGTCATCAGCCGAAAGACTTACCATTACACCCTCCTTTTACTACTGCCGGCCCAGGTACGTAACACGCACTTCATTGGGAAACTGATAACTAAGTTGATAAATATACGCATAGCCATGAGCTTTGATCTGCCTGCGAGTTGGCGGTACAACGCTTATTTCAGCCCTGACGCCAACCAGAAACGCTGATTCATTAACCGACCTAATAGGATTATATTCAAGATCTAAAATCACATCCGTGGCCAACGCCCCCTCGCGATGGATACGGTCGGACAGATCTGCCAGAAAATTGTCCATAAATGCCCAAAAACAATCCGCGATGGATACTTTAACGCTTTCTTCCATGGCTCCTCCCAAGTCCAAAGTACGTACGGCGATGCTAATACAAATTTTTCAAAATGTCAACCTCGAATATGGCTTGTAATAAAAAAATTTCCTCGAATAATCGAGGATTTCAAGGGCTGAATTCAACATGCAAACATTTATCATTTATAACCTGAAGCATCAATCGACTCAAGATCATGTGCCGTGGCTACAGTGAAGATTTGGAAAATTTCACCGAACTGGCTTGGAGTGATGACAAAGATTTGGATTTCAGAGATAAAACCTTTACAGAAAATATCGAGCCAACTGCGAATGAAGACGATACGGTAAGTATTGATAAAGATGATATTAAAGACACATACGAGTGCCGAATATTTGACGCATTTGGCATTTAATTAATAAAGCAGTATCACAAAAAACGACGTATATTTTTTACCCCGGCAATACGGACATCCTAAATAAAAAACCCCCGCATCAACGAGGATTTCAAGGACGAAAACCCGCTTCTCGCCTTAATTTCTGCAAAGTTATGGAAAACTCCCCGCTTCGCAGCAAATGAACGCTGAAGATAACGGGCAAGAACGAGTCATCTTGTATTTCCAATTGAAAATACATTCCTTGACCGTGATCCCGCGCTTCATCTTGCAAAGAAACTTTCAAATATTGGCCGTTATATTGACCCCCTAACCAAAAAAATAACATTTCTCGAAGCTCCGCAGCATCACATAAATAATCCACCGTATATCCCGGCGCTGCATCTTGAAAATCTTCTACCAACAGTGCCAACATATAAATTTCCAGCATCTTATCGACTGAAAGTACCCTCATCTCGCCCTCCTTAACTGAAAAGTGCGCTTGTGAGATACTAAACCAGCATTGCTAAACAGTCAACCTATAAACGCGGCACAAAATATAAATAATATCGCGTAGCGATTCAATCATTGTTATTTGTTAATTCATAATTCTTAATTTATGTTAAGTATTTACACCGGCGACGGCAAAGGCAAAACCACGGCAGCGCTGGGAGTTTTAATGCGCGCAATCGGCGCCGGGAAAAAAGTCGCCTGGGTGGCATTCGACAAAGGCGGGAATGATTATAACGAGCGCATCACAATCCGCGAGCGATTCCCGGAGGTCGATTTCCACGCCACCGGCTTAAACCGCATCGACGAAAAAGGCAAATTCCGTTTTGGAGTTACAAGCGAAGACAAGCAAGAAGGGGAGAGAGGCCTGCAAATTGTTCGTGATCTTTTTGCTTCCGCAATACACGATCTCATCATCTTGGACGAAATAAACAGCTCAACATCTCTCGGCATCGTAAACGAAGCAGACGTCCTTACCATCTTGGAAACCAAACCGGCTAATCTCGAGCTTATTTTGACCGGTAGAAACGCTCCGGATTCATTTTGCGAGCAATGTGACCTTTTAACCGAAATGAAGCTCCACAAGCACTATTTTTACCACGGAACCAAGGCGAGGCCGGGGATTGATTATTAGCACAACCCTAAATCCCTTATCAGGGACTTGTAAATTTGTTATCTAGTTTTTCTAGCCCCCTGATAAGGGGGTATGGGGGTTTAGCTAAATCTAGTGGAGTAATAGACTCAAAACATTCAATCTGCTAATATAAGCCACGAATGACAATCCGCATCCCAGCCCTAATGGTACCCAATGAACCGCTATCAGCGCTTAGCTTAGCGGCTTTTATTTTACTCGGCATTTCCATCGCGGGCTTCATCTTTTTCTGGATCTGGGCACTGATTCACGCCTACCGCACTCCGCGCGCCCCTTTTGGCCAACGCTTATTTTGGGCACTGGCCATCCTCATGAACCCCACAGCCACGGTCTGGTACTGGTGCGTTTGGCAACGCTGGGCATTTTGGACACTATTTACGCCTCTCATTGGCATCTTTATTGCTTTACCTTTTGTTGTCCGCTCACTTATGAGCAAAGCCGATGCCACCACGCTCACCAACACTTTATTCGCCTTGGGCGGTAACAGTCTGATCATCTTTTTTGCCATTCTTCTGATCTTCCCCATCATCCTGAGATTAATGACTATCTTACACCTCACTAAAAGTACGGAAATCTCAGCCATGGAAAAAAACGACTGGGTCGTAACTCTTGCTTTCCCGTCTATCGGTTACGGTGTAGCCATGTTCTACTGCGTCCGCTACTTGCGCTCTTGGGCTTTCGCGAGTATTGCTTGGATGATTCTACTTATCATTGTCGGCAATAGCATGATCTCCAACATAGCCCCGAGTGTTATCCCGGCAGGTGAAGAAAAACGCGAAGAATATAAACAAAATACAATAACCAATATCCAACAAGATAATCACCAATAAAGCTTCAAATCATCAAAAATTACCAATTGGTTATTTATTTGAGAATAATTGAAAATAACTGCAAAAGTTTGCAATCTATTCCTCTTCCGTAAAATCCGTCAGTTTCAAAGTCTCACGCTCTGACTGCAATACCAAATCTTCCAGCTCTTCCAATTCCTCCAGAGCGTCTTTTTCCAAATCTTTTATGCTCGAATCTTCTTCGGCCGTACCATTTTCATCAGCTTTATCGCCTTCGATCGCTTCCAAATTCTCTTCTTCATCCTCATCCTCAACATCTTCTTCATCCTCATCTAAAACACGCATTCCTGGCGTAAGAATATCTTCCTCCTCTTCTTCATAACCTTGCGGGTCCCAATCATCAACCGGACCGATTGCAAACGGGAGTGTAACCATATTTTTTGTTTAGTTAAGTACAATTTTTATCATTTCGGCAAACATAACAAAAGCGTTTTTTTTCATCAAGTGGATAACCTTACACTGTGTTTAATGCCAAATTTCGAACGACAAATGACTAATCTATGAGGCATTCATCGCATTAAACGCGACTTCGACATTTATATAATAAATCCCAACCAATATTTGGCATTTGGCACTTGGCATTTAGCATTAATATAGTGTAATATGGATGAACTATGGACATCACAACCATTCTTTTAATTGCGCTTCTTATCATCTTCGCCGCAGGTTTTGCTGTAGTTTTTTGGAAGATGCTGGCCCTTGAAAAACAGGCTCAAACACCTGTGGATTCGCAAACCCTTCTCATGATGCAGCAACAATTATCCCAGATGCAAAAAGAAGTCAATGATAGGTTGGGGGAGACACATAATACCTTCCGCTCACAGCATAAAGACGTCACATCCACTGTTCGCGAGGTGTCTGAAAGAATGGCCAAAGTCGAAGAAGTTTCTCGCCGTGTATTAAGTGAAACCTCGGAACTGCAAAAACTTCAGCAGATCTTAAAAAACCCCAAACAAAGGGGAGTGCTGGGTGAATATTTCTTGGAAACTCTTTTAAAGAACATACTCCCGCCCGAAAATTTTCAGATGCAATATCGTTTCGTGGACGGCGAAATAGTCGACGCGGTTGTTTTTGTTAAAGATAAAATCGTACCCATCGATTCTAAATTCAGCCTGGAAAATTACAACCGCTGGGCCGAAGCCACGGATTCCGGCGAACGCGACCAACTGGAAAAAGTATTTGTTAACGATTTAAAAAAACGCATACAAGAAACATCCAAGTACATACGTCCCAAAGAAAATACAATGGACTTCGCTTTCATGTTTATTCCGCATGAAGCAATTTATTTTGATCTTTTAAACAACAAAATCGGAGAAGGAGAAGATGCTGAAAACATTGTGCATCGCGCCGCCGCCAAATATCACGTGCTTATCGTCTCACCCACGTCGTTTTTAGCCTACTTGCAAACCGTTTTACAAGGTTTGCGCGCCTTGCAAATTGAAGAACAGGCCAAAGAAATCATCAAGCGCGTAGGGGAATTGGGCCGGCATTTGGGCAAATATGATACTCATATGCAAAGCCTGGGCAAAAACTTGGGCACGGCCGTCAACCAATTCAATTTGAGCTACAAAGAATTTAACAAAATTGATAAAGACGTGCTACGTATAACCGGAAGTTCCAATTCCATTGATCCGCAAATTATCGAAAATCCTCATCTCGACCAAGACGATTAATATTTTATGCCTACCAAAAAAACACTTGTTAAACTATCCGGAGGATTAGTCATAATTGGTTTGGTGTTTGTAATATCTGTGATTTTACATGTTCGAACCGCCGAAAGCGACAATATCCATAATACCGATTCCTCGCCTCAATCCGAAGCAATTATAATCCTTGGAGCATCTTTAAAAAAAGACGGCTCACCTTCAGACGCACTACGTGACCGTCTAACGGTTGGAGCCGAACTCTACAAACTAAACAAAGCGCCCCAAATAATCGTCACCGGCGACGACGGCCAAAACCGCATGGACGAAGTTACAATTATGAAGCAGACGCTAATCGACTTGGGTATTCCGCAAGAAGCTATTATTAAAGACAATCACGGCTACAGAACCTACGAAAGCTGTAAACGGGCAAAAAAAGTCTTTAATATTAACGAGGCTATCCTGGTAACTCAAAAATTTCACCTTGTACGCGCCTTATACATCTGCAATGAGCTTGGTGTACATAGTACAGGTGTAACGTCAGATCTCCAGGACTATCAAAAAATCACTCAATTCATTATCCGCGATTGGCTGGCTAGCTTCAAAGCTTGGATCGATATTAATTTATTAGAACCCGAACCCCCAGTGCATTACCGCAATAACAATTAATCAAACAGGTACGATATACTATAAATACAAATTTCGACCTGCCCCTTCTCGCATATGTCGCTTACCAAACTTCGTAACGAACTCAAACTTCATGCGAATGCGCGACAAGTCGCGTTATGCAAACGCTTTTTCAAGACCAAAAAAGGCGAATATGGCGAAGGAGATGTCTTTTTAGGGCTGACGGTTCCGTTACAGCGCAAAATCGCTAAAAACTATCAAAATCTACCTCTAGACGATCTAATTAAACTCCTGCAAAGCAAAATCCACGAAGAACGCTATACCGCTCTTGTACTCATGGTCAATTTATATCAAAAAGGGGATAAGGCTCTAAAAAAGAAAATTTACGAAGCTTATCTTATCAACAGTAAATGGATCAACAATTGGGACCTGGTAGACACTTCAACTCCGCAAATCGTCGGCGATTATCTCTATAACTTTGGTGATGACAAAACTCTCGATAAACTCGCTAAATCCAAATTACTTTGGGATCGCCGAATTGCCATACTCGCCACCTTCACTTTCATCCGCCAAAACGAGCTCAAACCTACGCTTAAAATCGCCAGAATGTTACTAAAAGACGAACACGATCTTATCCACAAAGCCGTGGGCTGGATGTTACGTGAAGTAGGGAAGAGGGATATGAAAACCCTAAAAACTTTTTTAGATCTACACGTCTCCAAAATGCCGCGTACATCTTTACGTTACGCGATAGAGAAGCTACCCAAAGCCCAAAGAAACTTTTATCTTCAAAAATAACATTAATAATTTTATAATAATATATTTTACGACTCATCAAATTCTATCATATCTTTAAAATAGAGAAGTGCTTATAATTAAACTTCTATATAAAATTTATCACATTAACAATGCAAACATTGGTTATTGGATCTTAAGTTATTGGTAATTTTTTCACATAGGGAAAAATCAATAAATAAAAAATTGAAGTAAAATAAATTTAAACAAGAAAATCAAATTTTAAATGAACAGGCAAGAGTGATAAACCGACAAAACAGTACATTTTCCTATATTAACTAGCGTCGCACAATATATGTTATAAGACTCTTGATGTAAGTTAAACCAATAAACACAATTATTTTAGGCTTATTAACTATATTAATAGTCTTATAAGATTACATACATTACACAACAGTTTACCTTCTCTTAATCTTGATAAAATACATACCCGTCTGATTTATTATTTATTCTTATGATCTCTCACCATGATCCGCAATCTAGAAACTTTTAACTAGAAGCTTAAAGCTTAATTTTAGCTCAATATAGCAAAAAATTAGTACAAAGCTCAAAATTGCGTTCTAAGCGCCTTTACCCATTCCCAGGTCTTATGTGACCTTCAAACATTAAAAACTCTCGCTATTTGTTATTTAATCTTAATTATTTATAATAGATCCTTCCCGGTATCCTAACATCTATATACTCATTTATTTCATCCCACTTTGGTTTTGATAAAATAAATTGTCTTAAAGTTTCTATCTGAATATCCAAAGGCGCTTTTGTATCTAAAATAACATCTTTATTTTCTTTTAAAATTATCCTAACTATTCCATCATTATTTTCATCTAAATACAGCGCCTTAAACCATATACCGGCTTCGCGCAATTTAGTACTCAAATCCAACCAACGCCTGACTTCATCGGATTTTGTATATTCAAATCCTTTTTCATAAATCGTTGAAGTTGCCGTTACAACAAAAATTTCTTTTAACTGATCAATCGGAACAGAAGATGATAAAAAGTTTTTTGCTGTATCGGCTGTCTGCTGATCTGCGACATCTGTAATTACACCGTAATCATCTACAACATAAATTTCGTTTTTTGTTATTAAAAGTACACTTCTCTGACGTTCCGTAATCTTGAGTCGTAAAATATTAGGATATACTTTATCCACAACAACTGATTTTACAAAAAATGTATTCATTATATGTTCGGCTAATTTTTGCTCATTAACCAAAAATATATTTTTTTTGTCTTTAATAAAGATATCTTTATCTTTAAGAAACTTATCTACCTCCCCTACTACGGCTGATCTTTCTAGAACTTGTAAATCATTTATTGTATATTTACTTACCGAAAAAAAGTTTGAAAAAAACAAAAACCACACCACTCCCAAAATTAAAAATGCGATAAACAATAAATACGCCGGCCAATGAACTCGTTTTTGGTCAGCCCACCTACTCCTAACATTTGTCGGGAGATGATCCTCCCCTGTTTGCTTAATCATAATCAAACAACGAATCTCGGTATTGTAGGATTAATCCTGGTTACTACCTCGTAATTTATGGTATGCAATTTGGCCGCGATATCATCTGCAGATATTTCATCATCATTCTGTCTACCCAGTAAAACCACTTCATCGCCACACTTGGGATCGGCTACATCCGTTACATCAATAACCATCATATTCATGCAAATTCTACCTACCACCTTGCACCTGATTCCTTTTACAAGGACATGACCGATACTGCTTAAACCTCTATCATAACCATCCCAATAACCTACGGGTACGACAGCGAGTTTGGATTTTCTGGAAACGCATTCTGTCAAACCGTAACTTACGCATGTTCCCGCTTCCGCATATTTTACTTGCGCAATGCTGGACTTCCATCGCAGTGCCGGTTTAAGCGCAAAACCTATATTATTAGCCTGTGAAACAACCCTGGTTTCTTTTGAAGACCATAAACCATACAATGAAATGCCCAATCTGACCAAGTCAAAATGAGTTTCCCTGAGTAAAATAATAGCCGCCGAACAAGCCACATGCTTTAGCTTGGGTTTAATACCTATAAGCTCAAGCTCACGAACAACTTGATTAAACTTACCCAACTGATCAAATGCAAAACCATGATCCGTCGTATCTTCGATATTAGCGAAATGCGTGTACATACCTTCAATCTCCACATTGGGTAAAACTGATAACTTATTCGCGTAATCAAACAGTTCTGCGCCGTACAAACCTTGACGCATAGTGCCGGTTTCAATTTTTAAATGTACTTTAGCCATCTTTTGAGAACCTCCAATATAAGGTAAATAAGATTCGGAGTATGCAACAAAACTTATATCTTTTTCAATCGCTTCTTTTAAACGCGCGGGTATTATATACCCCATTACCAAAATCCAAACATCCTCGAACAATTCTCTTAGTTGTAAAGCTTCTTCAATCGAATCAACCGCAAATCTTCTAACTTTTTGTCTATAAGCCACCTTCGCAACATTCAAAATTCCATGCCCGTACGCGTTTGATTTAACTACGCAAACCAAATCACTATCATTCTCAAGCAAATCTTTGACTGAATTAATATTGTGCTTAATCGCAGATTCAGACACTTCGACCCAAGTTCTCTGTTTCTTGAAAAAATCATTCATAATACAATGAATAAACAATTTACTCATTAACCGATTTTCTCAAATCCGCAATAAGGCACCAAAACTTTTGGCATTGCAATCGATCCGTCATCTTGCTGTCCATTTTCCAAAATCGCTATCATGGCCCTCGGCGTGGCAACGACTGTACCGTTTAAAGTATGCACTAAACCTTTATCCCCCTCTTTATTCTTAAACTTTATATTCATGTTTCTGGCCTGATAATCGATACAATTCGAAGCTGACGTTACCTCTCCGTATGCTCCCTTGCCTTCATTTCTACACCACATCCAGGCTTCAATATCATATCTGCGGTAATCAGAAGCGCCCAAATCCCCTTTCGCGCAATCAACTACCTGATAAGGCAATTCCAAACTTTGCCAAAACTTTTCTTCCAAGCCTAAAAACTCAAGATGCATCGCTTCAGATTGCTCCGGTGTGGTAAAACCAAACATTTCCACCTTGGAAAACTGATGCACTCGGTACAAACCATACGATTCTCTACCATATGAGCCAGATTCCGTTCTGAAACAATGCGAAAAAGCAACATACTTTTTTGGCATTTGCTCCGCCTCAAGCGTCTCATTCATATGATATCCAAGCATTGGAATCTCCGCTGTGCCGATTAACGCCAAATCGCTGTCTTCAACATAATAAACTTGCTTTTCCGGACCCCTGGGCATAAAACCCTTGCCAATAAGAACTTCCTCTTTTGCCAAATCCGGCGTGGTTACAAACTCATAACCTTCACGTCGCATGAAATCGATTCCGTAACGAATTAAGGCTTGCTCCAATACAGCCAACTCATTTTTTAAAAAATAAAACTTTGACCCGCTAACTTTTGCGCCTCTTTCAAAATCTAACAAATCGTGTTTTTCCGATAAAAACACATGGTCTAACGGATTTTGTAAATTCTGCACCTCCCCTATTTTGCGCAATACCACATTATCCTCATCACCGGCACCGTCCGGAACATCATCATGAGTTATGTTTGGAATCGCTCTAAGTAACAAATCCCTCTCAACCTCCAAATCTTGCAAAGCATTTTCTTTTTTTTGCAATTCCGCTTTAATCATCTTACCCTTTTGTATAAGTTCTTGATCCGGCTTGCCATCTTTTGCCTGTGCCGCGATTTCATTTTTCTCGGCTCTAAGATTTTCAACTTCTTGTAACAATCCCGTATATCGCTTATCGATTTCCAAAACTTTTTCAATATCAACATCAACCCTGCGTGCTGCGCAATTTACCCGCACTTCATTGGCATTTTCACGTAAATATTTTATATCTATCATATCATTTTAACTTTAAAATCCGTCAAACAAATATTTCAAGCTTGATGAATTTATGAACTTTTCGCTTGATAAAATCTAGTTATATTTATTTAATATGCAAAACTTTATAATAAGCTACACCGCCCGGCGTTTCCACCTCAACATCCTCTCCTTTTTCACAACCTAAAAAAGCCTTTCCCATGGGCGATTCATTGGATATCAATCCATTTATCGGATCAGCTTCTGCGGAACCGACTATTCTATAAGTTCTTGGTCCGGTTTTTGAATCCACCTCAATTGTAGATCCTATTCTAACCCTATCGCCTCCGGACGTCTCTTCGATAATTTTAACATTTTTCAAAATTTCTTCAATTTCCCGAATACGACCTTGTATAAATGCCATTTCCTCTTTAGCGCTATGATATTCCGCATTTTCTTTTAAATCTCCCAAAGCCTTGGCTGATTCAATTTTATCCGAAGTTTCTTTAACTTTTTTTGTCTTTAAATCATGCAGTTCTTCTTTAATTTTATCCAAACCCTCTTGGCTGAAATAATGAATTTGTTGAGTCATAAAACAATACAAAACAAGCTTTTGCCTGCGTATCAAGATTAAACGTTTTATTAAGTATAAAGGCGTAAAAAACAACTGTCAATCAAGGCATTTCATCCTCAATCTGCAACCAAGTATTAAGCACTTTTCTGGCAACCGGTATCGCTGTCTCAGACCCTTCTTCACCCTCTTCCAATAAAACAGTCAATACGATTCTGGGCTCATCATAGGGCGCGAAACAGGTAAACCAAGCATGATTAGGCCTATTCCTTCTCCATTGTGCTGTTCCGGTTTTACCCGCCACGGCAATCGGAAAATTGTACAAAGCTCTACCCGAACCGTATAAAACAGTATCACGCATACCCGCTTTAACCGTTTGTATATGCCGTTCATCCGCTAAAAGACTATCTGACATTTCCATGGGATTCATTTGTTTATATTGTTGATAAGCTTCGTCGTTTTTTACAAAATGTGGTCTGATTCTAAACCCGCCATTGGCAATTTGCGCCGTCGCGACAGCAATTTGCATAGGTGTTGCCAAAAAATCTCCTTGACCTATGGAAAAATTATAAGTATCACCAATGTACCAACGTTCATTACGCTTCTGAACTCTCCATTGCGGAGTAGGCACCAACCCTGCATTTTCACCCGGAATATCCAAGCCCATGGTTTTTCCAAAACCAAATTTTTCCAACCATACAGCCATAAGGTTAGCCCCCATGCCCTCAAAATCATCCCCGCCGCCGCCAATTAAATAAAAAAACGTATTAACCGACCAAGCAATAGCTTTTCTAACATTTGTAACCCCATGTCCACCCGGTCTCCAATCAGGAAAGAAACGATTACTTACCCAAATACCACCTGTGGAATAAATCTTTGTATTTGCCGTTATAATCCCTTCCGCCAAAGCAGCAACCGCGAAAACCGGCTTTATGGTTGAACCCGACGGATATAACCCCGCCCAAGCTCTGGGCAATAAAGGCCTGTCTTCATCTTCAAGTAATGCTTGATAAACCGTGCTGGAAACCTTGCCTGAAAAAAAATTATTATCAAAAGCCGGCCAAGAAACCGCCGCCAAAATTGCGCCATTTTTTGGATCCATGGCCACAACTGAACCCTTTTTGATATTTTCATTTTCCTTTATAGCATCTTTAACGGCTTGCTCAGCCGCCTTTTGCAACCTTAAATCCAAACTCAATTCCAACAATTTACCGCTTTGATAATTAATTTTTTTTACAACTCTGTTCTTCCGTCCTAAAGCATCAACTTCTGTTATTAGCTCACCCCTTTTTCCCGACAACCAGAATTCATAAGCCACCTCTACACCGCTTTTACCAATTAAATCATTACGCGCGTATCCAAATTCCTTATTTTTCTCATATCCCGTCGGAGATATCTTACCTACATAACCTAAAACATGACCCAAACTCAATAAATCGCCCGATTGTCTGTATTTACGTTTTAAACCGTGATCAATGCTAATCGACGGTTGATCTGCTAACGCTATCTTTAATTGCACTGCTTGCTCATAAGGTATATCCCTTACCAGAGTTATTCGTGTAGCGTATTCTTGTGTAGAATTGACGGTTTCTGCAACAGACGCAATATCCGTACCGGTTATTCTGGCAATTTTCCCATAAACCATATTGCGCAAATCCTCTTCCTGAGGCAAATCAAGAGGCACGGCAACAACGTCAAATGAAGATTCGTTTTCAGCTAAAATAATCCCTTGACGATCCACGATAAGTCCTCTTGGAGGTACCAACACCTTGGTCCTCAAACGATTCGCGTCAGCTTTAGCTTGATAATAATCATTTGCTAAACCCTGCATCCAAAAAGCTCTACCCAATAAAATTGCTATCATGAATATAAATACGGCTCCTGTATAATAAAAACGCTTTATATCTATCGAGCTTCCCATGAATATTTCTCGATCTTTCAATTTAATCATCTCATCTTCATAAAAAACTTCTGCGTCAATTTGTGAATCACGCGTTTTTGATACAGCCAAGCCCCAAGGACTTTTTTCGGGCCAAGAGAAAAATCTGTCTTTATCCTCCATATTTATCTTTAATAAAGGGTATATAGGTTAAAAACCTTTTTGTAAAAACCGTAGTACTTAAAAACAATATTGATATCATCAGCATGTCTATTCCCATTATTAACAAATAAGTGGAAATATCATGATAAAATATACGTCTTTCCAAAATATACAAATAAAACAAACCTGCAAAAAATAACAAAACATAATTTACGACTCTTGCTAAAGTCACTAAAGCCACCGAACCGTATAAAGATTTATTCGTTATAATATTTTCAGAAATGATATCAACCGCCAAAGCTGTAAGTAACAGCCTCGCTGTAGCGAATCCCGTCGGTACTGCCGATATCAAATCCGGAATTAAACCCGATATCGCGGCTAATAAATAACCCGCCTGCGGTCGTTTTAAGGCAAAAAATAGTACTATTAATGGTATAATTGGATGAAAATATTTAAAATAATCCGGTAACGAACCCAATAAACTTGCTTCGTATATACCCAAAGCAATAGCCATCAAAGCCACGATTACGTAGGAAATTGTACGCATATCAATTATTTGGATTTAAAACTTTAGGTATTAAAACAGCAACAATGCTCAAATAATCCGTTTTAACAACCGGTTCCAATGTAGCCTCTTTAAAAGGATCTGTTTTTGTATCAAAAATCTGATTTACCAATCCCACAATCAAATCTGATGGAATTTTAGCTTCGGTTCCCGAAGTAACAAATATATCACCAACTTCAACCTCTTCATTTTGAGGAATCAATGTGGCTCTGGCCGCACCATTACCACTACCCTCGACCAAACCGATCAATCTATGCTCTCCCGGTTTTGAAATCGCGACTTTACTCTCCGGATCCGTTAATAAAATAGCTACCGCCGTTCTTTCGTGTATCTTATATATTTTACCAATATATATTCCGTTATCAGCTATTATTGCCATACCGGGTTCCAACCCATCATCTGAACCTCTGTCCAAAGTAATAAAACCTCTGTTAGGTGCCACCGATCTACTGATAATATTAGTCATAACTGTCTCATAACCTTGTTGCTCTTTAAAACCCAACGTTTTTCTTAAAACAGCATTCTCCTCTTTCAAAGCGCTTAACCGAACATAATCAATCGACAAGTGTTTTATGCGCCTCTGTAATTCTTCTATTTCTTGATTACACTGCTTACCTAAATTGCTATTATCGGTATTTTGACTTATAAAAACGCCTGTTTTAGTGGCCAGCGAACCCAAGGGAGCAAGAGCCACCCTGCCCATTTCCTCAAAAGGCACCAATACCCTTGTTACATGCAGAAAAATAATCGCCATGAGAAACGCGATAATAATTAAAAAAATTTTACCTTGTCTTTGCATAATCAAACAATTCTATCTGATTTAGGTAAAGTTACATCGGTTAGTATTTCCGGCGATTCCAACAGCATACCCGCTCCTCTGGCTACCGTCGCTACCGGATCCTCCACTACTCGTACGGGAATACCTGTTTGTTCATGTATAGCTTCATCCATACCCCTTAATAAAGCACCTCCGCCTGTTATAATTATACCTCTGCGATAAATATCAGCCACTAATTCCGGCGGTGTAATCTCTAAAATCGATTTGATATGTTCCGTAATTGACTTAACCGATCTGGCTATGGCTTCTCGTATTTGACTGTCTGTCGCAAAAATTTCTCGTGGTAAACCGGAAAGCAAATCTCTACCTCGCATTGATACCTCCAACCTATCTTTTAACGGAATAGCGGAGCCGACCGCAATCTTTACCTCTTCGGCCACTCTTTCGCCTAATAAAATATTAAAAACATCTCTCGCGTATTGAGTAATATTTCTATTCATCTCATCTCCGGCTATGGGAATTGATTTGGCTGTCACTATGCCGTTTAAAGATATAACGGCGATTTCAGTAGTACCGCTACCAATATCAACGATCATATTTCCCACAGGATCCGATATTGGGAGTCCTATACCGATAGCCGCGGCCAAAGGCTTTTCAACCAACGAAAAATCATAAGCCCCTGCCGACATAACAACATCCCCCACCGCTTTTCTTTCGACCTCAGTTACATCTAACGGTACTCCTATAACTACTCTGGGTCTGGGAATAAATAATTTATACTCTCGATTTATTTTTTGAAAAAAATATTTTAACATTTTTTCTACTACCTCAAAATCCGAAATAATACCTCTTTCTATAGGCTTTGACATTTGTACATGTTTAGGTGTTTTACCCAGCATTGATTTGGCTTCATGACCTATGGAAAGAACTTGCCCGTTTCTGGTATTAACCGCCACTACCGATGGCTCATGAACTACAATGCCTCTACCTTGAGCATAAAGTAAAGTAGTAGAGGTTCCCAAATCCAAACCTACGTCAGTAGAAAACCTGTTTAAAAATTTTTCAAGCATATATTTTTTACGTATCGCATTTTTAACTAGCTCTTTACTATTAATAGTCTGATTGTAGTTATTTAGGCACAAAAAAAGATATCCGGCAAGTGGATATCGTACACATTTTTTATTTATTGAATCTATAACTATGAACAAAAAAATTGCTCAACGTCTTTCAGCTTCAATGAATACCAAAAATACATACTCAACCGCCGCTACAAACAACATAAAACCCACTATCGCATACCACCTTAACCAATCCTGAGATGAAAACCAAAGTGCTATCACGGCTATTCCTGATAATAACAAAGCGTGTCTAAAAGCGACTCTAACCTCGCGCATTACCATATCTGTTCTTTTTCTTATTCCTATACGATATAACAAACCAAGAATTGAAATTGTCCCCAATAATGCCAAAAACAGTAGTGCGAAGAAAAAGATTAAACCCGCAATGCCCGCCTCTTCCGGATTAATGATATTTAAAACAATGATCCAACCCACCCATGCTAAGGTGGTTCCGATCCCCATTAATATGGCGTACCACTTAAAACTCATAACCTGATAAGCATTATAACACAAACAGTTAATACTGCGTACCGCTTACAAAGCTCGAGCTATCTTCCAACCAATCTAACATTTATTCTCTGTACCGCTCTTTTGTTTAATTCATGATTGACAGCATTGATAAAATCAATTTTTTCCATTTTTAGTGTCTGAATAGCTCCGGACGAAGCGGAAACCGCGTTTAAATTACCGTTGGAAAAAGTTTTAAATTCAATCATATCAGCCAATTCTTTTCCCCATCTTTGGATTAACATTTTTTTAGCCGTATCCAAAACACGCTGAGCCGTAACTTGCTCATTAATACCCGCTTTCTCAAGCGACTTACTCATTATTGATTTTAACGACAGCCAAGGCATATTTTTTTTCGATCTATCATCTTTCCATACCGATTCGCCAATCCGACGCAATTTTCAAAATATCTCGCATCGCTTAGACACTATTCATTGCGCATTACTTACGGTATTCGCAAATATGTTTAAAATCGCAAAACTTGCACAAAAACATTGAAGGTGTAGCTGGAAAGGATGACTTCATAATCTCATTCATGCGATCTATCAATGCTTCTTGAAACTTAAGCTTATCTTCGCCTTCAAGTAATGCGACTTCCTCTACCACTCCGGAACGGACAAAATCATACGCCAACTTATTTACCTTATCACCTCTAGCCTCTTGAGCCAGCTGATAAAGCCACAATTGCTCTTTATCTGTTAATTCCGCTTTTTTATTTTCTTTCCATTCCCCGGTTTTATAATCGATAATGGCAATTCCGTCATCCAACTCGTCTATTCTGTCAATTTTACCTTTTATGGAATGATCGCCCAAATTCCAATTAAATCCCTGTTCCAACGCCTTAACCTTTGGCGGATCTCTCCGGCAGTTTTCCACAAATCTTTTTATCGCTTTCTTGCCTTCGGCATAATATTCATCATGTAATTTTCTAGCAGGATACCAAGCATCAATCCAACTTTCTTCAAAAATCTGCAAAGCCTCATCCACACTGACATTAAAACCGTTTGCAACCTCTCCGGCCGCGGGAACTTTGAATAAACTCTCTTGTTTACTGTCACTTCGTTCCATTTGCCTGGATAATATAAGCTGTAACGCCAAATGAACGGATTGACCAAAACTCTTCTGATACGACCCCAAAACCGGTATTTTGTAAATGTGCGCGAACTTATATTGCATGGGGCATTTTTTATATGCTACTAATTGTGTAAATGAAAACCTGCGCTTTAAAGCGAAATGCTCTTGCAAACCTTCTTCCATATGCTCCGCATTACCCGGCGCTTCCAGATTACTCATATCTATCGCACCACGATATGGCGCTTCCGGCACTTCCAAGCCAGCTTCGGTAAAAAATACTGACGGTTTTTTATCTCGCGTGCCACCATATGACTTGGCACCAGTTAAAACCAACCTTTCCTTTGCTCGGGTCATTGCCACATAAAACAATCTCCTTTCTTCTTCCAAATGTGCGTCACCTTCTTGCAAACGCTCTTGAATCAGTCCATCCGGCAAAGGTATGGCATCTGATCTCCTGCGTGTCGGAAATCGTTGATCTACCAATGACACCAAGTATACCGTATCAAACTCCAAACCCTTGGATGCATGCACCGTCATCACCCTAACCATATCGGGCCCCGACTCCGCATCCTGATGCAAAGAACCCTGCTCCCCGCTGTCAATTTCCAATCGTAATTCTTCTATAAACTCTTTCAAGCTTGGACTATTTGTCGACATCTCGTACCGCCTTATTCGAGCTACAAATTCATTTAAAAAATTAATCGCTTCCACTTTTTCTTTTTCCGACCGCTTTAATAAATAAGCCAAATACCCGATTTCATCCAAAGCCGCATGCAATACCTCAAGAGGTGTACCACGCTTGGCTGTCTCCTTTAGCTTTTCCAACACTTGCGCCAAACCTTCCAGCTTACTCGCTTCTTCGGGATGATTTTGCAAAAAAACTCTGGCCTGTTCCAAAGCTTGACTAAGAGGCATCCCTTTTTCATCCACGTAAGCCAACAACTTGGCAATCGACTTATTGCTTATAGCCAAACTTGGTAAATTAATCACTCTCCAGCAAATCGTATTATCATGCGGCCTAACTAAAATGCTTAAAATTGCTATTACATCCAAAACAACGGGTTTGGTATACAAACCCCGTAATGCAAAAAACTTAAACGGTACCCCGCGATGCTCCAAGGCTTGCACAAAAGGCAAAGCATCATCATTAGACCTTACCAAAATCGCCATATCCGACCAACTTAACTTTTCCGAATGCCTTGCCGTGATATCATCGACCACCCACTCAGCCTCCTGCTGAATCGTCGCATCCCAATGAACCTGAACATTCGCGCCTTCTCCCAAAAAAGCCTTTAACTGCTTATCGAGCCCCTGGTCTTTAAGCGACACTTCCAAGCGGTTAGGATTATTCATACCGATTAGCCTATACGCCGTGTCTAAAACCTCCTGACGAGATCTGTAATTATCTATCAATGCCACGGTTTTCGTGTCTTTGTAATCATCCTTAAACTGCAAAATATTTGCCAACGACGCTCCTCTAAACTTATAAATCGCCTGATCGTCATCGCCCACAACCGTAATATTCCTCTCCGGCTCGGCTAATAATTTTATAAGCTCATACTGAGCCCAATTAGTATCCTGAAACTCATCAACCAATAAATATTTAAACTGCTTTCTATATTGCTCCAAAACCATCGGGCGTTCATAAAACAACCTCAATGTTTCCATAATCAAATCCCCAAAATCCATCACACCTTCATCTCTAAGAATCTTTTGATACACGGCATACACATTAGCCAACTCTTTTAAGCGCTTTCTTTCACCCAAAACAATCTCCGTGTCCCCGTTTATTTTACAGCTATCCGAAAAATCAACATACTGATCCGGTGTTATTCCTTCATCTTTAGCGCGCGATATATGCCTTAAAAGCGCTTGTAAAAATTTTACCTGATTTCCAAGAGGGCGGTAATGATCGAGTGGTAATTCATCAAATCTGCGTTTTAAAATCAACCAAGCATCGGTCTCATTTACCAACCTGAATGTGTTAGGCAAACCTATTTCCAGAGCATGGTCTTCAAGTATGCGCTGGCAAAGCCCGTGGAATGTGTGAATCCAAAAATCATATGTCCCCACAGGCAACATCTCGAGCACTCTGTCCTCCATTTCCTGAGCCGCTTTCTCTGTAAATGTAACCGCAACGATATTTTGTGTATCCAAGCCTTTTTCTTGTAGCAACCAGGCGTAACGACGCGTTAATACTGTTGTTTTTCCGGTTCCGGCTCCGGCAACAATAAGCAAAGGCCCGCCCTCATGGGTAACGGCTTTTTTCTGCGCATTATTTAATTTTTCCAACAAATTTTCCATAGCTAGATACTAACTCCAACGTAAACCAACGTCTAGCGTCTGGTGGCTAATAGTCTAGTATCTAAACATTCTTTGCAATTGCAACCCTCAACTTCTGCATAAGCTCCAAATAAAATCTGATATTTACCAAAGTCACAAGCCTATAGGCCAACACTTCATCTACACTAAACAGATGGCGAACATATCCCAGCGTATAACTGCCAATTTCTTCATCAAAACCTGTCTCAATTACTCCGCGCGATCGCAAGAGCGGCGACTTATCATTAGCAAACTTCTCATTTGTCACATGAACGGTCTCATAAAAATCATCCGAGTTTAAGTCATCATGCTTAAAGCGATACATAAGCCCATGCCGAGCATTGCGTGTGGGAATCACGCAATCCATCATATCGACTCCTCGTTTAACATAGGCGACTATCTCATGGGGTTTAGCTCCTCCCATAAAATAGCGGGGCTTATCTTTCGGTAAAACATCATCTAACGCTTCCACAATCCTGCAAGCCTTATCAAACGGTTCACCCACAGACAAGCCGCCAATGGCATAGCCATCAAAACCGATATCAACCAACTCTTTAGCGTGAGCCAAACGACGTAACTCATCAGTCGCGCCCTGATTTATACCAAAAAGTTGTGCATTAATATTATTTAATGAACCAAGATTTTGTTCAAATGCTTCTTTGCATCTTTTCGCCCATCTGGTAGTTCTGGCAATCGACTCATCTAGTTGAGCTTCCGTATAATCCGGCGGTGTGCATTCATCAAAAGCCATCACAATATCACTCCCCAAATTCTGCTGAACTTGCATCGATAACTCCGGAGTCAGTAAATGTTTGGAGCCGTCTATATGTGATCTGAATTCCGCGCCCTCCTCCGTAAGTTTTCTCCTTTTAGCAAGTGAAAATACTTGATAACCTCCCGAATCGGTCAATATCGGCTTTTGCCAATTCATAAAATTATGCAAGCCCCTATAATCGTCAATAACCTTCATACCCGGTCTCAAATACAAATGATATGTATTTGAAAGCAAAATCTGCGCTCCCAGCTTTTCCATATCCGCAGATGACAAAGTCTTAACCGCCGCTTTGGTGGCAATAGGCATAAAAAACGGAGTCTGAATAACTCCATGAGCCGTCTTCAGCTCTCCCCTCCTCGCCTTCGACTTATCTGAATGTTGTTTAACCTCAAAACTCATAATCGTATTAATAATTGATATTCGGTAATTTGCGCTATGTGCGCATCCGCCTTTGACGAATATATTTAGTATTTGTAAATATTTAGTTAAGGTTGTAACTCATCTTTCTTCTCTTTGGCAAAAGCAAACCACTCTTCGAGTAAAGACAAGAAAATTTTATATGGAGCTTCGAAAATAAAATCAAAAAAGAATAAAAAGATATTTATTCGACTAATTGAAAGTGACAGCCATCGACCCGCGCGTAAAATCGGAATTGAGAAAAAATCAATTATCGAATGTCTTAATGTAACCTTATCATCTACCACAAAATATTCTCTGGCATTTAAGCGTATACGAAAAGCGAAAAAACTTACCAAACTTAAAAAAAATAAAAAAATTATAGTTGAAATCCATGTAAACGAAATGTAATCAAGTACCAAACTAACTAACCCAAAAGAAACCACGAAAGTCAGCATGTAAACTAAAGACAACATCAACTTGGCCATGGCGGATCGCTTGGGTGGCGCTGAAATAACTCTGAGTTCCGGCATTCCCTCACCCAAAAGCTCATCCAAAGCCGACCTGATCCTTGCTGTATTTTCCGGCCCGGGTATTCTAATAAACAAACCCACTACAAACATCAAAGCCGCCGGAAATAAAAGATTGATTAACAGAGGCTGATAATGCAATTCATTATATAAAAGCCACTCAGCCGGCGCTTCAATTAAAAGAGCTAAAACCATCTTGGTTAAAAACAAATAAATCATAGCCCTCAGTGTCGCTCTGCGCACCTTTGCTTTGGTCTTAGCATAACGTTCTTCGGCGACCAAAGAAACGGCTGTTTTTAACGCGTCGGAATCCCGCAGTAAAGAACTCAAATCATTCGGCTTTTTTTCAAAAACGGAAGACATCATGTTTAAAGCGACAGCCCAAGGTTTCACCACTCGTTGAAACTTCAAACTCAACGGATGCCTCAATTGCAATTTAATTCGGCGTTCCAACGCAACCAATCTCTCGGCAATCGGTCTTGGTTCATCCATCCAATTTTGCGGAGTCAGCCACTCCGGCAAAAAAGCCCGCAACATTTTGTAGCTTAAGATCTCATCATCCGCTTTAGCAACGGTTCGAAAACAAGCCAAATATATTTGCAACTGCACATCTGATTGGTCCATCTGCGTGCCTCTGACTTTAATGGAATCATGAATCCGTTCATACAAAAATGCCACCAAACCCTTCTGCTTGGTAGCATCAACCAATAGATCCTCAAGCTCCACAGCTACCATGGATTTTACCCAATCCAAATGCGATTCCGACCCGGCACCCATGCTCTGGATCAGTTGTAACTTATAAATTCTCCAAGACACCTCATCAATACTGGTTTGCGGCATAACCGCATTCGGCAAATACCGAGCAGCAATCAACTCACGTATTAATCTTTCCGCAATAACTCTCGGATCTCTTTCCAACATCAAGAGGCGCTTCATAATACGCAAAATCGCCGCTTTTCTGATTAAATGTTCATCTTTATAATCAACAGCGTTCCTGATTTTTTCGTAAATAAAAGCAAAACGACCCACTGCGGCGTGCACCGTAATATTTTCATCGCCCTCATGCGTTTTTTGGCTAATTGGAGCGAAAATATCTTGTAATTTAGCAATATTGTGCCTTCCGTAAGTCATATTCTTTTACGCGCTTTACACACTACTCGATTCTATGTATTTTGACCAGCCTTGCACCCATACTCTGTCAAATCTAAAACAACTGACAAAAAAATGGACAATTTATTGAATTTTTTGTATTTTATATTTTACAGCTTTTATTTATTTGTAATTATATATCTTCAAATTATTGAAAGTTGAATATTTATGTGGCTATCTCTGCTTACGGCAATTATTATCTTGGGTTTCGCTTTACTGCTTCGCAAAATGGAAGAAAGCTCCCGAGAATTCAAAAAGCCATTTATGATAATAGTGGCTATCTTTTTAATTATCTACATAAGCGCTACTATCTTCATTTCCTACAATATCAACGCTTACAGCGCCGAGGTCAGCAATACTCCAAAATCCGATGGAAATATAAAAATAATTGACGAAGACTTCACCCCCGTCGACCTCTCAACTCAACCGTAATTAACCATTAATTTCTAAATTATCAGTTAGAGCTTAAATACTGAATTCTAAAAGCACGGCTAAGCACTAAGGCTATCATTAGGCTTCTTAGATGACCTTTGTTTTGCTATAAAAATTGGCTTCATATTCAATTCGGATACATACTTCACGAAAAACCGTTTAAAATTCTTTTCTGCCGAAGCTCGGTATGCGCTCCCGCTCAAATCAACCTTGCGCGCTTTTTTCTTCAATTGCCGTAAGGCTTCTTGCTGTGCCCTATACCAAGCCCATTCGCTTGTAAAAGCATACCAACTATATTCCCAAAGATCATTAACCGCTCTATCAGTTTCGCGCTCAACCTCGTCATCTGTTTTTTGTAATATTTTAACCAATTGGCTAATCATGGGGTTAATCTCGCCAATTTCCAAACCTTTACGTTCTCTGATCTCATCATCAATCAATGCTTGCAATAAGAGAGCTCTCAAACATTCAAGCGCTTCTAACTTACTTAATTGCAAACTGTAAAACTCGGTATTCATAATAAATTTATAATTTTATATTGACGTTTTTCCAAAATAAATAAATCCCTTTTAAGGATAAGGATATGGTAGCTTCCCAATTCTGTAACGTCAATCCGCAGTTGTCATTATTCAATCCTTTCATTACTTCACTTTACTCCGCCTTGACGGACTTGATAGTCTTGATAAACTTTCAATTATGAGTAAATTACTGCTCCACGCCTGTTGCGGCGTTTGCAGCGCATATGTACCGGAGTGTCTTATGCCCGATTTTGATGTAACAATCTACTACGAAAATTCAAACATCCATCCATCTGAAGAATTTTATAAAAGACGGCAAGCCGCTCGCACAATGGCCCAAAGTTTTAATCTCCCTTTTGTAGAACCCAACTACCGTCCCGCCGACTGGTTTCGAGCCGTTCGTGGCCTGCGTAATGAGCCTGAACGCGGCAAGCGTTGCGATACCTGCATCTACCACCGTCTCGATAAAACTTTTAACTACGCCAAAGCTAACGAATTCCAAGCCGTCGCGACCACTTTGAGTGTCTCCCGCCGTAAAGACGTTAACCAAATCAACGCTATTGGGTATAATCTCGCGAATAAATACGGCATTGAATTCATCGGCAAAGATTGGAAGAAAAACAATGGAGAAAACATCTCCCAACAGCGGTCCCGCGACGCCGGCATTTATCGTCAAAACTACTGCGGTTGCATCTACTCAAAATTGAAATCCTGAATTTATTTCAGAATCTAACTGAATAACAAAAAAATTAGATTTAAGCAAAAAGACGCCCCAGCCGGACGTCTTTAAAGTAATAGATCGGTAATTGGCCTTAGAGACTCTAAGGAGCTCACAGACTCTCGAAGAGTAATCGTTAATCTGTAATCAATGCACCAGTACAGGTGTACCCTCGTCCGCCCATCTGTAAATCCATTTCATATTCGCCAAATTGACATTCACACATCCATGACTCATCGGCCGGCCAAAATTATAATGCCAGTAGGCATAATGAATATATGTATGCGGATAAATTCTCAAATTATAAGGAACATTGCCCAAATCATAATTCTCCGGATGATCCGGACCATACGTCCAAGCGTAACGCACTACCGGTGCTTTTTTCAAAACCGAATGTAAACCTTTACGCGTCCAATACCCCCATCTTCCGCTCGAAACTAGAAATGTATTAGTCAATCTTCCATTTTCATACGCCCTCAACCTCTGCTGACTGAGATCAATGGTAATATGTTTTCCGCTTGTAGTGGACGCGAATTCCGTGACCGGAAACTCATTACCCCTCGGATCCTCAATAACATACTCAAAATCCGAATAATGAATCGGGTACTCATAAAGCTCATCAACATCAACCTCAATCGCGTTTTCAATATATTGCAAAACCTCATCTCTATTGGTTAAAGGTGCTCTTTTATAAGCTCTCTTTTGAACATGCCACAACAAAGACGGATTATTCTCATCATGAACAATCCCCATCAATCCTATCCTGCCCGAATGCGGCACCTCCCCGTCCTCATCAATACTCGCTGTCGATAAAATCTGTGGCCAAGTTTTAACTTGCGCCAAATCCATCAACCTCTCAAACAACCGATCATCTTTTTCAGAGATCTGATATCTGCGTGATTCGACCGGGTCAATATACCAAATCCTGCCCGACTCTTTTTCCTTTACAAAATCCCCGACATGTTCCCCTCTGGAAAAATAATATGCTCTGGCATCGACTTTATCAGCAAAAACAAAAATACCAAACAATAAAACTACCGCAAAAATAAAAGAAATTAAAACATTTGGATGCGGTACACGGCGCGCGGTACGCGAGGCTATAAAATTCAACATACATTGACATTATAAACAATCGCCTCAATAACTGCAATATAATAAACGTAAAGACAAATCTGGCGCATTACATAACCCAAAGACTACAGGCGAATTTAATCCCTAAAAATTTACTATAGACATTTTAGATGACTTAAGCTATAATCGTGCCGTTAAATTCATAAAACATGTAGCATTTAACATATAACATGAATAACTACTGTAATCTTTGTTACAAGTTACATGTTACAAGCTACATGACAAAGTATGTTCAAAAGAAAATTTTTCCTTCCTTTACTTGGTATTCTATTCATGATTCCGGCCATCGTAAAAGCCTCCGGCGATGCCGCCGGTGCCGATGCCGCTCACGGCACCAGCCACGCAGTTATAGTGCTGGCCTTTGTCGCCTTAATAGTTGTACTGGCAAAAATCGCCGGATCCGTGGCTGAAAAGTTTAACCAAGTTTCCGTATTGGGCGAGCTTATGCTCGGTGTTCTACTCGGTGTACCCGTCTTATTCGGAATTCACTTTTTTGATGCTTTTAAAACCGACGAGTTCGTTTTGCTTTTTTCCGAATTTGCCGTAATCCTTCTACTCTTCCAAACCGGCTTGGAATCCGATTTGCACAAAATGTCCAAAGTGGGAGTCCCCGCTTTCCTGGTCGCGATAATCGGTGTGGTAGCTCCGTTTGTAATCGGCATGTACTTGGTAGGCCCCTGGCTCTTACCCGGCCTATCCACCAACGCCTATCTTTTCCTGGGAGCGACGCTAACCGCGACCTCTGTTGGTATTACTGCCCGTGTCTTCAAAGACCTGAAAATGTTGCAATCGCGTACTTCTCAAATTGTACTCGGTGCCGCGGTTATCGATGATGTCTTGGGCCTGCTCATTCTTGCGGTTGTTGCCGCCATCGTTACAGCCGGTCATGTGAGCACAGGAGAAGTAATCATAATAGCCACCAAAGCACTCGTCTTCTTGGCCGCCTCTATCGCCATCGGCCGCCTCGTCGCTCCGCATCTTGGCAAACTCCTTTCCAAAGTCCATGCCGGAATCGGCATGAAAATGGCCATGGCACTTCTGTTCTGCCTGGGCTACGCATATCTGTCGACCCTTGTTGGCTTAGCCCCCATTGTCGGCGCTTTCGCGGCCGGTCTCTTGCTGGACCCTGTCCATTTCCGACGTTTTCGATCACCCCGCCTTGTCCGCGATATTGAGGATGCCATGGGCGAATGTACGCAAGATGATGTTAAAGCCTGTGTTCACAAGGCCGTTGAAGAGCACCGCCATCGCCACGTTGAAGATTTAATCGAAGGTGTCGCCCAATGGGTCGTGCCGGTTTTCTTTGTCATCACCGGTCTTCAAGTGAACCTAGCGGTTCTAGCGGATATCAACGTACTTCTCGTCGCGCTCGGCCTTACCATTGCCGCCATCTTCGGCAAAGTTATCGCAGGCGTCGCGGCCGGCAAAGGAGCCGACTGGAAGGCGGTTGGAGCTGGTATGGTCCCCCGCGGTGAAGTCGGCCTTATCTTCGCGAACGTCGGTAAAGCGCTGGGAGTCGTAGGCGACGAGGCCTTTGCCGCCATTGTCATCATGATCATCATCACCACAATCTTTACTCCGGTTGTTCTGCCAATGATTGCTAAGATGAATAAAAAGAAAGAAGAAGCTCAACCAGCGCAAGCGTAAACAACAATTTAAAAAACCCAGCTCCTACTGGGTTTTTATTCAAACTAAAACAATTTTTTACGATAGGCTCTAAACTGGCATACTAACGATTGAATACAGAAGGTTAATCATATTGTGATTCATGCCCGTCAAACCTGCGGTTTTATCTGCAGTAATGTCGAAGTAAAAATGCATAATAATTTTTAACTTTGTGATCCGATATTTTAGCTTTGTTGACTTGCATAGCTCTATTTTAGTATAAAATTTAATAGTCTATAACCTATGTTTTTATAGCTTATTGTGCTATGCTTAAATCATAAGTTAATTAAAAATTTTATTAATTATAATATAAAAAATTATGGAAAATCTTAATTATTTTCAAAATTGGGGCGAAGTTTTTATTTCTTCGATCCAAGAGCTATGGATACAAATAGTATCCTACACACCCGAACTAATTAGTGCGATTATCGTACTTATTATAGGTTTAATCATTGCCTCTATTTTAGGCAAGATATCTCACAAACTTTTTACTTACGCGAAAGTAGATTTTTTGATGGACAAAATCCTAGTAAAGCAGGAATTAGAAAAAATCGGCTTAAAATTTAATTTTGCAGATTTAGCAAGCGGTATAATAAAATGGTTCTTCATCATTGCAACGTTAATCGCTGTATTTGATATTCTAAAAGTTCCTCAAATTACAAAGTTTCTACAAACTATTGCCCTATACATTCCAA
The DNA here is from genome assembly GCA_964345995.1 of uncultured Gammaproteobacteria bacterium. Classification (GTDB taxonomy): domain Bacteria; phylum Patescibacteriota; class Patescibacteriia; order 2-12-FULL-60-25; family 2-12-FULL-60-25; genus MWCR01. The sequence goes on from CAYFST010000015.1 coordinate 27,560, forward strand.
ACGTACTTATCGCCATCTTCATCCTTGCCGCAGGTTTGATTCTGGGCAAGTTTGTTTCTAACTTAGTAACAGACGGGTTAGGTGCTGCTAAAATCGAAGAGCATGCCGTCGGTTTATTATCTAAAATAGCTAAATGGGCAATAATAATTTTCTCCATAATGGCAGCCCTTACCCAATTAGGCATCGCCGATGATTTAATTAAAATCCTATTCACCGGTTTTGTTGCAGCAATTTCATTGGCAAGCGGTTTAGCATTTGGCCTAGGTGGTAAAAATAAAGCCGCAGAATTGCTCGAAAAAATTAATCAAAAATCACAATAGTTTAAAACTAACAAACAAAGACCCGATAAAAACTCGGGTTTTTGTTTTACAGGCACTTTATATTCAGATATTATACGAAATAACAAGTTATATACGAAATGTTTTCGTATATATACGAGTT
>CAYFST010000016.1:0-27737 GCA_964345995.1 uncultured Gammaproteobacteria bacterium
TTAATTTAAAAATAACAAAAAACTTTAATTTTGAGTACAGTTCGAGGCATGATCGAGCACTTGAGTAAAAACGTACGTTGTTACGTTGAACGAAAGGCGCAGATCATAACGAAGAAATATGCCAAAATCTATGTTTTTTCAATAAAAAACGGGCTATCTATACACCCTGAATTTGAAAAATTTGTGGCGCGATAGCCCGAGAGGTCGAGACGCGGGTCTTACCCGTAAGTGGCGTAACCAGCTAAAGCTGATTTTAGAAAAAGAGCGCGCCGCTCACGAAGAATGACACTTGCGTGAAGTTCTTGACCGTTTATGAACCGCTGGTTCATCCCAACCCTAGCAGGGACTCCGAAACTCATAAAAGAATTTCATAAATGGAGTTTGCTCGCTGTACGCACCAAGCCGGCAAGCTCAAACAGCTGATTAAGCCAACAGGCTTGGTGCGTCTAAATTTTAGTTTTGTTTTTTGATTTCTAGTAGCCCAATCGAAGACTGGGCGGGGTCGAGATAATCCATGTGATGGAGGTCCATAAGAACAGGTTATGGAAACCCATCTTTTTATAAGCGGTTTATAATGTACATTGAGGTATGCCGGCTTTTTTGCCGCCAGCGAGCTACCATGAGCATGCTCGCTTGTGCCTTATACGACACAAAAGATTGCGACACGTCAAAAAAAACGTGTTATCCACAAAGAACGATATAATGATCCAAAGAACGATTTGTATATATATTATACCTAAATTTCAAAGCTTAATCAAGAGTAAAAAACTCTATATATAGTGCATTTTATTACTTACAATTAATTTAACCACATAGTGTGGATAACTAATATCCACAAACTGTTAATCTTTCCTCATGTTTTGTTACAATCAAAATTTTATAATCAAAATAACAAATGTCAATCCATGAACAAATATTCCTCAAACTATCTTTACCAAAAACCGCTATAATCTCACCGGGACATGTCAGTTCATTGACATTTATTTGTGTTATTTGATTTTGTTTTGTATTTGCAATTGATAAAGAAGTAGATGTGTAATTCATAGTTGACGTACCGGTATGTAAAAAAAGTCGCTTAGCAGAATAACCATCTTCCAAGACATACTCCTGCACTGACATTTTTTCTTCTTCCAACAAATCACCCACAAATTGCCCAACTTCACTTCCACGATAATCAATTCGCAGTTCATTTGGTAAAAAACGCCAAGTTAATATTGTTTTGTCGCTACTTTTTATCCATTTTCCATTATATTGAAAAAAATTACCTAAAATACCTTTATCTAAACTATTAAAATTAACAAAATCCGATCTTTCCTGGTATTTCGATATTAATTCATATTCCGTAATTAACAAATCAGTCTCCCAACGATTTTTTTTAATTAATCCTTCGATTATTTCGGGCAATCTTTGATTATTACCATAATCCGCAAATACACTTCTGGGCCGTATAATTAATTTTGTCTTTATATTCAACAAATTCCATGGCCATCCAAATAGTTCATACGGCGTTTTAAAATTTTTCCATTCTAAATCTTGATTAGATTCTAAATGCCATAAAGTAGTTTTACCAACTAAAGCCGTAATCGGAGACAATCTAATCGCATACGACTCGTATCCTGAAGCACTATCCATTTTCACAATACCTGCTATTGTTGGCAAGGGTTGATTTAACTCTTTGACCCGTTTCCATTCCAAAGGGGTATTAGCGGGCAACTCAACATTTGTAGGAACTACTAAAGTGATTACATTTCTATCAGGTTGCGGAATTCGAGTAAAAAACCAAAACCAACTTCCCAAAATCAGAAATATCAGCACAAAAAACCCCGCACCCAAAGCGAGGAATTTTGGCCACACGCTTCCCTGATTCGCCGTACCGTAAGATAAGATTGGCGAACCCTTGAAAACCGCGTCGCGGATAAACGGGTCAGGTGTCACAGATTAATTGCAAATGGATCGTTCGACGCAGATCTCGAATCACTACCCCCATTCCCATTTCTTCCGCCATCTCCGCGCGGACCTCTGCCATGATGTTTATCATTACCATGGCGATCTCCCCTGTTATTTCCATTTCTGGGCATTCTTGGCCCTCTATTTTCCGGTTTATAATCCGGATTTGCTCGTTTTACCGATAGATTGATACGACCCATCGGATCAATTTCATAAACCTTTACTTTAATCGTATCACCGATATTTACAACATCCGTTACTTTTTCAACACGATGAGGCGCTAACTCACTCACGTGCACCATTCCTTCTTTGCCGGGCAAAATTTCCACAAACGCGCCAAAATCCATAATTCTTGTTACTTTGCCTTCATAAACCTCTCCAACTTCCACTTCGCGAGTCAAATTCTCAATCATTTGTTTAGCTTTTTCCATACCTTCAGCCGATACTGATGTAATATAAACCGAACCATCATCCTCAATATCAATCTCCACGCCTGTTTGCTCAATAATCTCATTAATCATCTTACCGCCCGGCCCAATTACATCGCGGATCTGATCCGGATTAATATGCATGGTATCAATTCTGGGCGCGTATTCCGAAAGCTCTGCTCTGGGCTGTGCCAAGTTGGCTTGCACTACATCCAAAAGTTGCAATCTGGCTGTATAAGCTTTTTCAAACGCTTGCTTCACAACCTCAAGCGGTAATCCTAAACTTTTTGTATCCATCTGAATCGCTGTAATACCTTCGCGTGTACCGGCTACTTTAAAGTCCATGCCCCCGTCGCCGTCTTCCAAATCTTGGATGTCTGTAATAACTTTCCACTGATTTTTATCTTCCCTCGATGCTACACCAATCGCAATACCTGCTACCGGTGATTTTATAGGCACGCCCGCGTCCATCAAAGCCAACGACGAAGCTGTAGCCGAACCCATGGAAGATGAACCATTTGAACCCAAAACCTCTGAAACCACGCGAATCGTATAAGGAAAATCATCTTTTGAGGGAATAACCGGAATTAAAGCTCTTTCCGCCAAACTACCATGGCCTATTTCGCGTCGACCGGGGCCTCTGTTACCCCTTGATTCAGAAACTGCGTATGAAGGAAAATTATAATGATGAAAAAATCTACGAGTTGTCTTATATTCCATGGTATCAATATATTGCTCCATACCCGGTCCACCCAAAGTAACAAGCGATAAAACCTGTGTCTGTCCACGCATAAACAAAGCCGAACCATGCGTTCGTGGCAATAACGATGAATCGGCATAAAGATCTCTGATCTCATCAATACCTCGACCATCCGGACGTCTCCCTTCATCTATAATCAATGCCGTCACTTCATCATCAACAAATTTATCAATTATGGCCATGGCAATTTTTCTACGGTCTTTGCCGATTTCCCGCGCAATCAAGTGTTCTTCCAATCCCGCGACAAATTTATTAACCGCATTCTTACGATCTTGTTTGGTTTTTAACGAATCTGAAAATAATTCAGCCTTATGTGCTTCTAAATATTCCAAAGCCATATCTTGCAATTCCCTCTTTTCTTTTAGCAGCTCGGCTTCTTCCTCGGTTTTCGGCGCAAATAAAACCGCTTTTTCTTTACCATGTGCTTCTGTAACCTGTTTTATCAATTCAATCACAGGCGCGAAATTATCCTGGGCAAATGCAATCGCATTATATGCTACATCCTCAGTAACTATATCAGTACCAGCCTCAAGCATCACGGTCTTACCGTTAGCACCGGCAACGGTAACTTCCATTCCACCCTCTTCAATCTCATCATATGTTGCATTTAAAATAAAACCTTGATCTTTTTTTCCGATTCTAGCCGCCGCAATCGGGCCTTTCCAAGGGATTTCCGAAAGCATCAAAGCGCAAGATGAACCTATTAACCCAATAACATCCGCGTCATTCGCACCGTCATGGCTCAAAACAGTGGTCACAACCGCCACTTCATTACGCATCCTGTTATCAAACAGCGGTCTCAACGCTCTATCAATCATCCTGCCCGACAAAACTGCTTCATCCGTGGGCCTGCCTTCGCGCTTAATATACCTCGAACCCTTAATTTTACCCGAAGCATAAAACTTTTCTTCATAATCAACCTGTAATGGAAAAAAATCCAAACCTTCACGGACACCGCCCATGGTTGCCGTGCAAAGCACAACCGTATCACCATAGCGAACCGTACATGACCCGCCGGCCTGCTGTGCCAGCAAATCAACACCAATAGTCAGGGTTCTTCCGCCCCAATCTATGGAATATTCTTTCTGATTTTGCATAAACTTACTTTACGAATTACGTCATCGACTCTGAGGGACGATCCCCCAGCTCAGACTCAAAGAAAATCTGCGCGAATTACGAATCTGTATTATACAAAAATCGTAATTCGTAGTTCGATGTTCGATTGGAAAGTTTATCCTGAAACTTAATCCCGCGCCGGAAAAAGGATCCATGTCTCAGGACAAACTAACTATTTGACTAATAAGTCCGTCAAGCAAAAAATCTATAACGTCGGTCAAACAAAGACATTCCCGCTTGATAGACTTTCAATTTTATTAACTTGATGAACTTTAACGATTTAATGTTCGGCGCTATCTTATCTTGGCAGATTAAGACCAAGATGTCAAAAACACAAACATGACAGCGCCCCTCGAAATTCGAAAAGTGTAATGGAATTCGGCTATTATAAGGATTAGCGTTATTATCATTGTATTACCGAAGCCTCAATTATACAAAAAGGACGCCTCAAACGGACGTCTCTACTCAATTTCATTCCTATATTCCTGCGAGCCCTAAACGAAGTCGAAAAATTTCATTCTAAATCATTTACCCTTAATCGATAATCAGTATTTGATAATCGGTAATTATTTAATAGCATATTCATCAATTGCCTTAACAACCTTTGAATCATCCCTCAATCTTTCTACAAATAAAACATTATCCCTATTAATTAACATCTTGTCTTCCGGACCATGCAACTCTTTGCCTAATTTAATCAATTTTACATCTGATTGTTTATTCAAATCAGCCACTTGCGCCCTCTTATCCGATTGCAGATAATAAATATTTTCCAATACTATGGTATTTACTGACGTATCTCTGATTTCTCCAAAATATACCTGACCATTTGTTAAAAAAACCGCATGCACACTGTCTTGGGTTGGCTGTTCCATGACAATGCTGTTTTGCGTATCATTATCTGATTGCTTATCTGTCCATAAAATTACTAAAGCCAAAATCGTTACTATTGCCAAAACAACCATTGCTGCCAAAGTCAAATAAAAATATGCCTTATTTAAACCGGCTTCATTAGCCGTATTGTCTGCTGTTTTTTTCATATAACATGTTTCTACAATTATAACACAAGCCCGTATAAACAGAAAAGCCGGCTATCCGGCTTTTTTACTGCTGCGTTGTAGTCGACGTATCATTTTGCAAACCGTCTTCCGAGTCTTCCATCTTAACCTTTATCTCCTCACCGGTTACTGGATAATCATCTTCCGGCTCCTCACTCTCCAAAATAGCTTGCGTTTGCACCTCCGCACTTGAAGTCGTGGCCGTCTGACCCGCATCCATGTCGATATTTACGTCCACGTTATCTGAATCACTATCTGCGACACCGGTTTCAGTCGACGTTGCGTTACCTGTTTCGCTATCGTCTGCAAACGCATCGGTTGATGTACTCGTCTTCTGCTCTTGCGCCGCCGTGGAATTAATCTCAGTCTCCAGTTCTGATGATCCCATATCATTTACTTCGATTTCCATTGTCGTGCCATTGCTAACATATACTTTACTTTTCACGTTTCCAAAAGCATGCCAATTGAATAGGATATCTTCATACTGCACCTCGTCTAAAACGATATCAAAACCTTGCAAAGACGCATTCTCAACCCAATATGAGTTTGTAACTTTACCTGCCGGAGTAATTGTTACAATCGGCAAAGTTCCGTATTCTTCCGCGAATTCCACACTTACTCTCTTATCACCTGTCATAATCATAGCCTGTCCCACGGTATCTTCAGCATAAGCCACGTGGCCCATAACGGTTACCGTTCCGCCAAATACCGCGCTCCCTACCGCTAAATCAACAACTTCCAAATTACTATCACCGCCCTGCAAAGAAGTGCCGGCTACCGAAGAATGCATATTATTCTTATCAAAAGCTTCAAAAAATACTGAAATTTTCTTGTGCTTAACTCCATCTATACTCTCCGACACATGGGTCCAGTCAACCGATTCAGCGGCACGTGCGATAATATGGCTTACAGCATATTCTCCTGTGTCTTTTTGTGCATGTCCCGCTATATCCGAAGATATCAAGTAATCACCAACATTAATATTTTTACCCTTATCCGCGATCCAAACTTCACCGTTGCCCACAGCCATCACCAAATGCGGATTATGCTCATCATGAGCTTTACTTGATTCTTGTAGGGCTAAATACGAACCCATAATTTGCGGATCATTCGCCTCTGTAGCCACTTTCATTCCATACAATATTTCCGATTCCATGTCATCATGCAAATATCTATTTTCACCGGTCAATGATACAAGCATACCTTTCGCGATCTCTTCGTTAGTCCAGGCATAGTGGGAACCCGTAAATGCATTGTAAGAAACCGTATTACCGGAAACGGAAATTGTACCTTCTTCTGAACCATCTTGTGCCAACGAAATAATCACCCCATCATCTGCCTGCCTATCAAAAGCTGCTACCGTGGAACTGGCTTGTCGCGCATGCAAGAGAACTTCCGGTTGATCAGTTCCTATACCTACATAATCATTACCGGCGTGCGTATAGATTAAATTTTCATTTGTATTACCCTCAACTCTCAACCCCACACCTGAAAGACCGCCGTCATTAATAACCAGTCCGGTGTTAGTAAACATACCAATGCGACTACCATGATTCCTAAACTCTATCGCTCCACCATTACCCGTATTATTAAAATCCCAAACCATCAAATTACTTCCCGTCGGTAAATACATTAAATGCTCTACATCACCCGAACCCAATAACCTCATATAACCATAATCAGCAGAAGATCCGGCACTCGTGTAACCAATATCCAATTTTGTAATAGGATTGGCTTGATCCAGACCTAAATTACCGCTGGCATTAAGTACAAATGGGGTTGAATCAGAGCCTTCATCAGTTATATAAAACGAGTCTCCGGTACCGGTATTAGCGATACTAATAGCCTTACCGGAGGATGTGTGATACATATCAATGCCGTCACCGGACCCTTGATTATTCATATATATCAAATCTCCGGTCCCTTCTGGTTTGGAAATATTTATCGCAGCTTTACCCGCTGTATCTTCAATCAACAAACCCGCTGCACTGGTATCGTTATCAACCCTGATTCCATCACCATTATTACCATCATTCAAAATAGCCAAACCATCTCCTGATGAGTTGTTATTTATACTAATGCCCTCATTTGCAGTATTATTATCTAGCTCAAATCCAACTCCGCTATTTTGTCTGATATAAACTCCCGTATCGCTACTAGCTTGCAACATAGATAATCCCACACCCGTGCCATCATTGACGATATGCTGACCCGTCCCACCATAACCATTATCAATATACAAACCCTGTCCGCCGGCATTATTATCCACCCAAAAACCTCTACCCGTGGATTGATTACGGGTATAAAATGCCGTACCGTTGGAAGTATTACCAACCGTGAAACCCGTACCTGATCCAGAATGATTCATCGCAACACCTTGTCCTGTACCTGAATAATCAATTTGCAACGCTGTACCGTTTCCCGCTCCCGTTAAATACACGGCACCGGAATCTGTATTAATTTGTCTGCCCAATCCAACACCTCCGCCGTCATAAGCTCTATCCAAAGTTACCAGATCTTGTGAAGCTATCGCTTTCCATGACGAACCGTTCCAAAAAAACGGAGTGGAAGAAGCTGTGTTATAAATCATTGAACCCGCTTGACTGCCACTAGCCGGATTCAAAGTGTATTGTCCGAGCATCATTTGCGCGCTTACTCGAGCGTCACCTAAAACATCTAAACGATAAGCCGGTGCAGATGTGCCAATTCCCATATTTCCGCTTGTCGAAATTACCACTTGGTCACTCCAGGATCCGTCATAATGACCGAAATTGATATTATTATCGGTATCCAAGCCGACTCTGGCATAATTAATTCCATTTCGTTGATAGGATGTATAAGCAGTACCTTGCGTACCGGCCATCTGGCCGTCCGTAGCTCTAATAATCAACTGTCTATCATAACCGCTAATCGGCAAAATTCCACCATCAAACTGCCCCAACAAAACATCGCCTGTTGTAGAAATTAATTCTTCGGGTTGCTGTGTACCTACACCCAATCTTCCGGATTTATCAATACGTGCGAATTCTTGTTTTCCCGGATAAGTGATAGTAAATGCCTGATCCGTGCTTTGTGCTAGCTCCCAGGTAGAAGTTCCAATATGCATATTTGCCACCCAAGCATTATTCCAACGTGCTGTAGAAGTGCCGAAATCATAAGCCAAATTGGACGAAGGTAATATATCGGAATTTACTCTCGCGTTAAACGTAACCGTGTCACTGGATGCGTCGCCCAAAACCGTATTTCCACCCACATTTAAATCGATGCCTGCCAGCAAATCCAAACTATCAGAATCAATGGTTGCCACGCTGTTAGGCGCTGTATAGCCGCCTCCAACTTGAAAGCGTATCAATGAAGACGAGCTTACCGCTCCTATGACAAGATTTTTATCGGTTGCCAAAACACCATTACCCGCCCAAGAAGGTACATAAAAACTTGACCCGTATTTTCCAAAATATACATTGTTTGTATAATCGGCTCCACTGCCTTTTAGCTCCAAAACCGCGCCCGCGTAATTACTCACATCATTGGTGTTAACGGCTTTAAATCCGGTTAAAGTACCGGCGCTGTTATTATTTACATTCACTTGATAAACAGCCGAATCATCCGGAGAAAGTACATTGGTATTTTTTTGCCAATGCGTAGAAGTAACTCCGCTTATAGTTGACGAAGCCCAATACAAAGCACCGTTTGCATCTGTAGCTAAAACCAACCCGTCAATCGCGCCGTCCGCGCTAGGAAATGCGTAACCCGTACCTGCTGGATTATTAATTTGCAATTCACCATTAACTCGCAATACATCATTATCAAATTCACCGTAAATTAATGGATTCGCGGAACTGGAATTTTCAATATATAAACGATCACCGTTGGTTTCGCTGTAACCCGCCTGATAACCCAAAAATATATTTCCCTCTCCTAAAATATTGCTATAACCTGCCTGACGCCCCAAAAATAAATTCCTGGTTCCCGTAGCATTATATCTGCCCGATTCATATCCTAAAAATATATTATCATCACCAATGTTCACATGTCCCGCCGATTCACCCAAAAATACTCCTCTGTTGCCGCTATTCTCATAACCTGAACTCTTTCCAAAGAAAATATTACTGCTTCCACGGTTATCGTAACCCGTAAAATAACCCATCATGATATTGCTATTGCCATCATTATACCAACCCGTACCACGACCCATAAAAAAGTTATCATTTCCTGTATTCTCCATACCTGATTCATAACCAACCATAACATTGTTATTTCCGGTAGAATCATAGCCGGCTTTATAACCTACCATTGTTCCTCCAAAAGCTCCCGCGTAATTCCTTCCTGCATGATAACCTAAAGCTGTCGTATTATTTGGGCTACTATGATTGTAAACGGCTTCATAACCAATGATGGCATTATATCTACCGGTGACACTGTTATAACCGGCTGAATTTCCGATATACACATTACGCCTATTCGACAAATCATCTACTCTGCCCGCATTTTGACCTAAAAAGACAGAGCTACCCGAATTTAACACGCTCAATCGCGGTCCCTGAATTGTAAAATACTCTGTTCCGGCCGTATCAAATCTTATAATATCCTCATCCGCTGATTCCTCAACTTGAATTCCGGTATCATGGTCGGCATCCCAAAGGGTGGTAACCGACGTAACCGCTCCCGATAGCGCCGCCCAACCCGTGTCACCGCTGTCAGTGGTCTTTACATATAATTGCTGACCGCTACCGGTTCCATCGGTTCTGAAAAATAAACTGCCGCTTTTCGCAGTTACTTTTGATTCAGGAGTGCTTGTACCAACATTCATCAAAATTTCACTATCAAAAACGGAGCCCGGAACACTCAACTCCATAACCGGCACATTGTAATTTGTCGCATTAACACTAAAAGCTCCGCTGTTTACAGATCCGGGAATATTTAAAGCCATTCGACCGTAATCAATATAAAAACTTGAATTTCTTATACCGGCTGTTTGATAACCAAATTCAAATGCTTGCATCATATTATCATTGTACATATATGCACCGGTACCGTTTACCGGATCAGATGTATCGTCTGTAAAAAATATACGACTACCATAATCTCCCCATGATTCCATGGTCTGCATTGCCAAACCACCGTCATTAGCTCCATTTGTTAAAGCTAAAGAAGTCTCCCATTGATCATTGCCCGGATTTATTATTTCAACGGGAGTTGAAGTTCCTGTTGTAAAAATCTGCCTTCCCAAAGCACTACCACCTCCATTATAAGCCGCATCAAGTGTAGTGGTTGCCGAAACAATGGCATTATCAACATATTCTTTATCTACTAAAGACCTGTCAATATAGTTCGCCGAATAATCAGCCGCGTATGTAGCGCCTTCAAAAGAAGGTAGCGTACCGGTCAACAAAATATCATCCGAATCCAATCTCAATCCGGATGTATTACTTCCATCGCTTCTTGATGACAGTTCAACGTAATCGGTCCTGATGTTCAAACTACCCAAAGCGCTGGATGAAGAATTTGAAGCATTATAAACAATCGTACCGCCGTCTTGATTGATGGATGTATAATAATCTCCTTGATTCATTTGTTGAATCCATTCATCTTCGCCGATCTCTACCAGCAAATTTGAATTCATTAAATTTAAATAATTGCCATTTAAATCAACAGTTCTATCTTCCGACAAAGTACCGTCCATCGTATAAATATTCCCACTGCTCGATGCTATCATGGTATCTACATACTCTTTATCCACCAAAGAACGCACCGTGAAATCAGCTGAATAATCCGCACTATATTCTATACCATAGCGATCCCCCGCGCTTCTATTATCATAAAAAACAACTTTAGCGGGATTCAGCCCTTGAGCGGATTTAAAATTCAATTTTGTACCTCCAACTTCCGTCATTTCAACCTCTAAACCACCCGTACCGGCTGCTATCTTAAAAGCTCCTCCATCATCTTCAATCACAGCCGCTCCCGTATCATAATAAACATAACCGTCTGCGGCTAATGTATTATCAGTTACATCTTGAAAGGTTAAGCCGGTAACACTGCTGGTAACCAAAGAATCCACATAAGCTTTATTGGGAATATCATTGCCATCAATAACTAATGTTTCATAATTCATTGTATCTCCGACGGTCAAAGTCCCATCTTGCTCAATCACAAACCTTGTAGTCGGCGTCGTTGTTGCGTTTTCATTTACCGCGAATCTTAGTTCCATCCCGCGATTTGTATCACTCCAAGCTTCGGTTGTATAGGCCGATACATAAGCCCCAAAATCATACTCGTTCATCGCAATATCATACTGTCCTCCAAATTGGACCTTGCCGGTTAAATCTCCGGACGATAAAGCAACGGGCGAAAGAACCGTGCCTCTGGCTTTCATCAATGACCAATAAGCTCCTTCGTTTGAATTGGAATAACGTGAAACTGTTGCATTTGCTTGTAATGAATCCGCAGACTCTGACACAATATGCAATTGAGTATCCGCATAACCTGTACCTAAAGACAATCGTCCATTAGGAGTTAGATAAAGCAACGCGTCTTCAGCATCAACTCCTGTGCCTTCTGCTATATAAAAACCCGTTGAACCGATAACATCTCCTTCATCTTGGCCCAATATCCAATTTCTGCCCATATCCAGACCGCGGAAACTTATTTGTGGATCCTCTCCATCTTTTATAATTTGTAAATCAGCATCTTGAACCAAGATATCACCAACCGAAGTTGCTCCTGCAAATTGTATCCTGTTTGTGGTAGTGGCCCCGATGTCGGTTACTTGTTGCAGATTAAAAGTACCGGTCGCGTTGGCCAAATTTGAATCTACATAAGCCTTATCAACCAAAGTCCTATTTGTGTAATTAGCTGAATAATCTGCCGCGTATTCCAAACCGCGATTATTGCCATTATCTGTAACCAACATATTTCCATCTAAATCAATCCGGAAATTATTATGACGTAAGCTTAATCCTGGGGCTATGCCAAAATAATTCATTCCTAAAAAGGTATTACCGCTATTAGCCTCGGCATACCACCTGGTGTTATCTTTAAAAGATATTAACCTTGAATTTGAACCGTAAATATATGTATCTTCTGTTAAATTTCCACCAAGTTTCACCTCGCTTCCGTCCATATGTAAACCATTGGATGCTAAAAATAATCCGGGTCCGGCGGTCTGAATCACAATTAAATCGTTAGTACCAACAACATCTGACCCTATATTATTTGAAATAGTCCACTCGCTCTCAGCTCTTGTTGTACCCTCCATGACAAAAAACGTTGCATTAGCCATACTGTCGCCCGTTAACGCATCTGAAGCTCTTTGCCATGCTCCGGCTTGCACTACATATATTCCATCTTCTGTAGGTATGGTCTGCCCAAATACCGCAACTCTATCCCCAATCTGCAAAGATACTCCATCCATCACCTGAGTACCGCTTAAATTGACGTTTGTAGACGGATTCATGGCCCTAACCGGTTCTTTCCATTTTTTAGAACTGTATAGAGCATCTACATAAGCCTTATCAACCAAAGAATGGTTTTGAAAATAACTTGAATAATCTTTATCATAAACCAAACCCTGAAAATCAACTCTATCGGATATAACTCCTACATAGTTATCATAAGTAAACAAATCAAAGGTTGAGCTGGGATGAGTTAAAGATAAACCTACATGTGAAGGCCCTCCAATTCCAAACCTTACCTCATAATCGCCGTCTTGAATCTTAAAGTTATCTCCGGCAAACAATGTTTCCGGTTCTCCGGCAAATTCCCTAATCACCAAATCATAACCCATGTGATCTATATAGGTAGTTTGAGTCAAATCTCCACCTAAATGCATAACACCGGAATTCAACGTTAAAGCGTTTCCCGCAGAAACTGTACTCGATGTTATAGCATTATCAACATATTCAGCCGTGGCAACTGTTCTCCACTGCGTGCTATCCCAATAATGGATAGTGGACGAAGGAGTATTGTAAACCAAAGAACCATCCTGAAAACCACTTGCCGGTAAATTGGCAAATTGCCCCAGCATAAACTGACCGTCCAAACGAGTATCCCCAATAATATCCACTGCATATTCCGGTGTACTCGTTCCCAAACCCAATCGACCACTTCTATCGATGGTTAATACATCACCATCCGCGGCGCCATCTGTTGCAATTTGCAAAAAGTCCGCGGTGGATGAGGCCGCATGCTCCATTCTCATCAAAGGCTTGAGGCCTACATAGTAATGACTGTAGTTAATCTCAAAAGGCAAAAGTGAATTAAATACTTTATCTTGATAATTAAACGAAGCTAGAGAATTAACAGTAATACACCATGGATCGGCGCAATGATCAAATACCAACCAATCATCATTTTGACGAATTTGATAACCATTGTAACCGTCGCCGTCTTGATTCAACATAAGAGTCGGCTGACTATCACCTGAAAGAATTAAGTTTCCATCGACTTGCATTCTTGCTGTTGCTTTTATGGTACTTGTTCCAACTCCCAATTTTTTATTCGTATCATCCCAATACAAATTATCGTTATCGCCAACCAAAGTGCCTGATGTTGAAGCGAATACAACAGAACCCGGTGCCAAATCTGTATTTAAATTACCTTGTATATCGCCATAGATTGTTCCCGAAGCATAAATATTGCGCCATGAAGTTGTTGCCGAACCCAGGTCATAAGTATTATGAACACTTGGTCCTGTGTGACCGGCGATTTGCAGTTTAAAATCATTAGCAGCAGCCCCTATCCCCGTATTGCCGTTTGTTTCAATGCGTAACGCTTCACTACCTCCACTTCTGGTTATGGTCAGCTCTCCCGCAACCGCTTGCGCCAAATCCCATGTAGAAGTACCGATATGTACATTTGCCGTCCAAATATCAGACCAACGATTCGTGCTATCGCCTAAAGTAAAAGAATTATTGGTTTCCGGTAATATATCACCGGCCGACGTCGCTCCCGCAAATTGAATCCTATTCGTTGTAGTTGCGCCATTATCCGTAACTTGCTGTAAATCCATAGCAAACATGGTAGAAGAAACCGCGGTAATCGCCGTATCCAAATCACTTAATACGGCCTGCACGGTTGTAGCATTCGAATTATCAAACTCATCGAACACTCCAACCAAGTAAGCACCCGAAGTAATATTACTTGTTCCGGTTGAATCCAGTCTAATCGCGCCAATCGCGAGATAATCCGTTAAATTAAGCCAAGTGCCTGTGGCTACAGTAAAAGTTAGGTTTTGCAATGTGGAGGTTCCGTTAATCGCCAATCCACCTCCGTAAAACGTTCCGGTCGCTATATTAAAATCCAAATCATCCTCGAGCGCCAAAAGTTGACCGCCTGTAGCGGTTGTAGTTGCTTCCAATGAGTTTACACGCTGTGAATTTAGCGCATAAGGATGCGATGCCAGCAAAACCCTGGGCGTCGCCTCTGCGTCTGATTCAATTTTTACGCCTAAATAAAGCGGTTTATTGAAATTAATATAATTAGGAAATGCTGTACACGAACCCAGCTGAACATAAAAATACCCCTGTGAATCAGGTTGAACTTTCATGCAAGCGCCACTATTTTGACTGTAAGTTTCTTTCCAAAGCAATGGACCGCCCTGACTGGCCACGTCTGCCGAATTGCCGTTAGTTGGATGACTATACAAAGAAAATTGAATTGTTGTGCTCGCGGTTATCGGCTGCTGGGTATTTGTGCGCAACCTTGATTGATAATTAATTGATTGCGGTACCTGTGCATCAAGCTCAATAACCGGCACTAAAATAGCCACCAATAAAAAACCGCCTGTTACAAAGGCTTTAATCTTTTTTGTAGATTTTTGTATGCTTATACGCCCCATATATTTTTGTTTTTATGTTGTACTAATATTTTATATTAATATGAGACTTAGTAGTTTTTTCGCTTACTGTAAACAAAAAACATCGCAGTCATAGATCGACTGCAATGTATACAATATATTGATAAACTGTTAATAAATTATTCTACCAATTTCCAATTCAAATTCTCTAAAACAAACTGATAAACTTTTTCATCTCCTTTGTAATTCAAAACAAACTCATAAACCCTGGAATAAATCTGCTGATTTATAGCTGAATAATCATTTATTCGCCTCACTCTATCCACACGCAATGCATCAAAATCGTCATCAAACAATTTCGAATAATTCTCTACAAAATCAATAACTTCTCTGTTCCGTTTTATTTCATCCGCCAAATTGGCATAAATATAATTTATTTCATTATTCTTTTCCGCCTCGGCTACATTAATCAGCAACAGATATAAATCCTTATCAAAAAACAAATCCCAATACTGCGACCGATCTTCATGAATTCGAAAATAAACCGGCGTCGGTAAATCCGAATTATCTAATTTCAAATAATCACCTGGTTCTACGTTTGTGAATACAAAATTACCGCCATTAGTCGTCTTTATTTCCGTTTCTTTATAACTCAAAGATACATTTTTCACCAAAGACATATCCCGCGGATTAATAACTGCTCCTGATATTCTGTCCATAGTTTGGCTTTGCTCATTCGTTCTCATAATATCAGCCTGTTTACTGGATATGGTTAACTGTTCATTTTTAGCTTGGATTAGGTTAAAAATCAACAAACCGCCCACCGCTAAAGATATTAAAATCGAAGCAAATGACAATCCCACCGAATAACGTGTCAGCTGGCTTGCTTCTTTTTTACTTAAACGTTTTTTCTTCCACGCCAAACGCAAGTTATTTCCCGCTAAGGCTAGAATTACTACCAAAAAAAACAACACTGCGTAGATCATCCAAGTTGGTGTAATTTCCTGTACCCGATCCACAAATTGCGTCTTCTCCTTGGTTCCCACGCTTACAAAAGCCACATCTTGCTCTTCTCCAAGTTCGTCGGTTACGAGAATCGTATGTACACCATCAGGCAAATCCTTAGGTAAATCAATCTGCCAGTCTCCAACGCTGTCGGCTTTTAAATCCAAAACCGCTTTTGGCTGTATATCCGTATTAATCATATTAGTAAATATATAATTTTAATTTGGCATTACTCCGGTATTTTCCATATAACATAATCTCATCACCGTCTTGTTCGATATTCTTAATTTCCAAATCAACTCTTGGCGGCAAATCCGCCGGTGGCTGATCCACAACTGTTGTGCGAGGAATATCCTTCGGTCGTTCTATACCAATAGACGCCGGTATTGAAACCGTGTCATTATTAACTTGAGGCTCTGTAAGCGGACACTCTTGCTCAACCACTTGAGTAGCAAACACGGGTGCCATCTGAATTTCCGGTCCATAAATTTCATTACCATTTGCTTTGGAAATAGGTCTGAATGTATACAATATCCCCGGAGTTAATTCATCAATTACCACTTGATGAATTCTGGAATCAACATCCATCTCATCAGTTGAATGCGCATAACCATAATTGGGTGGTTGTCCTAAACTCACTAATGGATTACTGCCAAATGTCACTCTTTCGCTTGCTGGAATATTTGTAGTCCAATAAATCATCACCGAATCTTCATCAATTTGCATTGCTTTCAAACTTGTAATATTTACTGATAACAAAGGTGCTATACCCGGAGATCCTCCCGAACCCTGCCCCGAAGTTGGGCATGACGCGATACACATAGAACCATTCCAGCTGGTATTAGTTCCGCAGTATCCCGAACCGGAACCTGCTATACCTTCATAAACACAAATTGCCGAACAGCCATCACCGTTTAGGTTATTTCCATCATCACACTCTTCCGCGAGTTCGGTTATACCATTACCGCATGTTTCATCCGACAAACAATTGGCACTACATCCGTCACTCCCGATCGTATTACCGTCATCGCAAACTTCGTTACCCTCAACCGTGCCATTGCCGCAAACTTGCCCTGTACCTCCTCCGACACACATACCATAAACAACTCTCTCCATTAAGTTTCCGCTAAAATCTTCGGCATAAACAATAACCGGCACCGCCTCTCCGGGTGTAAAATCCGGTGGATCAATAATAATCTCATAATCATTAATCGTACCCGACAATGAAGTGAATGCCGATGTTGATGCATAAGTAATTCTCGTGCCGTTTACTGTCACAAAACCCGCTCCTCCGGCAACGTTTTTATAATAATTACCATTTACAAAAATCACCAAGTTGGCAATATCAACTCCCACGCCATCATCTTTTACGTGTAAATTCACTGTACCATCCGCAGCTATTCCCATATCATCTGCCGGAGCCTCTTCATCGACATAAGGCGGATCCGTATCCGAAGTTTTAAAACGCCACAAATCGTCTACCATCATATTGCCCACCTGATCTTCACAATCTCTGGCTAAAACATACACCCATTCATTTTGCGCAAAATCCGCAGGCGGATTGATTGTAAAATCATAACCATAACTGACAGCACTAACCGCAACAGTACCCAAACCCTCCTGATAAGTGGAAGTTGCTATCGAATCAGACCAAATATCGAAACGACAAGTATTTGATACCACTCCGGTTCCAGAAATATTGCCCGGATACGCTTTTTTATCATGAACTGTTGCGCTTATATTGGTTGAAACGCTATTCCCCATGCTATTTCTGATCGGCGTTTCAGCAACAACTTTAGGCGCCACTGTATCGGCCTCGGTAGTAAACGTCCAAGTTTTAGTATCCATTGTATTTGGTCCGTTAGTATCTCCTAATTGATCCTGGTTGGGCGAAGCCAAATCCTGAAAACCGCTGATAACTACAGTGTACAAAGTAGCATATTCCCAATTGCGCTGATCTCCTGGTATACCCAGAGGACTCGGTGGGTTAACGGTTGTGTTGCAAAGATTTGTCCCCCAAACTCCGGAGCATGAATAAGCATCCCAAGCAGTATAATCGTTTGTATTAAAAGTAATCGCTCCTGGTGGGGTTGCGGTATTTACTCCTGTTCCCACTCCCGAATTATCACCTTCTCCGCTTAAACTGTCTCGTAAATCAAAAGTATAATTTTGCTCAACCGGAACATCTGTCGCCGTATCAACCGGACCCGGATTTAAAGCATATGGCTTTTTTGTATCTGCCCAAAGATGCATTTGAAAATCTTCCGCATCATCCAAAACGTCAGAGCCATTATACGAAATATTCGATTCAGTTGTTGCGCCAACCGTACCAATGTTAATATCCAAAGTTAATGGTGATCCTGTTCCATAATTAAATGCATTGGGTTCATTCACTGTCCATTGCAATGATCCAAAATTTCCATTGCCTGTGCTATAACCCGCGGTTCTATAACCCGTTGATTTTACTCTTCCTCCGCTTATGGTTTGACCCGACCAACTCGGGTAATAGGTTCCTGTTGTAAGACCTGATGCTGTCATCTTGGTTGTATTATAATCGATCCAAATATTTGCTGCATTTGTACCCGGCGCGGCCGATTGTATTTCAATAGTTGATGTAAAAGTTTGTCCCACATAAAAATAATTCAAGTCTGCCGGCAAACTTGTTCCACCGTCTCCCGTGTTATCACCTCCCGTGTAAGGATTGGCCAACAATTGAAACCAATCATTGCCTGATGGCGACCCCGCACTTGCTGGATTTATATAAACAAAAATGATGAATATGGTCATCAACGTAAAAATAAAAAAAATCTTTTTCATAAATCAATTATCTCCTTCGAGATCTAAATTTTTTAATAAAAGACTCAAATCAACCGAATTCACAACCGGATCTTGATTGACATTTGATCTTATGCCATTTCCTGACATATCATCTTTATCCAAATCATTAATCATAATTGAAAGATCTACTGAGTTTATAACATCGTCGCCCAAATCAGCCGGAGTGGAGGTTGTACCCGAAATGTCACCGGCTAATAATCTAATTGATCCATAAGTAGTTGAATTGTCAGGTTGGGTAAAATTTAATCTTGTAATCGTACTGTCGGATAAAGGTATATCTTGTAATACTTTTGTAATGTGTTGATGTGTCTTAATGCCAATATCATAAGTATCCGCTGTTAACCCTGTAATTGTTATTGAAGTGCTGTAAGTCCCTGCTATGGTAGTTTTCTTTAAATCCGGCATCTGATATAAAATTACGTCGTCTGTGTTATTCGAAGTTCTAACTGTTAAATAAAAAATGGCATCATCATTGGTACTGGTAGCTCCTACTCTTGATTCAGGTACTGCCCATTGTATATAAACATCCATGGACGAGGTTGCATCTTCCCAAAAAGTTCCATGCCAAAATTCGTAATTCGTACTGGTGGATACTCCAGCACCAGGATGACCAACTTCCGCTTTAAATTCATAATTTGCGGAACTCGAATCAAAATTTATCGGCCCACCATGTTCTTTTGTTGCATCATAATTAGTACTTGTTGAAGCAAATACAATAAAAGGCAGACTCACAATCGTGACCGCAATTAAATAGTAAAAAAAATGCCTCCTCATTTAGAGTAAAGTATAACACTAAATAGAGGTAATTATAATTTGTGCTTGTTTATAATTTTAATACTGGACTACTAATGATATTTTTATAACAAAAATAGGAAATACAAAGTAATCTAAACAAAATCTGACAGGCTTATGCCATTTATTAAATTTTATAACGAACTTACTTTTATGCAAAAAGTAGTTTTTTTTGCTAAAGCTATACTAATTTATGCGTCGTAAAATATTTATTATAATTTAATATCTGTGGATAACTTTAATATAATTATTCCTAAATTTTTTTCTCATAAAATTTCTTTTACTAAAAAACAAACAAACTTAATTCGCCGAAAGATTGTATCAAAATGTTTCACGTGAAACATTTATTTTTTCAAGTGTTTCAATTATAGTTTCTTCTAAGGTAAACATGGCTGTAACCAATTCTCTTTATGAGACTAATTTTTCTGAGCTTAGAGTGGACCAAGTTGTCTACCAATCAAAAAAGTTTTTTTATAATTGGTTTTCACAGCTCCTACCTATATCCTGAATCTTTTTGAGATATTGAAATAGATCTACTAAATGGATCTGAAAAAATTAATATTATTGTTTATCATTGGGTAATACACATATAAATCGTAAATTTAAGAATTCCGTATTAATGAAAAAGTAAACAATCAATAATTTCTGCAAAGAAATGCGTCAAACCCTCTAACGACTTAGTCGTTATTTTGTTTCACGTGAAACAATGAATAAATTCATTAAAACGAATCTTGTTTGTAGAGTTACAAATCTTTCTATTAATTAGAAGCAAAAATATTAGTAAAAAAAATTGTTTCACGTGAAACATTCTGTTAAAAGATCTATATTTATATAAAATGGATAAAAATCTGCATATGGCAAATAAAGAAATCAAATCTACAATTGTTTCACGTGAAACAATTGTAAAATTTACTTACTTAAATCTTTTTTTACACAAAGATCAATAAAAAAAATGAAATTAATAAAAAGTTAAACAAAGCAAAAAAAATTGTTTCACGTGAAACAATTTATAGCAACAACTTTTAGTTTAAGTAAAAATATAATTTATATAAAGATTATTTTAAGTATATATAGATAGTATTAAGTTTAAATTTATACTTTTTATTGTTTCACGTGAAACAATTGGTAATTAATTCTAAAAAAATTCCCTAATGGGAATTTTTTTATGGTGGACCGAGGGGGAGTCGAACCCCCGACCTCTGCAATGCGAATGCAGCGCTCTAGCCAACTGAGCTACCGGCCCTAGGAGTGAGTGAAGCAGCAAAACGTAGTTTTGATAGTTCCGAACGACGACGGGTCGGTATAAACGAAGTGCATACCGGCCCTAGGAGTGAGTGAAGCAGCAAAACGTAGTTTTGATAGTTCCGAACGACGACTAAATTGTTTCACGTGAAACATTCCGTAATGCCATATTTGATAAATAGAGAAGCGATCGATGCACAACGAATAAAGGGGAATACTTCACAAATTGTTTCACGTGAAACAATTTACAGAATCCAGTTGTTAAAATTATATTTTTTTGTAATAAAATGGTGTTCCCGGGTGGAATCGAACCACCATCTGAGACTTAGGAGGTCCCCGTTTTATCCATTAAACTACAGGAACTAATGCGTCGTAAAATATATATATACACATCTTTTTTGCTTTATTTAGCGAAAATAACTATACTTCATAACTTATTTTATGTCAAATAAACACATGTCAAGCACTTATAATCAATAATGAATCATTACAAAAACAATTTTTTAATCATTTTATGAATTTAAGCTATGCCACAACATCTCTGATACTTCTAAGTTAACCATAGATCCAGGTGGTAAATTTATTATTATCGTAAGTTGACAGTATCTTTAAGTTGCAATAAGATATGCAAATCAATTTATGGCAAACAAGAAATCAGCGCTCAAAGAGTTGCGCAAAACCAAAAAAAGAACAACACATAATGATCGCGTGAAGACGCATTTTAAGCATCTTTACCGTGAATGCGTTGATCTTATCGAAGCAAATGAAATCGACAAGGCTAAAGAAAAAATTGTTGATTTTCAACAAATAGCCGACAAAGCAACGAAGCGTCATATCGTTTCCAAAAACCGTGCTGTTCGCAAAAAATCTGCTTTATGGGATATGATCCACGGCAAACGCCAAACTCCGCCTATCAAAGGAAAAGGTAAGGGCAAGGTTAAAACTCTAAAAACCGAACCAATTACTGAAACGGAAACTCAAAAACCGGAAGAACTGACAATCGAAGCTCAACAACAAGAAACAACCGAAAAAACAGCCTAATCAGCTGTTTTTTGTTATCAATCTTTATCAAAAAAAATTATATCTTGTTTCTTTTTTAACTAATAAAAGTTTAATAAAGCATCTGCACCATCTCATCACCTGTAGCTAACGAATGTCTTGACGCATAAAAAGCTTTTAAAAATTTCTGCAATTTTTCATCAGCATCGTCAATTTTCATTGCACTTAACTTTTTCTGCACAAAAGGATGCGCACCCTTAGCCATACCTTCTTTAGACATATGCC
The DNA here is from genome assembly GCA_964345995.1 of uncultured Gammaproteobacteria bacterium. Classification (GTDB taxonomy): domain Bacteria; phylum Patescibacteriota; class Patescibacteriia; order 2-12-FULL-60-25; family 2-12-FULL-60-25; genus MWCR01. The sequence goes on from CAYFST010000016.1 coordinate 22,267, forward strand.
ATGTCCTCATTTGCGAAAGGGTTGAACCTAAAATCGAATTAATATCAAAATCACGATAATGCTCCAGCCACTTTTTATCACTCACGAGCAACCAATCTACTAAAGCATACATATTATCAAACTTCATTGGCTCCGATTCAACCATCTGCTCATCCCAAACGCGAAACACCTGCAACGCAGTATCAATTGCCCACAAATCGCTTTGATATTTTTGAATCAAAGAGGGGACTTGTTTAACATCCACGCCGTACCTCTTACATAAATCCGCCACAATCCGATTCAATTCCGCGCCTTTTGCCGGTTCATGTTCATAAACAAACAACTCTTTTTCTTGAAAAGATTTTATAGCCGTCGCTTTGGGCGCCTTTTCCTCATAATCAATTATAACTGATATATCACCATCTCTATAAATTGCGTCTCGCAAATTTTGAGCTTGCTTGGCGGTCAGCTTACTCATCAAACCTTCACATACCAACAACTTTTTCGATGCAAATAACGATTGATTCCCTAACTTTGATATCACCGCCTCATAAAGGTTATCTAAAGGTAAACGCTCCACAGTATCACCTTTTTCATCATATTTCTTTTTATACACCGAAATCAGATCCCGATACTTTAATCGAGCCCTAAACCCATCCGGTCCCGCACAGATAACTAGCATGGCATTAGCTTATATCACGGTTTAACTCGAGGCAACTACTGAAGCCAAGCATACCTAACTTCAGCAGAAACGTAGACGGAATACGCTCCACTCATAGTAACTACCGACTTCCCATCGATTTTTTAATATCTAAAAAGACGCCCTCAAGCGCCTTTTTTAATTTAGATTATAAATTTTAACCTTTAATTGATTCCATCTCTTCCCAATTTTTCCCCGCCTTAGCATCCACCACAATTGGGCAACCAATTTTCTCAACATTCTGCATAGTCTCAACCACAACCTCGGCCACCTTTTTAACCTCTTTATCCGGAACTTCCAAAACCAACTCATCATGTACCTGCAACAACAACCTGGCTTCTTTTGATATCTTGGGCAATTCCTTGGCCACCTTAATCATGGCAAGCTTTATCAAATCCGCCTCGGTGCCTTGAATCGGCATATTTATAGCCATTCTCTCGGCCTGCGCCCTTACCATCTGCAACGGCGAGTCAATCTCCGGCAATGGCCTTTTCCTGCCAAACAAAGTCTCAATATAACCCTGTTTCTTGACCAGAGCTTTAGAAGCCGTCATATACTCTTTGATGCCGGAAAAAGCTTGAAAATACTTATCAATAAACTCCTTTGCCTCGGCAAATGAAATATCCGCCACCCTGGATAATCCCTGCGGACCTTGCCCAAACAATAAGCCGAAATTAATTGCCTTAGCTACTCTCCGCTGGTCTTTGCCTACATCCTTAGATTCCAAATCCCAAATCTTAGCCGCTGTAGTCGTATGAATGTCCTCATTATTTCTAAACGCCTGCAACATAGCCTCATCCTTGGCCAACGCGGCCGCGATCCTAAGTTCAATCTGTGAATAATCACAAGCTAGCAATTTATAACCCTTTGGCGCAATAAAACCTTTACGCACCCTTCGCCCCAATTCTGTCCTGATGGGAATATTCTGCAAATTCGGTTCAGAGCTCGACAACCTTCCGGTAGCTGTAACCGCCTGATTAAAAGTTGTATGCACCCTGTCCTCATCATCAGCCAACTCCGGAATCGCTTCCACATAAGTCGATAACAACTTGGCCAATTCCCTATAATCTTCAATCATCTCAATTATCTCATGCTGGCCATGCAACTTCTCCAACTCGGACGCAGCCGTGGAAATCCCGGTTTTACCCCGCTTAATGCCCTGCGATGGTATCTCCAATATCTCAAACAATATATATCCCAACTGCTTGGGAGATAGGGGATTAAACTCCTCACCCGCGATCTTATGCATCTTTTTCTCTAAAGATTGCTTCTCTTTACGCAACTCATCTGCCAACTTCTTAAAATACTTTACATCCACCTTTAAACCTTTCTTCTCCATCAACGCCAAAATACCAATCAACGGCATTTCAAACCGCTCCATGAGCGTATCCAATTTTTGCTGCTTTAATTCAACTTTCAATAAACTTTCCAAATCTCTAACCACATCCAACGCTTGCGCATACTCGCCCTCGTTCAACACTTTTTGCAATTTCAAAGCTGCTACGCTCTTCAAATCATGCCCGCGCTCTCCGGCTGCCAACAAATACGCGGCGATCTCCGTATCAAAATCCATACCTGCCAATTCCATTCCCAGCGCGTCCGCCCAATGCCAAACTTCCTTCAGTCCATGCCCAACCTTTTTTACACCTTCATCCTCAATCAGATCCCGCAACATCTTCTTGGCCTTTTTATCATCCAACACAGCTTTCGCTATAGTTGCTGTCAGCTGTTCAGTGCCCAAAACCACCTGAGGCAAATCCTCAAATAACGATTCCTGTAAAACCTCCGGCAAATAAATATACAGTACAGACACACCACGACGCGTCTCTGCAAAAAACTTCTGAAAATCCTCAACTTTCTTAATTTCAAGATGCTCGATCGTATTTTGCATTTTATGTTTTGTATTACGCCTTCCCGACGTGGCGCGTGAAACGGGCGACGCGGGACGATCTTCTGCTTTGCCGAAAAGCCTGGCTATAAGTGATCGAAACCCAAACCTCGCGAACAGTTTAACAACTTCATCTTGATCCACCTTCCTGCGCGACAAATCTCTGGTCTTCACCTTTATCGGCGCGTTAGTCACTATCCTCACAATAGGAAGGGTCTCCATAGCCACACTTTCGCCTTCTAACAACTTTTTTCTCACTCCGGGCTTAATATCGCTACTCTCATCTTTGGCGACCTTAAAGATCCCTTTCAGGTCATCATACTTTTGCAACAATTCAACCATGGTCTTCTCACCAATTCCCTTAATACCCGGAATATTATCCGATGCGTCCCCGCGCACCGCTTTAAAATCAACCACTTGATCCGGTCGTAAACCGGCAATCTCAACCAATGTTTCCGGCGTATAAACCACCGTCTCGCTCACACCTTTCTTAAACGCCACCACATTCACATTTTCGGAAATCAATTGCCAAGCATCCTTATCACCCGTCAAAAGCAGAACCTTAAAACCATCTTTCTCCAACTTCACTGCCAAAGTACCTAGAATGTCATCCGCCTCATAACCATCCAATTCCAAATTAGTACCGCCCAAAACCTCAACCACTTCCTTTACATCATCAAACTGATCATAAAAAGCCTGATCTTGTTTAACTCTGGTCGCCTTATAACTTTCCAATTGTTCATGCCTAAACGTCGGTACTTGCGTATCCCAACAAACAGCCAAAACATCAGGCCTCTCGGTTGCCAATATTTTTATCAAAATAGATGTAAATCCATAAACCGCATTTACCAGCTTCCCATCCGGAGATGTCATCGGAGGTAACGCGTGCCAAGCCCTATGAATTAATGCATTTGCATCAATAACCAACGCTTTTTTCTTCGTCATAATGTAACTAAAGTACAGTAAAAAATACTCAAAGTCCAATTGTCTGAACGTTGATTAAAACTGTGTAAATTAATTTCATCATATAGTAATCCAGCTTAATTAAGTTCCTAATCTGATTTACAATCTAGATTTCAAACATTATAAAAATCAGCAAATGTTAATCCCTTCAGATAAATAAAATCGAGCCCGAGCTCGACTCCTAAATTGGTAATCGGTAATCATTAATCGGTAGTTTTTGCGATCAGCGATCGCGCAACATGTGGTCTATACGTAATCGCCACATCAACGCCTTTATTCACTATCCTTTTAGTCGCCATATTCGAATTCGCCTTATCATAAGCCGCAACTTTAATTCCGTATCCACGCAACCATTCCATCCTCTTTTTCGTTAAAGATCCTCTACGCGCCCCTACTGCCCAAGGCTCAATCGCCAAAACCCGCTTCCACATCTCACGCGAACCTCTTATCGCCAACCAGGTATGCAACAAAATCAATCTGCGCACATCCGGAAGTTCCTTCTGCACACCTTCCAATACGTCTAATTCAAACGATGAAATAATAGTCCGTTCGCGCAACTGATTACTTGTTTTCAACTTGGTAATTAAAAGCGGTATCGCCTTAACATCCTTTACCTCGATGTCCAATTGTACGGGATGAGGAATCGACTCTGTAATTTCATTTAAAGTCAAAATCTGTCCGGCGCCTCTCAACTTCAAGGCTTTCAATTCATTCACCGTCAGCTTATTCATGGAATGTGGAATCCCTGCAATCCTGGATAGATCCTTATCATGCCCTACGACCAAACAGCCGTCTTTAGAAACCCGTACATCAAACTCAATACCGTCCGCACCGGCCTGAATTGCTTGCAAAAAAGACAAGAGCGTATTCTCTTGCACGTGCCGAGTGGGCATCCCCCTGTGTCCAAAAACTAACATCTATCCCAATCTTACAATAAAAACCACAAATGACAAATGACAAGGGTTAACCATAACCTCTCATTTTAAAAAAAAGTCGAGCTAAGCTGGACATAAGAATTATTAGTGTACGGTTAACCTTAGTTACCCTTAAATGCCTAGAAAGTCACCCTTAGAGGTTAACTATACAAATTATTGACATTTTCATCATTATACGCTTTGATTATATTAGCTCCTTTAAACCTAAACCAGAGGTATCATGATCAAATTGAAACAAGCTCTAAATGCCGTAAAAACTTATGAGGCCGCCTACAAAAATGGCATCGAGCATCCAGATTATCAGGTTTTTCAACGCGAAGAAGAATTACGTACCCGTCTTGCGCAAGCCATAGCGTCCACCTACCTTGAATTGAATCCGGATAATCCCGATGATCTGGCCAAAGTCGCCGACCTACCCCCTGATGATATTCTATCTCAAGCGGCACAAAGTCTTTATCATGACTATGCTAAACTTTTACGCGACGAATTTAGCTTGTATCCGCCACACAATAATCCGGCTACACCGGCCATAAAAAGCTTTGCCGACATCCGCGATACATTTATTCTTCTGCGCAATCCCAAAGAAGACGGACAAACCATGACCTGGAGCCCTGAGGAACTAACGGCTTTTCATCGGCTTTGTGTCAGACTTGCTCGAGATAACGGTCTCGGTACCGATGAAGTAATGTCCGGATTCAAAACATTCTCTGATCTCAACGTAAACGAAGCCTCCATTTACTTGGCTGAACGCCTCTTCGAAATCCTCCAAACCTAACCAACGTCAATCTGGACGTTTTATCTTTTACTTGCTAACATCTTTTCACGTAACATATAACGTGTAGCTTGTAACAAAAACCCATACTACATGCTACAAGTTACATGCTACATAAGTCGGCGTGATAGCCAAGTGGTAAGGCACGGGTCTGCAAAACCTGTATTCGCGGGTTCGATTCCCGCTCACGCCTCCATAGACGCGGATTACCGCGTCTTTTGTATACCTGATAAC
>CAYFST010000017.1:0-1964 GCA_964345995.1 uncultured Gammaproteobacteria bacterium
AGGTCAATACCGCGAAAGCTAAAACTATCTGGGGAGAGAAACGGCGCAACAAACCGCTGACAAAAGGACTAGCTAATACGAAGCCCCAGAGAAAAGCCGTGCCCAACATACCCAACTGAGCATCTGAAAAGCCGAGATCACGCTGAATAGAAGGCGCGACAGCTGAAAGTATGTAGCGATCGGTAAAATTTAAGACATTTAAGCCGGCAAGTATGTAAATTAATTTTTTATTTGCATTTTTCATTGAGCCTATTATAACATTTTTTGCGGTATTTAAGTTTTTATCTATAATATTGAGCTATGATTAGATTGAATACCATTGTATATAAAAGAAGAAAAAATACGATTTTGATGGGCTGGGCGATAACCGTAATCATTATTTTGCTGACACTGGGAGGATTGAGCTATATAAGTTATACGGGAATGTCCGGGATTTTTGAGGGCATGCGAATATTAGAGGTTTATGCGACAAACGCAAGCTTGTATTTATGGCTGATACCGGCCGGTGCTTTTGCTTTGATAATTTTGTTTTTGACGGTTTATTCGCTGGGTAGCAAAAAGATTTTGTTTGTTGAGGATGATGTACTGCGGTTTGACGGCAGGAGTATTGATTTTCGCTCCGGAAAGTTCAAAGCAGGACAATGGTATATACAGCATGCCGGTAATGTGGGAAGTATTTTTTATTTTAATAACGAAGGTGAGGATGTGAGCATGGCTAGCTTTGGAGTTAAACTCCAAGAAGATCTTTACAATGCTCCGCCCGCAGCGAAGTTTGATTATAGTATTAATGATCCAACTGACGCGCAAAAATTCGCGGATCTTGTGATGGAAAAAAGCACAAAATCCGCGACACAGCAGAAGACGCAATATTTTACTTTGGAAGGATCATATCGCGGATGGTCTCAATTGATGATAATGTGGACATTTTATGGAGGCGCCGGCTTGTTGAGCTTGCTGGGATACATTATTTTTAACTCGGGTATAAGCAAGAATTATGCAATTGCGCTTTTTATTATTGGTGTTAATGTTTTTATTTTAGGCATGGTGACTTTAGGTAATATCATGATGCAACGCAAAGGTCTGCGTTTGATTTTGAGCGAGGATGAGATTAGAGCAGTGGACCCCGTGCAAGGTAAAGAGAAATGGAGATTGCCGATATTTTCCTGCAATCCAAAAGGTGTAATTTGGAAAAAATGGCAAGTTTTGGGTTTGGCATTGGTACTTAATGTTGATGGCAAGGAAGTTGTTATTGGAAGTAAAAATAATAACTCGCATTGGAGTATGAATGAAGGATTTGTGTGGCGGGTAAGGTATTTATTGGATCCGAAGAAGTTTAAGCGGCTTACCGAGGCATTGAGTATGGCAAATCGATTGATTGAGATGGATGATTACGCAAGCAAATCTGAAAAAAATTTTTAAAGATTATTTCGCCGTTTTTGCCGGAAAGTTCGGGGTGGAATTGGACGCCGTAAATCGGTTTTTTGGGATGTTTAATTACTTCCGGATAGTGATTGGCCGACTCGGCGATAATGGTGAAGTTTTTGGGCGGAATCGCGTATTCGCTATGGTGCTGCATAAAAAGCGCTCTGGGTTTGATGCCGGTTGTGAGCGGGTCTTGATTTTGCAGGCGGATGTAGATCTTTTTGATCAATTCCGAGCCTCGGCTGATGGTTCCGCCGTAAAGCAACGCGACAGCTTGATGGCCGAAGCATATTCCCAAGACCGGTTTGGCGCACCTTTTTATCCAAGCGAATTTATCGAGATAGGTTGCTCGGTACTTGCTCCACATGAGCGGACTACCGCTAATGATGATGCCGTCGTAATTTTTAATTGACTTTGGAGGCAAGGATTTGATGGGCAACATGGTTATGTTTGCACCAAGATGAGTTGTCATCTGTTTGAGTTCTTTGATGGCCCGGCTGCCGCAATTGATGATTAGCAAGTTCATGATGTTTATTATAGCA
>CAYFST010000017.1:2064-8616 GCA_964345995.1 uncultured Gammaproteobacteria bacterium
GATGGCCCGGCTGCCGCAATTGATGATTAGCAAGTTCATGATGTTTATTATAGCATAAGAAAAAGCGCCTATACCCTGGCCTGCCAAACGCCTGACTACGCTGAAGCTTCGTCAGGTAAAAAGCTCACACTCTGGCCTGCCAAACGAAGCTCGCTCCGCGGGTGCGGAGCGAGCGTAGTTTGGCGGAGAGATAGGGATTCGAACCCTAGGTACCGTTGCCGGTACACCGCATTTCGAGTGCGGCCCATTCGACCACTCTGGCATCTCTCCGAATTGCTAAATGCTATCGATTTTTTAACAAAAAGTCAACTATTCGCAAAATAATATTTTTACGTTATGCTGTAGATTCATTATGAATTATCGTACAACTTACCTCGTACAGCGTACAACATTATTGTGGTTTGTTTTGACGTTGACCTTTTTGGGATCAGGATGTGAGAGTAAAGTTAGCCAGGCGCCAAAGGATTTTCCCAAGCCGGCGAATCAGATTGCGGAACCAGTAGAAAAGGTTACTCAGCCACTGACGAATTTCATGGACCGCAGGAGAGTGTCGTACGGCGATGGAAGAACGGTGGAATTCTTGGTTATTAAAATTGATGAAAATCGATTTACTTGGGGAATGGCGAATGACTCAGCCAACCCAAAGACGGTTTTGGCTTGGAGACGAGATTTAGGAGCCAATTTGGTTATTAACGGATCTTATTTTAAAGAAAACATGCAACCTACCGGCTTTTATAAAATGTCCGGAGCGACCAGCTCCATAATTGCTTGGCCGGGGCGTGATGTACAAATGAACAAAAGCGGTTATACGGGTTTGGTGCAAATTATTGACGGGGATTTAAATCTTGAATATTTACCGGCGGGAAGACAAAGAAACCCCGCGCCCGACGTGTCCGCTTTTTTGAGTTTTCCGACATTGGTTTACGACGGCGAGGCTTTGATTGAGGAGGACAGCAAGAAGTACGCGCATAGGACGTTGCTTGCGCAAGACGCTCAAGGTGAGTCATATATCATTCTTACGGAAAGCGGAATACCATCTTTATATGAGACGGCAAATTGGCTTGAGGTTCAACCGGAAGAATTTGTGATAGCCATTAATTTGGACGGAGGTAATTCAACCGGATTTTCGTACGCGGATAATGAGGTTAAATTAGAGATAGTATCCGCGCCGGTACCCAATGTACTATATTTAAATCGCCGATAACCTCCGACAAAGACGGATGCACCTTTGTACAAATTCCAAAAAGTAACCTACAAGATACAAACAAATTTCCAAACTTAATTTTCAATAATCAAACAGCTTGGTTTGTGGTTCGAAGTTTGATGATTGTAATTTGTATCCTTGTTGGTTGTATACTTGATTATCATTAATTATGCTATAATAAACGCACTATGCCGGAACAAGAGATGTTAAAAAAGCTTTGCTTTAATGAAAAGGGAGAAACAAAAACCAAGCAAGAAAGCCGGGCGGCCATGATCAATTATTTGATTTTGGAGGATACTTTGGATATTGATGAAGCGGAAGATTTAGCGGAAAAGACTCTAAATGATTTGGATCTGTGGCCGGATCTTACAAAAGAGGAAGGAGAGCCGACTATAGATGAAGGATAAAAGTTATATGTTTAAAGGTGCGGGATAAACGAGTGTATTAAATGCAAGTAGGAATCGTGTAACGTCTTACACTTTGTGAGACACGCTATACAATGTGGAATTCGCTATTAAGAATAAGGGTAACGGGTGATTGTCATTAATAACGCAAAAATTGCGTTATTTTTAGTATTAGTATTGATTGGCGTTGCATTTATGGTGGTTTCGGACCCGGTATTTGACGAAACCTGGCCTTTTTGAGTAAATAAGCGCAACAATGCTTAAGCAATATCATTATGAAACGTCTATTTTTAGCTTTAATGGGGCTTGTATTAGCCATGCCTCTGGCCGCCAAAGCCACGGTCGCGGAAGAACCCAAATTGGGCTTACCCGGACCAATAGTGGCCACAGAGATACAATTGCAGGATTTACGAGTGACTTATCGGTTTGATCAGATGAATGAACCGGGCAAAAGTGTAGGCTATGTGCCCGTACAAATAACAGCCAAGCTACATAATTTTGGTTCGGCACAGACTTTGGATATGGCGATTCCCACGGTGGAAGTACACAATATCAAACCGCAAATCGCGAGCATTTATGTAAATGGGCAAGAGACGGGTTACAGTTTGCAAGATGACGTGAGCCTGAAGGGGTATGGCGAGCGGATTGACGCGACGGTTGTAAGGTTAAGCTTGGCCAAAGATGGCGAAGTGATTATTGATATTAGAGCTTTACAGCCATTGGGGCAAAATAAGATACCGTTGCTTTTAAGTACGGCAGCCGGTTGGAACGAGACCATTCCCTCGGGGACGATTGAAGCAATAACGTCTTTCGCGCCGTTTAATTGGAACCTGGAACTGCGCCACGCAAAAAGCAATGCTTTGGCGCCACTTGCTTATGCCGACAATTCAGCCGCTCATACTTTCCAGAATTTAATACCTTCGCCTGCCCAAGATTTGTATTGGCAGTATGCTGACATGGAGGCTTTGGAGTATTTTGCTCGCGGTAACGAAAGATTTCAAAAAACTAAAGGCGACAGCAAGTCTTATCAAATGATGCGTCGCGGACTTTTGGATATGATCCCTTGCAACGGGGTTAAAATGCCTCTTAAAAGTTGGTGGAACAATACTTATGAAGCAGTGACATTGGGATACATTTCAGAGATTTCCGAAGAACAAGAGAAGTTTGCCAAAGCATTAGAACTATGGAGTGACAATTGGACTGTGGCTCAAGGCGCGCAAGAAGAATGTACCCTCATGCGCCAAAATCCCGGTCAATACAAAAGATTTTTAAGCAAGCTTAAGGCCATAGAGCCGGCAAAACGCAATACTTATGCCAATGACGCGTTAAGAAATCATAAAACTTTCATGCGCGAGTTATCGGGTGAGCAGGGTGACGGCAGTATTGCAAAAAGCGAGACTGATGAATTATACCTGGATGAAAATTTATCCGAAACGGACAAGTCTCTGCTGGATAATTGGGATGGGGATTTTATAAACGGAGATAAAAATAACGCGACACAAAGCGGAGACTCTGTGGCAGCTCGAGCAGATGAGGAAAAACAATCTTTTGTATCGTCAACAATTAACGCGGTGAGTAATTTTTTTCCGAAATTGTCGTTTGGATCACAAGTGTTGTTATTCGTTTTTTTGGCAATTATATTGCTTGTGATAATAATTTTGATTGTTACTCGTTGGAAAGAAAAACCTCCCAAAGCACCGTCTTCTTATCCGCCACAAACACAAGTCAAGAAAACCGTGGCGCCGTCTTTTATCGGTGACGTAAAGAGTAAACCGGAGGAAAAAGATTTTAAACCGGATTATAAAAATCTGGCGTCTATGCGCGATGTACCGGCTTACCCGCCCGTGCCCGAGCAACCCAGAAAACCGGAATCTTTTGCGGGCGCGAAAACGGAAACCAAACCGCAAGACATAAAGCAGAGCGCATCGCCGGAAAAACCGAAGACACCGGATCAGGATAAAAACAAATCTTTCAAGTTTACCAAACCCGAACCTCCCAAAGGGCCGGTACTGGAAAATAAAACCGATCAGAAAATTCCACCGCATAATCAAGCCAGCGATCCGCCTTGGATTAAAAAAAACGGATCGCAAGATTTGATTAAACCATCCGCACCACCTCCCAAACCGGCAGACAATAATTTTCCGTGGGCAAAAAAACCAGATCAAAAAAATAACAATGAACAACCTCCCGGACCAACGGTAAACATTTAATGTTCATTGGTAAAAAATTTGAGACGCCTTTCGACTAAGCTCAAGACGTCTCTTTTTTTTATCCACTGTTTTTTCTTGACGCGAAACGTGCGACATGAGAAAAATAACATTGTGATCGTCGCAACCATGCTTGGCGGCGATCGATTGCATCTATAACTTCTTCCGCGAGTACGGAAGAAGTTTTTTATAACAGGATTTTCAGAATTAACAGGATTTACTTGATTGTTCTCAATCTGCCAAAAAGTAACAATCCTGTAAATCGGTTTGTAATCTTGAAAATCAAGATAAGAAAAACCGCCCCGGCGCGAGATGCGCGGGGGCGGTAGAAGATGTTTAGAGGAACCAGCGCCAGCCCTTGGGCGAGCGGGGGAACTCGAAAGTTCTCACCTTGCGCCGGTTGCGGGCCGGGCGCGGTTCCACCTCCATTGAGTACGGAATTGCCTGGATGGTTGTTTTACAACCTGAACCATCCGGCGGACAGGTTTCGGTGTCGATGACAAACATGGCTTTGTAGCCGGGTTTGATTAAGACGACCCAAGAACCTGTCTTAGTTTGCAATTCCACAAACGGGCAGTGTTCCGGATTGGGGACCGGAGGGAGCCGCGGAGACTCCATGCACTGCCCGCGAAGCGGGAGCATGGTGACGTACCCCGTGGTGCTCACCCACTGGAACGTGGAGGTATTGTTCTCGAACTGGAACATATACCCCGCGGTCCAGGCCGCGTAAGCGGGGCGGTAGGTAACAGTGCGCGGATTGCGCAAGACCACACCGCGGGCACCGCTCGGGCCCATGGGAATGGTGGGCGTGACCGGCTCGGCCTCGGCGCGAGGTTCGGCTCGGCGAGGCTTCGGGCGAGGCTCGGCGCTACGCTTGCTCTGCTCGGCATTGATCCGGGGGCGCTTGGCACGGGGCTCGCGGGGAGACGTTTCCTCGGCCTCGGGCTCGGCCTTGTCTTCACGACGTGCGTCTGCACGGCGAGGCTCGGGCTTGGCGCGAGGCTCGGGCTTGTCCGCTTCCTCCGCCTTGGCGGCCTCGACCGGTTCGGTCTGCTCTTCGGAGGCGCCCGCAAAACGTGTTTCGCGGATGGTGCCGGCAGAGTTTACGGACTTCTGCCTTTGGCAACCGATGAGAAGCACGAGCGCGACGAAGAAGAAAAACTTTTTCATGACAATCTCCTTGCCGCGCTCAGCGGCAGTCGGTTCGGCCGCTGTTCAAGCAATCCTGCATTTCTTGGATTGCCGCGGCGTTATTTACTGTTTGCTCGCGAACCTCGTTGTATTGGTTCGCGGTTCCGTTGGGATCCTCTACGAGAGGGATGAGCCCGTCTCGCGTGGGGCAGATCTTGATGGTCCGCCCGTTTACATCCTCGCCGACCGTGCACGTTACGTGCGCTTTGGGCGGCGAGAGATAGATGGAAGATCCCATGGAACCGGGAGTGTATCCCGTCATCCCGTATGAGCCGTAGCCCATGCCCGCGCCGTGAGGCTGTGGCTTCACAATGCGAGTCTCGACCACGCTCGGTTGACCACGAGAGTCTCGGGAACTCTCGATTGTGTGTTTGTGGTACGGAGACTCGTCGTGGAGGCTGTAGCTTCCGCCGGCGCTCCGGCAACCGATCAAAGCAAGAATGAAACAAATGACAATCATTGTGCTTTTTTTCATGTTGTTCTCCTTTGGAGACGCGCCATCGGCACGTCTCTACGGGTTTTTGGCGCATCTAGCGCGCCGTTTTTTTACGGTTCTGATGGCAAGCAGGATGGGCGGATTCCCATCTGTTTGACGTGTAAATATAGCATAAAACAAGGATTTTGTCAACCCAAAATCCCAAATTCCAATTACCAAATACCAAATACCAATTGAGCTTAATATTAGCTTAAATTAGCAAAAAAGACCCCCGAAAGGGTCTGCGAGAGGAGTGGGCGACATCAGTAGCCGTGGAGGTAGCCGCCGCCCTGGTAGGGGTAGGGCGCGGGCATGCCCCAGGTGCCGCGACGTTCGTGAACCATGACTTGGTCCAGGCAGAGTTCACGCTCACGGGTGCCTGGCAAAGGGCCGAGACGCTCGAGGCAACGCTCGTATTCGTGCCTGCGGCCGTCGCAGTAGGTCTCGTAACCTTGGCCGTAGCGACCCATGCAGGAGCCGTAGAAACCGCCGTGAGGCGTATTACCCCAAACGCGGTTGCGTTCCTCGGCATGGATACGCTCGCGGGCATAACGGTCTTCCGCGCCGTCCATGTCGCCGATATCGGCTTTGTAGGCCTCATAGCGGCTAGTGTCGCGCTTGACATGAAGATCCGAGCCCCAGGGGCCGTATTCGGCCCGGGTTTCCATGGTTTTCCGGCCATTGACTTCGGAGCTCATGGTATTGGTGGACCAGCACCCGACCAAAGCAGGAAGTGTTGGGAGAAGCAATAAACCTACCGGGATAAAAAAGCACCAGAAAGTAAGAACCGTCGCTTTTTTAATGAAGAACAGAGTATTCCGGATATAGGCACCGAGGCGTTCCTTTAGAGGAAACTCATGCTTGTCTTCAGCACGAACACTGACAGTTAGTTCGATTTCCTGACAATCGAAGCACTCACGAAAAACATCCAACAATCTTTCAGGTTTATTTTCATTTTTCATGGATTTTCCTTAGCGCGGGCGAACACGAGGTTCGCCCCTACGCGTGAAAGGGTTTTTTTTGTGAAGGTATGCTTAAAAACGTAACAGAAATTGGAGATTTTGTCAAGTG
>CAYFST010000017.1:8716-17064 GCA_964345995.1 uncultured Gammaproteobacteria bacterium
TTTTTTGTGAAGGTATGCTTAAAAACGTAACAGAAATTGGAGATTTTGTCAAGTGTCTGAACCTTGATTTAACACCCGATGACTGACCTAATTAACTTGATTATTATAGGAATATAATTATCTCTACATTAAGTAATCAAGTTAATTGGCTTGTAAATCGGTATTTTAATCAAGGTTCAGACAATAAAAAAACCCCGCTCTTTCCTAGAGAGCGGGGGGTTGAGATTGAGGTTAATGTGCGAGAACTCCCTTCACATCTCCCTCTTGAACAAAGAGGGAGGCGGTTTGAGAGTATTAACGGTTGCGGGCGGCGGCTACTTCGTCGCGCAGGCCGGGAACCACTTTGAGCGGTTTGACCTTGCACGGCTTGGGCCGAGGCGCCGCGTGATGCGGGCGGGATGGCGGGGCGGATCGCACGATGACCGTACGGGGCGGACGGCGATCATCGTCGTCATCGTCCCAGGTCCAGAGATCGCTCCACCAGGCGCAGAATCGCGCCCAGAGACCGGATTCGGAAGACTCGGTCTTGCGTACCGGATCCTTGCCCAAAGCATAGTAAGGCGTGGTTTCCACCAGCCCATAACTCTGGTCCGGTTCGGGTACGGCTTCCCCGTCTACCTTTTGATCGCAAATGGACGCATTGCGCATGGCGATACGGAAGCGCACCTTTCTGTCGCGAGGGACATAGAAGGTGACGCTGTGTTCGGTGCCCGAGTCACGGCCGTGCTTGCGTTCGGCCAAAGGCGTGTCGATGACCATTGGCACGAAGCCCGGATAGTCGTCACGCTCCATAGACGAGGGATCTTCGAATTCGACTACGCCGGCGGAGAAACTAGAGGTCTTTACCTTAACGGTGACCTTGCCGCTGTTCTCGAATTCATCAATATCAAACTTGGGTTCTTCGATGCCAACGACTCTGGCCCTCTCGGTCCGTGCCAACTGCAAGGGCTTCGCGTCGCGAGCGCCCTGCACGGTGCCGAACAAGCAAAAGAGCATGCCGAGTACGCACATTACCGTGCTGACCTGGACCAGAGCCTTGCCTACCCAGACAAAGCGTAATGTCCAGCGTCCCTCTTCGGGTTTTGCCTCGATCTCGGCAAGTTTAAGATTCACCTTCTTCCAGGCAAAAATGCTGAGACGAAGGATGATGCCCAGGAGGACGATGATGAGAAGGTATTCGTACCATGACCACCAGGCATGGTATGCCAGGCCGTACATGTAATGCCCGGCCATGACTATTACGTGCCGGCCGGACGGGAAGTTGCTCAGGAACACACCGATCAGCATGCAGGAGATGAGCACCGGCATGGCGACGCGGTGAATGACCCGGTAGGTCATACGGCGCGAGGCTTCGGCTTCCAGATTGGCCGCCTTGTTGGTGCGGGCCAATAGGAAGTTGGTGATGCCGTTGGCGATGAGCAAAACCACCGTCATCCAGGCGATGGTTTGACTGGGCCAACCCAGCATCGCCAAATCGAACAAAAAGGCACTGATGGTGGGAAGCATGATAGCTGCCTTCGTAACGTCGGCAACTTTTTCTTCATCCACCACATCGATTTCACCACCCAGTGTTTGCAGGGCGTTTTCGTCGATGATGCCGGGGGCAACGCGGATGCCCAGGGTCGCCAGGATGGTGAGCGAACGCTCTACGAAGCGTACGCCTCGCAAAATGAGGCCGGTGAGCATGAATGCCACTGTGGCCATCATCAAGCCGTGAATTATGTGTGACATGATCCCCAGTACGGTAAGATGGATCTTGTCTGTGTAAGCAATACCGTGGATCGGATCGATGGCGTGGTTGATTATGTGATAGCCTTGCACTAGAAAGAGCGTAGCTACCGCAAAGTACCAGATCCCGGGGCGAGACAACTTGGTCAGGCCGCTGAGCGACGCGAACGCAAACACGCGTTCCATCCATCGCGCACGCATGCGGCGTTCGGTCAGCGCGTTGCCGTCTGCGTCGTAGACCGAATTACCGGTTACCGGATCGGGTACCTCGACCACTTCAGTGGCTCCGGCAAAATGATTCCAGAGCGCAACTGTAAACTGCAGAGGCCCCAGAATCAAAAAGTAAATCCAGAACCACCAGGGCGTGATTTCGCCCGGAACGAAAGCCAAGAACCAAAGCGCTTCAAAGAGCGCCAGCCCGGCAGAGAGCCCCAGAAACAATCCGACTAGGATTGTTTTCAGGTTGAGCACGGCTTCTCCGGCGTAGTCTCCGAGAGCTGACGTGAACCGCGCTATCGTCTGAAACAGCGCTTCGATTAAAGCGGGTTGAGTTACGACGATCAGGACCACGAATGCAAATCCCAAAAAGTCCATGCTTTACTCCTTTACTACCGCTCTAGCTAGCGGTTTTTTATCTTTTTGTGAACGGCTTATTGATCCCGCGACGGCGTTTTTGAAAGGTGAGGTCTTTCAAGGCACGAGAGACCACCCAATCAAAACGCTGTTTGAAATCTTCGTCTGTTTCATCGCGCCGACGCAAGTGTTCCATGCGTGGCTTGATTCGTTCCCAGTAACCCTCCTTGCTTTCATCTAACTGCATTGGAGGAAGTTGGGGGGGGCGGGTTTTAACAGTGTCGTCCAAGGCGCCGCTGATGTCCTTAGCATTGAGCTTGTCGAAGATGCTCTTTGGCTTGTTTTTTTCGTCGGTTGTTTCGGTTACCGCCTCCAATGTACTCATCGCCTCTTCGTATACCTCCAATGCCTCTTCCAGCGTTGGAGGGTTAGGCATGAGTTCGAGCGCGTCGGCCAAGAGCGTTGACGCAAGCTTGTCCGCGTTTTTGATAAGCTTGGCACGCTGTTCGGCGGGCAGTTTTTTCCAAAATGCCCGGAATCCCTTGCGTACTTCAGAGCGTTCACCACGAGGATCCATGGCTTTGATAAGACCCTCGATACTGTTCTTTGGTTTCTGCGCAGAACGTTCGGGGGCGTTTGCCATGAGTTCCTCCGATCTTTGTTTTATCATCCTCTCCTTGTCTTCATGACTCAGAGAAGTATCTTCTTCGAGAGCCTTGGCATAGCCCTCGAGCTGCATGATGCGCATTTTGGCCATCTGTTTTTCATTGTCGGACAGACGTTCGAAGGCCTTGTCGGCATCCTCTTTGGGGAGAACACCGTTGCGCACCATGTCTTCAACCTTGCCACCGGCCGCGTCACGAATGATGTGCGCGACCAAACTGCCGAAGGTATCTTGAAAAAAACTGCCCAAGCCTACTCCGGCGAGGATCTTTTTGAAATCAGCCGACCTATTCCTCTTGGTTGGCGGGCGACGGTTGGATCTTGCCATTACTATTCTCCTTCCCTTTGTGGGGTTAGATTGTCAAAACAGCGTCTTCGGAAAGACTCCGAAGAATGCGTTAATATAGCACAAAAATCTCAAAATGTCAACCGCCTAACTACAATTAGAAAATACAAAATACCGATTACCAATGATGAAAACTAGCAAAGTTCGTTAATTTATTTAAATACAGGAAAAAGTGGGGTTTTGTCAGATGGATGACAGAATTGAGAGGTTGAGTTGTAGGCCAACCCCCAAACCCCCTTATCAGGGGGCTTGAAGACTAAGTTTACAAGTCCCTGATAAGGAATTTAGGGTTGGATTTTATAAGCAACTCCGCCATCTCCTTCGGCGAGAAAAGTATAGTGATTATCTGATGAGATTAGTTCGTTTAAGATTGGCCAGCGTTCGTGGTCGATTAGGATGAATTTGGCTTCTAGGCGATCGTGAATGAGAGAATAGGCGTCGGCTTGGGTGGATGAGGGGTTGAAGACCAGGTTTTGATAGTCGAGGGCGAGTGTGGAACTGGCTTTGTAGAGAAAGGTTGGGTCTAGGCCGGAGATGTAACGCAAGCGCTGATCATGATAAAAAAGGTTGGGAAATTCATCCCACATGGAATGATAGACGCGGTCACCGGGCTCGGCGATGGCTGAGATTGCGGCCATGGGCTCTTGATATTGATCGCGGAGAAAGCGCGGAGCGTGGTGCATGTTTGAGTAGGCGGTTGCAACGTGTTGAGCGACGATCATGAGTAAGGCGATGACGATGATGGCGGGAATAATCTTATCGAACCAGGAACTTGGTGCTTGGTGCTTGGTGCTTGGTAAACCGAGTTTTTTTGTGAATTCCTTCCAGTTGACGGTGGAGGCGAGTAAGGCGGTGATGAGAGCGAGCAGGGGTTGGAAGTATTCGGTGAAGCGCAAGCTTTTTAGCGAAGCGGCGAATAACAGTAATAATAGAGGGGAGAGTAACAGAGTTGAACGTACAACGTGCAAGGTACAAGGTACAATCTTTTGGTTGGGATTATTTATATCGCTATTTTGATCTTTAGACAGGACGTGCGCGAGCGCGGTCAAGAGGAGGATGATGCCGAAGACGCCGAGCATGCTGACGGAGCCGGCGAGATTATTCGCGTTCCATTCGGTACCAAGGCGGAGTATTGCGGGCGTCGCGATAGCTACGTCGAAGATTTGTACTTTGAGAAAACTGAACATTGCTTCGCGGTTGGGATGCGCCAAGAGACCAATAAGACAACCAAAGAAGCTGGCGATTGGAGATAATAATATGAAATATGAAATATGAAATCTGGCAGACTTTTGAGTAACTATGTTGAAGATGATATCTCCGATGAGGATGAGGAGGAGGGAGATGGGCAGGAGGATCCATCCGCCGTGGGTGAGGGTGAATGCCAAAGAAACTAAAAAAACAACTGCTAACGCACTGTAGGGGCGTATCCTTGTGATCGCCCGTCTCATAAAAGTTGAATGATGAATCAGGTTCGGATCTGGAACCGGGCGAACACAAGGTTCGCCCCTACTTTTATTATTGAAAAACCGGAACGGATAACCACTAGGGTTATACCTACAAATGAATGCAAGAGTGGCGGAGATGCCGAGAAACCAAAACATGATTGCCAGGGGGGAGGCTTTGCCTTGGATGAGGCGAGTGGTGAAGGGTTGAGTGAAAATCAGTAGAACTGGCCAGAGCCACCATAGTTTGACGTTTAGTTTGTAGAAAACGATCGAAATGGCGAGCAGGCAAAGAGCGGCAAAAGTGATGGCAGAGACGCGCGCCGCGTCCAGCGGATCAAAAATCTGCAAAAAAGGAATCTGCAGAGTGTGGAATAAAAAGTGTTGGTCGGCGTAATGTGACCCCAGAGTTGTGAGATCGAGTGCGGGAAAATTCGTGAGAGGGCCTTGTTGTGATATAAGTTGCGCGATTGTTATGTGGTAAAAGGCGTCCGGGTCGGCGAAGCGATCGGAGGGGGTGATAAAAGAAAACCAAGCAAGAAAAAAGATGGTTAGGGCAAAAAATATTAACTTGGTTTTCATGATACTATTCTATACTGTCTGAACCTTGATTAACAACCCGATTATCTAACAAATCACAAACTACAATCTAAAAGATACAAATAAGCATCAAATTCCAAGGATGCAAGATATAAACAAATCGCAAAAGAAAAATTCAAAATTACAAAAATTACACTTCTGTTTTTGAATTTAGATTTTGATATTTTGGATAAGTTTTTTCCTTGGAGTTTGTATACTTTGAGAAGTTTTAAATTTATTTGGTAACAAAAAACCATCTTCGACAAAGCTCAGAATGGTTTTTTGCTCTCCCTGCGCAGAGAGTGATTATGTCGCGACGTTGATGAGCGAGCCCAAAACAAAGTTAGAGATCGCAAAAGCCGCTACGATGATGAGAAGGCCGACAATGGCGTTTCTGATCATGGTTGTCGCTTTTTTGACTTTTTCCGTGTCGCCGCCGGCTGTCATGTAGAGAAATCCGGCATAGAGGATGTAGACAAGCAGTAAAATACCAATGAAGCCCAAAAGCACATTGATAAGCCGGCCCACTACTTCAGGCAAGCTGGCATCCGCGGCTTGGCCCACATCAGCGCTATTGCCAACCGCTTTGACGTTTTCTTGAGCTTGATCGAATACGCCTTGAGCGGAAACAATGGCCGGCATAGCTAAAGCGCCCGCGGCTACCGTGTAGTAGCATGATTTTAATAATGTTTTCATAGTTTGCTTATTGAACCTTTATTCATTATAACGGAGTAGTGCCTCCGGCACCCAAGCCTTGCATGAGGGCATCCAGAACCGCGTTTGCCAATACAAAAGACAGAGTAATTATCAGAATTCCCACAATGGAGTTGCGGATCATTGCGGTCGCTTTTTTGACTTTTTCCGTGTCGCCGCCGGCTGTCATCCAGAGGAAACCCGCGTAAATGAGATAGACGAGCAACAGTACACCAATTAGACTAAGAGCCGCGTTGATGATATTGCCGACTATTTCCGGTACGCCTTGGTCGGTTTGCAAATCACCGGCAGCGGTTTTTAAACCGGAGCGCATTTCATCTAAGCCGGCTTGAGCGGGTGATGCAAGCAACGCAAAACCCATGAACGCGACAAGCATGAATGCTGAAGCGCTTTTGAAAAATCTAAATAATTGCAGGTGTTTTATGTTTCGTTTTAGATCCATAAAAAGAATAAAGGTTATTGCGTTGCTTCAATTAACTGTCCGATTACGAAGCTGGTTATGGCCCAACCGGATAAAATAATCGCGAGACCGATAATACCCGAGATGATCCATCCGCGAGCTTCTTTGGTCTTGGTTTCGTCACCGCCGGCAACCATGTATTTAAAGCCACCAACAAGCACGATAATGACCGCGATAATACCCAAGAAGCCGAGAGCCACGTTGATGATATTCGCTATGGTCTGACGAAGATCGCTACCTTCTCCTCCGGATAAAGCTAAACTTTCATCCAAAGCACCCACACCCAAAGTGTTTGCCGAAAGCTGGGGTTTTTGAGCCAATACTCCCGCGACCGGAACCATAATGGCTAAAGCAATGACGAAAGCTATTATCTTTTTTGTATATTTCATTTAATAACACCTCCTTTCATATTTATTTATTCATAATTATAGCATATACAACTTATATTACATAACAAAACTGATAGCTGAAGCTAGGTACCGGTGGTGATAGGTGAGGCTATTTTCCAAGAGCGGTGACGAATGCGCCGAAGATATAGTCCAAGAAGACGTAGGAAAAGAGTATTATAGCTACGCCCATGACAGCATTGACGAGAGTTTTGCGACCTTTGTCGGCCTTAGCTGAATCACCGGAAGAAATAATAAACTGAAAACCACCCCAAACGAACATGATTAAAAACAGCGTACCCGATAAAGCCAATAGCCAGTTGACTACGCGTTGCACAAGACCCACCACAACTTGCGATGGAGATCCGCGCGCGACGCAGGGAAAGATCAAGCCGGTTACACCTTCACGGCATCCGGTGCCGATAGAAGGATCATCCGGAACCTCTTCTTCGCCGGCATCCGTGGCCGCAGTACCGGGAGCTTCGCCTTCGGGAGTGACGATCAGTTGATCGCAACAAACAGAGTTCGGCGTGGATTTGCACGAACCATCTTCGCTTGGATCACTCGAAGCCGGAGCCGGCCATGTACCGGGCTCGCACTGGCTTACAGGGACGCAGAATCCGCTACAGTCATCAGACTCTTCTGTGATCGGTTCACATTTCCACTGACAACAAGCTTCCGGCGGTGTCTGACTACTACAATCGGGTGTAGTTTTACATTCAGCGATGCCTTTCGTGTCAGGAGGACAATTCTTAACAGCCGCATCTCCCAATGTACCTTCTTCAGGAGGAGCGATACACTTCGCGGTATATCCCGACTTCCAAGGTACGCAACTTTGAGCGTTTGTATTTGGCGCGGTCAATAAAAATAATAAGAGGAATGTCCCGAGGAAAATGCTTAATTTTTGTAAAAATGGCATAGATTGATTATTCTTTCTCCTTACAGCATAAATAACTGGCGCTTTGATTGGATTGGCAGTAACTACTGAGACAATCGTAGTCGGCCTGTTCTTGGGAGGTGAGCGTCATGCAAGCATAGCCTTGGGTGGCGGGTGTTTGGCCACAAACATCGGTTTTGCTTTGCTTGGCTTCGGATATAGCATCTTTTTCGGCTTGCTTGGCGGCATCTTGCTGTTCTTGTAAGCCGGTAAGCTCTTGTTCGGCTTCAGGGGGTTGGTTTAAAAATTCTTCGGGTTCGTTTAATACGGGTTTGCCCAAATCTGTTGACCAAACTTTAATAAAAGTGTCGGTAAGCACAAAAGAGAACATGATGAGAAAGATTCCGATAACGCCGTATTTTAAAGTGTTTTTGGCATTAGTAACACCGGATTCATTACCGCCGGCGATATCGCCGGCGATCATGTAAGAAATTCCGCCGTAAACAAATACTATCAATGCCAAAGCACCCAGGATTCCCAAAAAAGTATTGATTACATTGCGGGCGATCTGGGTTAAGCT
>CAYFST010000017.1:17164-20148 GCA_964345995.1 uncultured Gammaproteobacteria bacterium
CACCCAGGATTCCCAAAAAAGTATTGATTACATTGCGGGCGATCTGGGTTAAGCTAGTTTTACCGAGCGGGTTAAATAGTTTGTATGATGAAGGAGCTTTGGGAGCGTCCTCGCTCTCATCTACGGATTCACCACTGCGCTTACGAGTTTCGCAACATACTTCATCTTGTTTTGAACCGCATTTAGCCTCGCCTTCTTTAATCGCTACGGGTTTTCCACTAACATTTGAACATGCTGCCTTCGTCATACATAAGTATTGCTTATCCTCATTTGCCTCTTTTGGCACGCACGAAGAACCGCTAGAACTATGTGCGGGATCTGTACAACACAAAACAACTCCTTTTCCTGACTGAGGTTTATTGCTACATCCTTCAAAGTTAAAACCTTTGGGACATGCGGCATTCTCAGCATCTTCTACTTCTGTTAAGCCAGCAGTGGAGCAGGGCTTATTAGAAATCAAGCCTGCACCTTCACAGGTGGTAACAGCTCTAGCCGACGTAAAACAAATAAAAATACCTAGAGTTATTATTGCAAGTAAAGATGCTTTTAATATAGAAAGTTTCATAATTACAATCCGGTATAGCCTAATGATTCGGCGACAAAGGTAACAATGGTCCAGGCAAGAATGATGAGGACAATGCCAATGGCGGATTTGACCATGGCGTTGCGGCCCTTGTTTACCCACTCTTTCCGGCCGAAAGATAACAGATACATAGCACCTCCCCAGATGAAGGCGATGAGGAACAGCGCGCCCGAGAGACCGATTAGGAAATCAGCAAAATAGATGCCTTGCTGGACGATATCTACAAGTTCGCAATTCCCTGTTTTGGTGCAACCGACCAGACGTAAGCCACCGGGTACTTGATATTTCCAATCTTCTGTTGAGCCGGTTTGGGGAATCGGCTGATTACCGCCATCACCCTCTTCATCATCATCATCTTCTTCATCATCATCTTCCGAACATACGGGTATTTTGCAACAAATGTCATTATTACCCATAACCGGACACGCTTGTCCATCCTGCTTTACAACTTCACCACTTAATGCCGTTGTGCACTTCGCATCGTTTTCGACACAAGAATAGGAATACGACGGGTCGGGAAAAGTTGTACCTTTTGGATAGCATTCCTTTTCTTTATTTTCCATCTCTATGCAACTATCTTCAGCTAAAGCAGGATTGGAAAAAAACAAACTTCCCAAGCTTGTGAAGATGAGTGAGAAGCAAAGTAAAGATCTAAAAATATTAAACATATTACAATCCGGTATAGCCTAATGATTCGGAAAATGGTAACAATGGCCCAGGGTCCGAAGCCCCGCAATCAGCTTTGCTAGCTCCCATGGGGACGCAGTCGGCCGCTTGGGCAATTGGAATTGAAAACAAAAACCCGACGGCAAAAGCCATAACCACCAGAATTAATTTGTTTTTACTGTCATGCATAAAATTTTAAATCCGCGTGTTACGGATTAACCGGTTCTCTTAAAGTTTGATTCACCTTTTGTTGGGCGCCACGCAAAATTTTGACCCAATCATCTTCTTCGTTGATTTTTATGTCATTTACCAACCGCAAAATAGTCTCTTCCATGGTTTCAGGGTCATAGCCGCGGTACCAGGAATCCGCTGTAAGAATTTGAGAAGTGAAGGCGCCCAAATCTTCATCGTCAACGTATTCTTGAATTAGAGACCTGTGAGCCGGGGGTCTTTGCGCCAGATCCAAATATTGCTTTTCATTTTCTTCTTTGGTGAGATAATTTATAAAATTCCACGCGGTTTCGCTGTTGTCGGATTTTTTGCTGACGGTCCAAAGCCAATAGTTGGCATAATTAACCGTGGGATTACCTTGGATTTGCGGTAAAGGCGCGATCGAGAGATTGAGCTTGGGCGCGCGAGCTTTGATAAGGGGCACGTGGTATGAATAGCCGAAAAAGTATGCCAAGCGGCCTTGAATGAAAGCATCCAAAGAATTGGACATATCTTCGTTCCAAGAATAGATTTCTTTGGTTTCATCGGCGAAATCGGTGTAAAAACGCAAAGCCTGGATGGCGGGTAATTCATTACGAGTGGCGGTGAGCTCTTCGGGCATGAGAGCAAAGGTGGGGTAACCATCATCCGAGGCCATTTGCGTACCGTTTTGCATCATCATGATAGAGATGATATCTACGGCGCGTTCAATATTTTTGGTAGTTCCCAAAGCGGCGCCGGCTTGGATGATTTCGCCTTCGGTATCGATGTTGACCAAACGATTGATTGTGGCTTGAAAATTATCCCAACCCTCGGGAATAGTGGGTATGCCGGCTGAGTTTAGCATGTCACGGTTAACAAAAAGCGCCAAAGTATCGACAGACATGGGCAAGCCCAGCACCTTTTCTTCCATAAAAGGCCTTTCGCCTTCATCAGCGGTATTGATGAGGCGAACAGCGTCTTTGTAAACAATATCCGGATAATTGTTGCGCAATTCTTTTAAGGTAATGCTTTTTTCATTTTGCATTACCAAAGTTTCCGAGCGATTGGTGTAGCCGCCTTCGACGATGGTGTAAACCATTTCAGTATAGGCGGGCATGGGTTCGATCTTGGACATGTATTTGCCTACCCAGGTGTTGTGAATAAGGAAGATGTCGGGTCCGCGGTCTTCGGCCATGGCATTAATCAACAAATCTTCATATTCTTCGAGGCGAAAACGTTTGTAAGTAATTCTTACATGTGGATGAGCTTCTTGATAGGCGGAAATCAGGGGCGCGTAAACGTCACGATCGTCTACAACTGCCCAAATTTCGAGCTTTTTGGGCTGGGACGCTTCAAGAGTGGCTTTGTCCGGACCCTTGGTACAGCCTTGGGCGGTGAGAACCGAACCGACCATTAAAACGATGAATGCGTGATAGAAAAAAGACCTCATAATGATTGAGGATATTATAGCACAAACACAGACCATGATTAACCTTAATTAAAAGAATTAACCTAAATCTCTAATTGACACCGATATATTCTA
>CAYFST010000017.1:20248-27261 GCA_964345995.1 uncultured Gammaproteobacteria bacterium
TCTAATTGACACCGATATATTCTACTTAACCTTAATTAAAAGAATTAACCTAAATGTCTAATTGACACCGATATATTCTACTTAACCTTAATTAAAAGAATTAACCTAAATCTCTAATTGACACCGATATATTCTACTTAACCTTAATTAAAAGAATTAACCTAAATGTCTATTGAATTCAGGATTATTTTACTGTTAGTTTATTAAATTTATTATTGTATAAGCGTTTAAACTGGAGACTTTTGGCGCCAAAATTAATTAATAGGCCTGATTCGATATTATAAATTTCGAGGTAATTAAGCGCTTGAGCCATGTGTTTACCTTCTAGAAATTCTATTGCTTTTATTTCGAGCATGATTTGATCTTCAATAAAAAAATCCACCCGTCTAACTCCTATTTCGTGGCCTTCGTACATAATTTGCATCTCCTTTTCTTTTATAAAAGATATTTTTTGGAGACGCATTTCCACTTCCAACGCATTACCATATATCTTTTCTTGAAATCCATTCCTAAGATGACGATGGACTTTCATGGCACAGCCTATAATTTTTCTGATTAATTCATCGATCTCATCGTACATAAAAAACTTACTCTAATTCACCTTAATTGTATGCCCATATTGCCCAAAATTATAACAAGATAAATTTTATTCTTATGGTAATTTGGGTAAATTTGAGCGAGAAATTTGGGTTAATTGGGTCGGGCGGTGGTTATGCTATGCGGAAATACACCACATCACCATCAGAGACGATGTATTCTTTGCCTTCGATGCGGACTTTGCCTTTTTCTTTGGCGCCATTCCAGCCGCCGTAAGCAACGAAGTCTTCGTAAGTCGCGACTTCAGCGCGAATGTAGCCTTTTATAAAATCCGTGTGTATCACGCCGGCCGCTTCAGGGCCGGTTGAGCCACGGCGCACCGTCCAGGCGCGGGTTTCGAGTTCGCCAGAGGTGAGGAAGGTTATGAGATCGAGTGATTTGTAGGTGGCGACGATCAGCTGGTCGAGTCCGGAGCGTTCTTGACCCATAGCTTCCAGATACTCTTTCTTTTCTTCAGGTAACATGTCTAAGAATTCGAGTTCCATTTTGGCGCAAATCGCTACCATTTCGTCGCTCGTCGCTCGTCCCAATCGTCCCGCGTCATCCGATTCCAAAGCAGTCGACGTAAGACGTTTTTGGAGTTGATCTTCGGAAATGTTTAGTGCATAGATCATTGGCTTGAGAGTCAGAAGCGAAAGTGACTTCATGGCCTTGAGCTCGTCTTCTGTCCAATCGAGATCGCGGAGAGGTTTACCTTTGGCGAGGGAAATTTTGGCGCGCTCCAGGGCTGGGACGAGGACGGACAGCTCTTTAGTGGCGCCAGACTTTAGTTGTTTAGAGGCTGTCTCGAGGCGTTTATCGACAACGGACATGTCGGCTAGAGCGAGTTCTATATTGATTGTTTCCCTGTCGCGGGCCGGATTGATATCACCGTCCACGTGGATTATGTCGTCATCTTTGAATTGACGCAGGACTTGAACGATAGCGTCAGTATCACGGATGTTGGCTAAGAAAGCGTTGCCCAAGCCCTGACCCTCTGCGGCGCCGCGGACCAGGCCGGCGATGTCCACGAATTCGATTGTGGTGTGTACGATGCGTCCGGATTTGGAAATATCTGACAGTGGCTTGAGACGGTTATCAGGAACTTCGACGACTCCGATGTTTGGGTCGATAGTGCAAAATGGAAAATTCGCGCAATCTACCGCTTTTTTGGTAATAGCTTGAAATAAAGTTGATTTGCCTACGTTGGGCAGGCCTACGATGCCTATTTTCATAACTGTCTGAATCTTGATTCGTTAGATTTAATGATTAACACGATTATTCTTTTTTACCGTCTATACCTTGATTTACGTACAAATTCTTGCTTAAATTTACTTGATCACTCGTTTTGAGCGGGCGATTACCACACTACACTTTTAGAGTTACGATTGGCATCGCAGGGATGTGCCCCTACAAATGATGGTAGCTGTTATTCGTTCTTCAGTTTAGCTGTATTTTGTTAATTTGGTCAATCGGTGGTAACTTGGGTTAAACTCTAAATCCAGAGCTAAGCTCAGCTTTGCCTTATCAGGGACTTGTTTATTGGTTATTATTATTTTGTTTATGAAAATTGCTGTGATTGGCGGAGGGGCGGCCGGGCTTATGGCGGCGGCTACTATCGCAGAAGCTGATTTGGAGGCTGAGGTTTTTTTAATTGAAAAAAATAAGAATTTGGGCAAAAAGGTGATCATTTCGGGAGGCGGAAGATGCAACCTGACTACCGGGTTGGATAACGTTAAGCGGGTTTTAACAAAGTATGCTCGCGGGAGTAAGTTTTTGACCAAAGCGATGTATGCTTTTCCTCCCAAAGCCGTACGCGATTGGTTCGAAGCTCATGGTGTGCCGGTTAAAATTGAAGATGACATGCGCGCGTTTCCGGTTTCTGATGATGGGCATGATGTGGTTGGTGTCTTTGAAAAAATTTTTAAAAACGCAAATCTAAAAGTAATGATAAATTCAAATGTAGAAGATATTAAAAAAGCCGAAAAAGGTTTTAGTGTAAAAATCAAGCAAAGAATCAAACCGATTGTTGTTGATAGAGTTATTTTAACGACCGGCGGGCAAGCTTACAGGCAGACGGGTTCTACGGGCGATGGTTATGCTTTTGCAACGAAACTGGGGCATGAAATTTCCGCGCTAGCTCCGAGTTTGAACGCGTTTCATACAAAAGAAATTTGGCCGGCTGAGGTCGCGGGGTTAACTTTTAAGAATGTGGAGATTGGTTTTGAAAAAAAGACAACCTATGGGCCGATGATGTTTACACATAAAGGAATCACAGGACCGGCGGTATTCGCGACGTCATCTTTAACTGCTTTTGAGGATCTTTTGGCGACCCAACCATTGCTTTTAACGATAGATATTTTTCCGGAACTGCAAATAGCTAAATTGAATTTTCGATTATCATCGCTTTTGCATCAATATCCGAAAAAGAAATTACACAGCATGTTGAGTTTTCTGGTTCCCAAATCATTGGCAATGATTATTTGCGATGAAGTTAAAATTGATTCTGATAAAAACGCGGGGCAGGTTAGCAAGAAAGAAGTTGAGAGTATAGTTAAGTGGATGAAAAAGATTCCGCTCCAGATTATCACGAGAGCCGGAGGAGAAGAATTTGTAACAGCGGGTGGAGTTGAACTTGGGGAGGTTAATCCATCTACGATGGAGTCAAAGATTTGCCCGGGTCTGTATCTAGCCGGAGAGATTTTGAATGTTGATGGATTCACGGGTGGATTTAATTTGCAGAGTGCTTGGGCAACGGGGAGAATGGCGGGAATAAACTCAGTACTTAGTCGTAGTAATCGGATATAACCTCCAAACCCCATTGTCAGGGGGTATGTATCGAGTCTCCCATGACAAAGGGAAATTTAGAGGAGTTGAGCTTTGTGCAACTTTCTGCCATACTCCGCCCTATGTCTACGGTATTACAGATACAAAACTTGTCTAAAACTTTTGGAAATCGAGAGTTGTTTAGTGACGCGAGCGTGACTATGAGCCTGGGGCAAAGAGTTGGCTTGATTGGCGCGAATGGATCGGGAAAAACTACACTTCTTAAGATAATTTTAGGCGAAGAAGAGCCGGATTCAGGCGAAATAAATATCTACTCCGGAATGAAATTGGGATATTTGAAGCAACAAGAGCAATACCCTGCCGGTGAGACGGTAAATGAGTATTTAGTGAGAGTTTCGGGGCGTGAACCTTGGGAGTGCGCCAAAATGGCGGGAAAGTTTGACGTTAAAAAAGGAAAGCTTGATGCGGAGTTTTTGAGTTTATCGGGTGGGTATCAGATGCGCGTGAGGATGGCGGGTATATTGGCGAGGGAGCCGGATCTACTTTTGTTGGATGAGCCAACAAATTATTTGGATTTGCAAACAGTTTTACTGTTAGAAGAAGTTTTAAAAAAATACAGAGGGGCGTTGCTTCTTATTTCTCATGATCGTGAATTTTTAAAAAATGTCTGCACACATACCTTGGAATTGGAACATGCAAAGTTTACTTTGTTCGCAGGAGATATTGAAGCTTATTTCGCGGAAAAAGAAACCCGTTTGGAAATGGAGAGGCGGTATAATAAAAAAGTTCAGGCACAGCAAAGGCATCTAAAAGATTTTATTGACAGGTTTCGAGCAAAAGCCTCTAAGGCAACGCAAGCTCAATCTAAAATTAAACAATTGGAGAAATTAAAAACG
Source organism: uncultured Gammaproteobacteria bacterium (assembly GCA_964345995.1). Classification (GTDB taxonomy): domain Bacteria; phylum Patescibacteriota; class Patescibacteriia; order 2-12-FULL-60-25; family 2-12-FULL-60-25; genus MWCR01. The sequence goes on from CAYFST010000017.1 coordinate 24,508, forward strand.
ATTGATATCGCGCATTCGATTAGAACGGCAAGAATCAGATTGCCCAATGTACCGCAGAGAAACTCGATGGCGTTGGAGTGTGGCGAGCTGTCTGTTGGATACGCAGAGAGAAAACCGGTTTTAGCAAATATTAACTTCGAGATTAATCGCGGAGATCATATTGCGGTTGTGGGCGAGAATGGGCAAGGAAAATCAACATTATTGAAGACTCTAGCCGGTGAATTGCAGACGCTTTCCGGATTTTTTAAGTGGGGTCATAATCTGAATGTCGCTTATTACGCCCAGCATGTTCCGCAAATGATGCCGAGCAGTGGAACCGCGGGAGATTATTTAAAGTCTGTTGCGGATAGAGCTTTACCCGAGGAGTTGTATAAGATGGCGGGGAACTTTTTGTTTAGCAAAGATGATTTGGATAAGCCGATCAAAGTTTTATCGGGTGGCGAGCACGCGCGATTGTGTTTGGCCGGTATTTGCCTGGGCAAGTTTGATGTTTTAATTTTGGATGAACCGACTAATCATTTGGATTTTGATACGGTTGAAGCGCTGGCCGAGGCTTTGGATGAGTATCTAGGTACTGTTATTTTTGTAAGCCATAGTCGTACTTTTGTGTCGCAAATTGCCAATAAAATTTTGGAGATTAAAGATGGATCAGCAAGGTTTTATCCGTATACATATGAAATCTATGTTTATGAGTTGAAGACACGTGAAACTTTTGTGCCACAAAGCGAAGATGAATCTGTTATTGAGGGAAAAGTACCTTTTGTGAGAAGCAAAATTGATGTCTATGCTGATATGCAAACGGAAAAAAGACTGGAGCAAAAACTGGAAAAAACGTTGGAAAATTTAACAAAAGAGAAAGAAGAGTTATTGGATTGGTTTGTTAAAAATACAGACAAGATTGATGTAGAAAAAACCAAAAGGTTAAAAAAAATAGACGAAGAGTTGTTATCACTGGAAGCTGAATGGTTTTTGGCACATGAAAAATTGGATGCGTTTGAAAAAGAAATGAAGATCGCGAAAAACGGGAATTAATAGTCAGTTTAGATAAATTTTGTACAAAAAATGAATCTTCAACAAAATAAGAAGTATTTTTATAAGTGAGACTTGCTTACTCTTTGACAAAATTGATTATTTGTGGCATGTTTATTCATCGTAAGTTTGCTATACTAAAACAAGAAGGTTCGGACCTTCACAACTGAGAAAGGACAGGGACATGAACCGTAAACATTTAGTTCTTTTGCTTTTAGGTGTACCCATGGTTTTTGCCGGCGCGGCTTCGTGCGGGCCCGATGAAGATACCAAGTCTTCCGGCGGGTCCGGTGGAGCATCGGTTGCGGGCGGATCCGGCGGAGACACGGGCGACGCGTCCGTTGGCGGAAGCGCGGGAGCCACGGGAGGATCGGGTGCCACGGGTGGAACCGGAGGAGGCGCCGGATCACCGGGAAGTGTTTGGCAGACCGGCAAGGTCGGTCAAGCGGGCAGTGTGAAGACCATCATGGAAAACGGCGGGCCGGTGCTGGCAATCGATGTACTAAAGAACGCCGAGCCCATGATGCATACAATGGACTGGGACCCGGACAGCGGATTACCGCCCACCATCCCCACGGTTGATTTTTCCGAAGCCACACCTAATAGCGTGCTGGTGATGGAAGTCCCGCCGTATCTGGAGCAAAGTACTTTGGCACCCGCCTATCCGCCGTACACGGTTTACATTCAGCCTGACGGCACGGTGGATGCCGTACAGCACTACCAAGACTGGACCAATGAGCTGGCCACGCAGTGCTACGGCACTTTCCCGGTTACCGTGAACGGTGTTGGCTTGCAGGCCTTCGGCGGGATGGTATGGGACGTGGCCTCGGGCTTGGGAAGAAACTTTGTTACCACAAGCGCGGATGACTGCGTTTACGAGGTTTTGACGGATGGATCCATGGACGCGCTGGCTTGCGGATTGGAAGGCCCGTCCGCGCTGGCCATGCACCCCATGGGTCACCTGATGCTGACCACGCTCCCCGGCTTTACCAAAAACTTGCCCAACTCTTTGCCCGCGCAAGGAGTGAAGCTTTACAAGCTTATTGTTGATAGCAAGGAGCTGACAGAGGTAGCAACTCTGCCGGTGCCCGCTGATTACGAAACCGACCAGTCGCTTTGCTACGAATTCCCCTACACGGATTACGCGTTACCTACAACTTTGCGCAATCCGGTGGCGGTGATGAGTGACGGAAGCTACATGGTCGCGGATTCGGGCGCCGGGCGCATCTACAACGTATCGACTGACGGGTCGAGCATGGACGAATACGCGCCGGTGAACATTTTTGTTACCGGCTTGACCGTGGCGCCAAACGACGTGCTCTATGGTATTTTCCCGCCCGTTCTGGGCGACAAGCCGCCCTATGGTAGCGGATTTAGGATCGTGAAAGGTCCGGTATTGTCGGCTTGGGATGATACTTCGGCTACATGGGTTGAAATCACAGAGCTCCCGGGATATACCACGTTCAACGGACACTTAAGCTGGGCGAACTACGGCGTTCCTTGTTCGGACGAACTGAAAAATCAAGGCTGGGAAGCTTGCGCGGTACCCATGGGCATCTTCATGAAGCTGGTTCCCGGGGAAACACAAACCAATCCCTACCTCATGATTTCCGACCCGGTAACCACGAGGATCTTCCAGGTGGTGCTGGACTACGGGACTGAGCCGGACGCCGGAGCAGGAGGTTCGGCCGGTGCGGCCGGATCAGCAGGCGCAAGCGGAAGTGC
>CAYFST010000018.1:0-26443 GCA_964345995.1 uncultured Gammaproteobacteria bacterium
GTTTTATATTTGAAGTTTATTGTAAGTTGTACGACGTACGCTTGCCCTAAAGCATTGAAGGGATGTACGATTGTAAACAATGCTTACCTTGGTCATCCCCACCAAAAACGAAGCCCCAATTAAAACTACAAATTTAAAATATAAAACTTCAAACCGTTAACTTCAAATTTCAAATCGGAAAATATTATTAATATCTTGAAGGGATACATAATTTGTAGTTTAATAATTGTTATTTGAAGTTTCTAAGGTAGTATTATCTCGTATGTTGCATCTTGTTATACCCGCAAAAAATGAGGCAAAATATATTCGGGAAACCCTCCGCCGACTTTCCCAATCACTGGTCGATCTCACCATTCCGTGGCAAATAATCGTAGCCGACAATGGCTCAACCGATGGAACTGCTGACGTAGTGCGCCAATATCAAACAACACGAGTCTGCCCTGACAAGGAGAGGTTTGAAGAGGTTTCTTGCCTAAACTGTCCCAAAGTCGGCAAAGGTGCCGCTATCCGTCACGCGACTACAGTAACGACGCGGGACGCGGGACATAGGACGAGCGACGATAAGCTGATCTTTGGTTTCATCGATGCCGACCTAAGCGCCGACCCGGACGCCATCCCCGGCATGGTGGGTCGCGTACTAAAAGACAAAGCGGATATTGTAATCGCATCGCGTCTTCTTATAACCAAAACAACCAACCGCAGTTGGTTGCGTACGCTTAGCTCCAGAATTTTCAACTTTATCGCCAATTTGTTTTTAGAACTTAGGGTCGCGGACGCTCAGTGCGGTTTAAAAATCATGAACGCCAAAGGCCTCAAAGTCATCCAATCCTGCCAAGAAGAAGGTTGGTTCCTGGACATCGAATTTCTGGCCAAAGCCAGGCAACAAGGCCTGCGCATTACCGAAATCCCCGTGTCCTGGCTCGAATTCCGCTATCCGGGGCGCGCGCAAAAAGTCAAAATCATACGCGATGGAATCGCGGCAATACGAGCCATACTTAGGATACGGAAACAACAAAAGTCCGCAGTCCGCAGTCCGTTGTCCGAGCCCATGCTATAGTCACAGATAATATGCAGAGTTTCGAAGAGATGAGAGTTTGGCAAAAAAAGCCGTGAACTGGTAAGGGAAATATATACAACTTTTCAAGATTGTAGAGATTATGGATTTAAAGATCAGATACAAAGGGCAACAATTTCTGTGATGAATAATTTAGCTGAGGGCTTTGAGCGTAAGGGGGATAGAGAGATGGCACGTTTTTGGACCATGTCTTTAAGTTCCTGCGCCGAAGTGAGATCCATGCTTTATGCGGGAGAAGACTTGCAATACCTAAGCCAAGAAAAAGCCAGATATCTTAGGGAAAAGACCTTACAAATTAGAAAAATGACGCTTGCATTAATCAGGTCGGTACGTTAAAAGTAAGAATACTTGCTTGTCTGCCGCATATTTCAGCGCCCAAACTCCAAACTCCAAACACCGGACTGGAAGGAGCGCGGCTCAAGATGAACGAAGAACGATTGTATGTTAAACAGCCGTATCAGAGTAAAACAATTAGTCCTGCTATTAGGCGATTTTCTGATTCTCCAGATTTCGGTTCCGCTCATGTTGTTATTGCGCTACGGAGAAATCTCACCGTCTAATTACGATCAACACGTCCTGCCTTTTTTATTCCTTTCGCTCATTTGGCTTGTGGGCTATTACGTGGCCGGGCTCTATGACCTCAAACTCACGCGCGACTCACTCAGATTCCTGCGCACCTATTTTGAAGGCATGCTTGCCAACCTGCTTCTCGCTTTTGGCTTCTTTTATCTTTTACCGATCTTCGGCATCGCGCCTAGGCGCAACCTCATTCTCTATGTAATCATCGTCTTGGTTTTAAACTATGTCTGGCGCTTGGTCTTTAACCGCGTCATTGCCAAAACCATCTTCAAAACCCGCCTGCTTTTCATCGGCTCTCCGCAAGACGCGGGTCGCGTGGCCGAGCTTGTCGAAGAAGTCGCTCCGGGTTTTGAACTCAAAGCCGTGTTGCAAACCGCTCCGGGCACTCGTTTTGACGACGGTTTGGTTATCTGGCACGCGTCGCCCGATGCCATAAGAGGAATGGTTAAAGACGGGCAAATCGATACCATTATTGTGGGGCACAAGCCCGATCAAGTCCCCGGGCTTCAAGACGCTCTCTATGAAACCATCTTTTCGGCTGTCAGTTTGGTGGATCGTGCGACATTCGAAGAATCGGCTACCGGGCGCATCCCGCTCGAGCACATATCGCAAAACTGGTTCTTATCCCACATCCATGAGGGCGAAAAAGTGGCCTATGAGGGCGTAAAACGCTTTTCCGACATAATTCTCGCCATCCCCATCGCGCTTGCCGTAGCACTCATTTATCCACTCCTGGCAATACTGGTCAAAATCAGCTCGTCGGGTCCTGTTTTATATTCGCAAATCCGCATAGGAGCCGGCCAAAAATCTTTCCGCATCTACAAACTGCGCACCATGCGTGAAGACGCTGAAATCGCGGGCAAACCTCAATTCGCGCAAAAAGATGATCCGCGCATAACCAAAATCGGCAAATTCCTGCGTGCCACTCGTTTGGACGAACTCCCGCAAATCTGGAATGTTTTGCGTGGCGACATGTCGCTTATCGGCCCCAGGCCCGAGCGTCCGGAATTCGTGGACGAACTCACTCGCCAAATGCCGTATTACGCGCTTAGGCACCTAACCCGCCCCGGCCTTACGGGCTGGGCGCAAGTGCAATTTACCTATGCCTCCAGTTTCGAAGAAAACCTCAAAAAATTGCAATACGATCTTTTTTACATCAAGCACCGCACCATAATGCTCGACATTGCCATCCTGCTTAAAACCATCCGCATCGTTTTAAAACGCATGGGAACATAAAAACCCCGCGTGTAGGATAACTCTTTTATACGTTCTATTTCTCCGGGTTTAGGGGTTGTGCGTCTCATGCTATAATCAACTTATGAAACTCTGCAAAATCTTAGCACTATCAGGCGCCTTATCAGCGGTCTTTTTGGTTGTAAATACTGCTTCGGCACAAGCTGTTCCCGAGCCGATTTTAACTGATGGATCTCCCGAGCGCGTTAATATCAACGACACTTTTCAAAACGCTCAATGGTATCTTGACGCCATAAATGCTTATGAGGCTTGGGCCATAGCTCCCACATCTTCGCCACGCGAAGTCGTGGTGGCCGTAATAGACGGTGGTTATGATGATACGCACCCTGATTTGGTTGGCACTCTTTGGCAAGATCCGGATGAGCCCATTGATGGCAAGGATAATGATAATGACGGATATATAGACGACGCGCATGGCTGGAACTTTATCAACGACAGCGCTGATACGCGTCCAATCAGTAAAAATAGCTCCAATGACGGCGCTTGGGAGCACGGCACCATTACCAGCTCACTCATAGCCGCACGTGGTAACGATAATATCGGCATGGCCGGCATGGCTTGGAACGCCAAAATCATGCCTCTTGTCATCTTGGGTTCGGACGGCTCGGGCGGTACGGACAAACTCGCCTCGGCCATTCGTTATGCCGTGCGCCATCGCGCGGACATCATCAACTTAAGTCTTGAAGGTGACATGCTTGATCAAGATGTCGCGGACGCAATTTTGGAGGCGACGGCGCAGGGTTTGCTGGTGGTTATAGCGGCCGGCAACGGTTTTGATGGAGTGGCGCATAATTTTGATAATTTTGAGATTTTCCCGGCTTGCCATCCGGGCGCGGCCGGCCAAAGCGTGCTTGTTGTTACCGGTACAAATCCCGACGGTTCTCGTTACCCGTCCGCGAACTTCGGTTCCTGTACCGACTTGGCCGCTCCGGGCAGTGAAATTTTTGCCTCTCGCCCCTCTTATGAACCAAACGGCAATCATAAAAACGTATCAGGCTATGGCACTTGGAGCGGCACTTCTTTATCGGCACCGCTTGTCTCGGGAGTGGCGGCCATGCTTAAAGCCAAATATCCGCATTGGACCGGCGAACAACTCGCGCGCCGCATACTGGATACCACCGCGCCTTTTGACCCGTCAATCGACTCCAATGGCATGGGCGCGGGCTTGCTCGACGCGTACGCGGCATTACAAGACGCGCCGGCTCAAAAATACGGCAGTTGGAATCTTTACGCCTCCACCAAAGGCAATTCGCCCACGGTTTTGATTACTGACACGGATGGCAACAAACTCTATGCTTTTCCGGTGGGTAATCCGAGCGACAAGCGCACCATGCGCGCGGCTTTTGTGCGCTGGGATGAAGATCGTATACCTGAAATCATCGTCACCGCCCAAGGGGATGACAAGGGAAGGTGGCGCGTATACCGCACTGATGGTGTTCTTATGGCCGCCGGTCAGCTAGCCGAGGATATTGAAAAACCCATACAAGGTGGTGCGCTTATCTCCACACAAGATCTTAACGCATCCGGTCGTGATAATATTCTTTTTACCGAAGCTCAAGGTAATCGTGTCTGGCTGATTGCCACGGATCAAACTAAAACCGAACCCATAATCTTTGAAGACCAATCCCAACACAAAGGCGTATTGGCCGTCGGTTTGCAGAGGCCGATCCAATCATTTGTCATCCTTAAAAGAGGGGAGTCAGAGTCAAATTTATATCTACTAAATCGTTGGAATTTGGACGAAGGTACGATTATCGATACAAAGCGACCGGAAAATCTGCGCATGCAAGCTGCTCTCACGGCTGATAATCGTCAATTATTGCGCTTTGTTCAAAGCGGAGAGCCGTCATATCTGCGCGAACAAGGCGGAATCTTGCGGATAGTCTCACCCGAAGACGCTGAAACCATCAATGTCTGGCGTTATCTTCAATCACCGCTGGGCATCTCATTAACCGATCACGAGGGGCGCCTGTTTTATGACACTTGGCCTCGTTAATACCAAACGAACAACAAATTACGAACAACGAATTACGATCGAATCATTCGGAGCTAAAAGATCAAGAGATGTTGATATTCGAGAAAAATCAAAGTTCAAACTTCAGCGTTCAAAGTTCGAGAAGGAATTTTGGAAGCTGATTAAGTTTGGTTTTGTTGGTGTGGGTGCTTTTCTGATCCATTTCTGCTTATACTGTCTTTTTACACGCTTTTTAATGCCAAATATTTATTCCGTGGTTTTATATGTCTTGTCCATGGGTTATTCCATGGCATTTAATTATTCCGCGCATCGTGCCTGGACCTTTAGCGACCATCAATCAACCCAAGGGTCCGCCTATCGCTATATAATTGTTGTGGGATTGGCCGCGTCAACCAATAGTCTCATTTTTTATGCGGGGCATCATATGCTGAATTTTTACGACGTATACGTGGTGCTGTTTGCGGCCACGATTATGCCCTTTATAACCTACGCCGGCCACAGATGCTACACATTCAAAAAAACCGGTTAAGAACTTACAGTATCCGCAATCAGCTAGCCATATCCGCCATGGCTAAGCCCAGCGCTATCTACCATCCGCTGATTGTATGTTATAATACAGACAACTATGGGAGATAATGTTCATTTTGAACGCAAAAACGTACTTGTCACGGGTGGCGCCGGTTTTATAGGTTCGCATCTTTGCGACAGGCTCATCAAAGACCGCAATGTCATTTGCGTTGATAATTTCATTACCAGCTCGGTAGCCAACATCGATCACTTGTTGCGCGAGCCTCATTTTGAATTTATCAATCACGACATCACTCAGCCATTACACCTCGATCGCTATACCGAACTCGACCGCTTCAGTGTTAAATACACCGGTATTCAAGAAATTTACCATTTGGCCTGCCCTATTTCCAAACGCCATTTTGACGACTTTAAAATCGCCACTGTTTTAACCAATTCGGTTGGTGTCAAAAACGTACTCGATCTTGCCGTCGAGCACCACTCCAAAGTCCTTTACGCTTCATCCAGCGTGCTTTATGGCAATCGTCGCGACGACCCTAACCCCTGTCGCGAATCCGATGAATGCCTGCTGAATCATCTCACAACCCGCGGCGCTTATGATGAGGGCAAGCGTTTTTCAGAGGCCATTTTGCAAACTTATGCGGATGTTTACGGCCTTGATGTCAAAGTCGCGCGCATATTCCGCACTTATGGTCCGCGCATGAAGATTTTTGACGGCAATCTTATCCCGGATATGGTTTTAAACGCATTGGACAACAAAGATATTACCATAACCGGAGACGAGGAAACTCGCACTTCATTGGCTTATGCCTCAGATATCGTCAGTGGCTTAATGCGTCTCATGCAATCTCCCATCGAAATTACTCTCATCAACCTCGGCTCCGATGAAGAATTGCGCCTAGTCAACGTCGCGCAACGGATTTTGGAAATCACAGGCTCCACCTCGCGCGTGCGCTTTGAGCCCCACGTGGCCAACTATATCGACCCCGGCCTACCCGACATCTCCCGCGCCAAAGACCTTCTTGGCTGGGTGCCGCTTGTGCCACTCGATAAGGGTTTGCGTGAAATGATCGAATACACAAACTCAAATAAAAACCTACTCTCTTTCTAAATAACAGATAACAAATTACAAATAACAAAGCTATCAGATTAATTTATCTTTATTATTTGTTAATTGTAAATTGAATTAGTATGCCTGCAATATTTGACAAAAAGAACATTCTGGTCACGGGCGGAGCCGGTTTTATCGGCTCGCACTTGTGCGAAAAACTGTTGGCCGATGGCAATCGTGTCATCTGTATCGACAACCTCATTTCATCATCTTTGCAAAACATCGATTTTTTGCTGAAAAATCCGGATTTTGAATTCATTCGCCACGATATCGGCACGCCGTTTGATCCCGAGCAATTTCCCGAACTCGAACGTTTCAAGATTAAATTCCAAGGCATTCAGGAAATCTATCATCTTGCTTGCCCCATGAACCCCAAAGCTTTCGAAAAAACGCGCATGCAGATCCTTTATGCCAACAGTTTGGGAATGAAGTATGTATTGGATATGGCGGTAAAATATCGGGCGCGTTTTTTGCACGCCTCCACTTCCAGTATTTATGGTCCGCGCCCGGCCGACAATCATCATCTCAAAGAAGAAGAACTCGGTGAAGTGGATTTACACGGCCCTCGCGCCAGCTATGATGAAGGCAAGCGTTTTGCCGAAACCTGTTGCAGTACCTATAACAAAGTCCACGGAGTGGATGCGCGTATTGCTCGCGTTTTTCGCACCTACGGCCCCAGACAACAATTAAAAGCAGGAGAAATGATTCCCGATTTCATTATTAATGCGCTGGATAACAAAGAAATCGAAGTATTCGGCGACGAGACCTTCACAACCTCACTTTGCTATGTCACCGACATAGTCGAGGGGCTGATGAAGCTCATGGCAAACGATAAAAATATCGGCCCGGTCAATATCGGTAGTGATATGGATTTGCCTCTTGTTGATGTTGTTCGTACAATTTTAGAGATGACAGGGTCAAATAGCCGTATCAGCTTTAAGCCCAAATTGTTATTCATGACTCCGCTCGGACTCCCAAGCTTGCAAAAAGCTAAAGAAAAGTTGGGCTGGATGCCTTTGGTGCCGTTGGATGAAGGTCTAAAGAAAATTATCGATTACACGATGGCTTATAAAAATGTTTTGCAAGGTTTTAGTCAGCTGGCGACTCCGGGTATAGCGCCCACCGAATCAGCACCCAAAGAGCAATCGTGATTTCAAAAGACCGAACAAGTCTAAGATATTTAGACAATCGGATAAAAGTTACAAGATAAAAGATCAAAGGTTAAAGTTTGTCACGCGTAATCAGGTTTGCTTAATGTATCGCTTTTATCGTGATAAACGTCAGTCTTGATAAACTCTTCAGGTAAGTGTAGTCTTTAGCCATGAAAAGCATCGGCATAATACCCGCCTATAACGAAGAAACCAGCATTCAAGCTACTGTTGAGGCGTGCTTGCCTTTTGTGGATGAACTGATTGTTGTCGATGACGGTTCGGTTGATAGTACACATAAAATCGCCAAAGCGATCCCCGGTGTTTATGCTATCCGCCATACCATAAACCGCGGTCAAGGCGCGGCTCTTCGTACCGGTACTTATGCCGCGCTCCGGCTCGACGCCGATATAATCATACATCTCGATGCTGATGGCCAGCACGATCCGAACCAAGTTCCCGATTTAACCCGGCTCATCAAAAACAATCAGGCGGATGTTGTTTTCGGTTCGCGTTTTTTGGGACAAGAAGCTAAAGGTATGCCTTTTTCGCGTCGCATTCTACTTTCTGCGGGGCGTTGGTTTAATATCTTTGTCCAAGGCATTCCGCGCTCAGTCACTGACCCGCAGAGCGGTTTTAGAGCTTTAAATGCCCAATCCGCGCGTAAAGTCGCTTTTAAACAAGATCGCATGGCCCACGCGTCGGAAATCCTCAAGCTGGTTACGCGCTCCAAATTGCGCTGGCAAGAAGTACCGGTCAAAGTCATCTACACGGCAGAAAGCCTTAAAAAAGGCCAAAAAAACACAGACGCTCTCAAAATCGCCTGGCAACTTTTATTGGGAATATTTACCAAGTCATAAGACAATAACCAAACCGCGTACAAATAATTGATAATAATCGCCGTAAATTGTAAGATGATTCTATCAATTATGTTAATACAAATTTTGCTTATTTTAGGCTTTGTTTTGGTTTTTGCCATGACATGGCGTCGTTTTAGCCAAAATGTTATCACCATCCGCGAAGCCGTGCTTTGGAGTTTTCTCTGGCTTACCGGCATCGCTGTTACGTTATATCCGGGCCTTACCGAACGCTTGGCCTCATTATTTGGCGTGGGTCGCGGTGTGGATCTGGTCTTGTATTTGGCGGTTGCCGTGCAATTTTTTCTTATCTTTAAACTCTTTATCTTAAACGAACAAGTAGAACGAAAAATTACCAATCTTGTAGAGAGCGAAGCCTTGTCGCATTTGGATAAAAGTAAACCGGCACCCGCAAACAATACTGAAAAATATGAATCAAAAAGCTAATCCATCGATTACAACCACTGACAATCCGACAATCGAATTGATCATCGTGTCTTATGATCACGCCCGGTTCATGGCTGCTTTATTCGAGTCACTGGCCAAAGTCAACTATCCCAAAGCAAGTTGGCATATCCACGTGGTTATCAATAAAGACGGCGACGGTACGCTGGAGCGAGTCAAACAAAAAATGACCGAACTGGGCGGTAGTTTGCCCGAGGTGCGTATTCACGAACCGCATGCCAACCTCGGCTTTGCCGGTGGCAATAATCTTGTGATGCAACGAGCTTTGCGGCGTAAGAGCGGTTATGTTTATCTTCTTAATCCTGATACCGAGATGGAACCCGATGCGCTCACTCAAGCGGTCAAGGTTGCTACGAGCCACGCTCGAGTCGGGTCCGTGCAGTCTCTTTTATTGCGTGGTGACAATCGGCAACAGCTTAATTCCCGTGGCAACGCACTGCATTTTTTGGGTTTTGGCTATGCCCGAGGCGATCACGATCCGCTGGAGAGCGCGCCTCAAGAACCTTGCGTCATCAATTATCCTTCGGGTGCCGGTGTTTTAATACCTATCGATACTTTGTCTGATGTCGGCTTATTCGAAGAAGCGCTTTTTGCCTATCATGAAGATTTGGATCTGGGTTGGCGCATCAGACTTAGCGGACGCAGAAACTATCTGGCTCCCAAAAGCCGTGTGATTCATCATTATGATTTTTCACGTTCCATTTCCAAATGGCATTTGATGGAGCGTAATCGCGGCTTGGTAATTTTAAAAAACTATAAAATTTTAACCGTCATCGCCCTATTACCCGCGTTAATCGCGACCGACGTGGCTATTTGGACTTTTGCGGCAAAAAACGGCTGGCTTAAACAAAAGTTAAAAGCATCATGGCATTTTTGCAAACCCTCAACCTGGAGCTATCTTATAAAAGCTCGTGAACGGGTTAATCAATACCGGCGAGTACCTGATTACGCGATTTTCTATAACATGACTCACAAAGTTGAATATCAAGAATTAAACAGCGGCTGGGCTGAGCAAATTGCCAATTTTTTTTGGAAAGCTCTATACACCAGCTACATGGTAATAATTAATTGGTAATTATATGCAAGTACTGCACATCGCATGCGTCGCGCCTCCGCAATCCGGAGGGATCGGCAAAGTGGCGGACACGGAAGTGCGCTTGCTTTTAGAGCATGGCGTGCAGAGTTGGCTGGCTTGTCCCAAAACAAAATTAACCGATACCTCAGAGCACACCATTCGCTTGCCGGCTTACAGCTTGGGTAACGCGTCTTATCTCAGGGGCCTTAAGCAACGCGTTAACGAAGCCGATATAGTGCACTTGCATTACCCGTATTACGGTACCGCTAAATCGATTTCGCGCTACAAGGAGCGAGGTATAATTAAAAAGTTGGCGATAACATTGCATATGGATGCTGTTGCCAATGGCTTGCGAGGTTGCTTATTTGATGCGCATCGCGAATACATTCAACCGAATATTCTTAAGACCGCAGACAAGCTCTTTGTCTCATCCATGGATTACGCTCTGCACTCTTCATATAAAAATGTTACAACTTCCAATCCGGGCAAAGTCGTGGAATTGCCGTTTGGAATCGATGCCGGTTACTTTTCGCCCGGACCCGCCAATAAAACTCGTTTTACTCTGCCTGACGATGCTTTTGTGGTGGGTAATGTGAGTGTTCAAGACAGGGCTCACAAGTTCAAAGGTATAGAATTATTAATAAAAAGTTTATGTCAAACCGAGGATCGGGTGCATCTTTTACTGGTAGGCGAAGGGGAAATGCAAGCTTCTTATCGCGCTTTGGCAGACAATTTGAACCTAACAAACAGAGTCCATTTTACCGGCAAGCTCAGCCGAACCGATCTGCTCCATGCTTATCGAACAATGGATGTTTTTGCCTTTCCCAGTACAAATGGCGCCGAAGCTTTTGGATTGGCCATGCTCGAGGCAATGTCGGTTGCTCGGCCCGTGATAGCAAGTAATCTGCCCGGCGTGCGCCATGTGGCTCAAGATGGTGGCATACTTATCGAGCCCGATAACATAACCGTATTGGCAGAGGCAATTAATCAATTCGCGAACAATCGCGAGCTAGTCCGCCACTTTAGTGAATCGGCTCGTGCGCAAGCGCTCAAATTTACTTGGGACAACCACGCGCGCCAACTTATCCGCCAATATCAGCAATTATGCGCATAGCAGTACTTACCAACTCGTATCCGCCGGACGCGCGTGGAGGTTCGGGGCGCATTGCTCAGTTGCAAGCCGATTGGCTCACGAATCATGATTACGAAGTAAAGATTTGGGTACCGCAACCCTTTTCAGATACTGCAAATACTCAACTGACTAGTTTTAAATGCCAAACCTCGGTCGCTTACCCCGAGCTCGCCAATCATCACCCGTTCAGGCGACTTATATTTCATTTCGAAGACTTGGCGCCCAATGCCGAGCTCGTAGAAAATATTCGCGCTTACAAACCGGATGTACTTATAACGCACAATCTAACCGGATGCGGTTGGGCAACGCCCGAGCTTTTGCGTAAAGCCGGCATTCGCTGGGTTCATATTCTTCATGACGTGCAAATGATTGAACCTTCCGGTCAAATTCAAGCTCAAGAACCATTTACCGCTTTACGCCGTATTTGGTACCAATTCTGGTCGCGCAAGCGCTCTAAAAATTTTGGTAAACCGGACATTGTCATCTCCCCATCAAAGTGGCTACTCAACTATCACCGCAATTTCGATCTCTTCCAAGCAACCGAAGCAAAAGTAATACCTAATCCCATACAAAAATCGAACATAGATCCGGACCTCGGGCAACGAATGACGCGCAAAGAACGGAGAACGATTTTATATGTCGGCCGTGTCTCGAAAGATAAAGGAGTCGAAGTATTAATCAACGCTTGGAAGCTTTTAAAACAAAAAATCGCTGTTCCAAATTCGAGGTTTGATGTTCGTCTGCGCATTGTCGGTGACGGTCCTTACCTTAAAACCATCCAAGAACTCAATGACCCGAGTATAGAATGCACAGGAGCGCTCGACCACTTACTGCTTGCCGAACACTATAAAAACGCTTCGCTTTTCGTTTTTCCGTCACTTTTAATGGAAAACCAGCCCACTGTACTCCTGGAGGCTGTCTCTCAAGGCCTAAGCATCATAGCATCCGACTTCGGCGGAGTAAGAGAGTTGCTAAACGGTTACGGCACTCTCGTACCTCCGGCAGATGCTTTTAAGCTTGCGTCAACCATCGTCGCGCAATTGGACGATCAGCCCGACATCGTAAAAGCTCGGGAAATTCTGAATCGCCATAAAATCGACAAAGTTATGCAAGAATTAACACGGACGTTTAGCGAATGATTAAAAATAAGATAGTTTGCGTATTCATTTCTCGCTTCATAATCAGTTAGCGAAATCAAATTTATAAATCAAGATTTTGCCGTCTTGAATACTCCATTCATCTTCTGCGATTTCTGCGATTTTTTCAACCAATTCATCAGCCTTCCACCAGTAGTCGTTTACAACCACAAACACCAAATCGGTTTCGCCCAGCCTGGCCGCTTCGTGTACGGTTTCTATCGAAGGATCTTCATAAGTCATTTTTAGATAAACATCATATAAGCGACCCCCTGTTGGTATGGGATAGTAAAAAACATTGTTATCTGTGTAGCGCGCGAATCCGTATTCGTTTACGGCCGCCGCGGAAACGGCTTGATTGGCCAACACCGTGTACTGCCTGTTGTTAGCTTGTTTATCAATCCAACGCACGGCTTGTATTTCATTTTTTCCGGTGCTCCAACCGCGACTGGGTTGCACACTGTCGTGCCGGGGCAAGGCATTGTGCGCGTTGGCGGCTCCCACGGCACCGATAAATAGTAAAACAATCAAAGTTGCAACAGGTGTCGCGGATTTTATTTTATTTAAAAGCTGGCTTAATGCCGGAATACCGGCCAGTACCAAAACCATGGTACCGATTTGCAACAAACGGGTGGCGTAATCACCTTTTTCGTATTGGATTAAAAAAGAAAAATCACCGGCATGCTCTAATAGACCGGCCGCAAAATAGAGTGATATTGCGCCAATGATAAAAATTAATGTGCGTTTCTTTACCCGCGCGGGTAGTAAAAACCCGGCCAAAGCCAAAATCAAGGCCATGGCGGGTATGGACAATTGTATTAAAGAAGAAAATGCCGGCCATAGAACATATTTATTACCCAGCCAAGGCACCAAAGCCGAAAAAGAAGATACCCAATTGGAAAATTCGGAAACATGTGCGAAATCCCATTCGATATTCATGCTAGGTAACAAATAACTGCTCGCAAAAAAGACTGCCGGTATTGCCAAACCGGACATGATGGCGAAACCATAAGCAAGAATACGCGCGCTCAAAGAACCTGAACGCCGCAACATCAAAGCCAGGGCTATGATCAGTAACGGTATGCCGGCCAGAGGGTGTATAACCACGCTCCAAATACCTAACCACAAGGGGCCGCTTATACGTATATGTTTTTCCGCCGATCCGATGGCTAAAATAACAGCTGAAAGACCGATAATCGTGGCGAAACCTTGCGGTGTTGGGGCTGTTAATAACGAAATCGGCAACAGGGCTAAAATCAAAGCGCCGTAATAATTAGGGTCAAAGCGCTGATAAGCAAAAGCGATACTTCCGGGTAAAATCAAAGAGGCGGCCACAGGTATCAACCATTTGGAAATAATGGCTATGGGAATATCAAACAATCTGGCGAACCAAGTGGTTAGTACGTATTGCCCCATGTAATAATAAGGCTTTGGATCCAGAGTGCCGGTTTCCAGTAATATTTTCTCACCCGCGACATGCAAAAAACCGTCAAAACCATAACCCAAAACATAAATTATAGGAGCTATAGCCAAAGTAGCACCCATGGCCAGCATGGCATGAATCGTAGTCAAAACACTGGATTTTACAGTCATTGCCGATAGCACGGCCGCTATCCAGAGCAAAGCAATGGCCGGCAACACTCCCGCGTCCAACAGAGGCCATGGGGTACGAATAGCATCCAATGTGCGCGCGTTCCAGGCCGAAACAATCACAAATACAAAAGCCGACATCGCGGCCACTGCCAGAAGAGAGGCTAAAATTATTCTTTTACGAGTCCATTCGTTTTCAGGTGGTATGGGCGGCGCGTCAATCAGCAAAGTCGCTTCAGCTGTAACACCGGATAGATGTGCTGCCGCGATGGCAATGGATAATGACCAAGCATCGGCTAAAAATCCCAACGGAGCGCCCATATAAAACCATAATGATTGAGCGATACTTTGTACGGCGAGTAGCAACAACAACCCGAATGGTGCCGTGATAAACCAGTTTTTGCCCGGTAATACGTTCTTACCGAAAATATAAGAATGAAATAGTATGGCAAACACCCAAATAAACGGTTTGACAAAAATAAATATTTCCAAACCCCAGTATTCCATGCCCAAAATGAGTATTATGAAAATAATACCCGCTATAGCGTCTTGTATTCTTTCTCCCATATTAATTTTAACTATGGTATCATATTAACGCATGCTATGGGATGGCTGACGGATCATAAATTCATGACCAACGAAACGGTCGTGCTTTATAAACAAGATAAAATCTTGGCCAAAATTCTTTTACCCATTATACCGCATTGGATTAAGCCAAATCACCTAACAATATTGCGCTTATTACTCATACCGGCCAATGTGTATTTTGTGCTAACTGAAAATTGGCAAATATTATTACCATTATTTATTTTTACGGCTTCAACAGACATGATCGATGGCGCCTTGGCCCGCGTGCGCAAACAAATAACTTTATGGGGTTCTATCTTGGATCCGGCGGCGGATAAACTGCTAATGGCCGCCGTGGGCGGGATTTTTATTGTACAAAACGTAAATCCGCTTTTAGCCTTTGGCATCATTTTTCTTGAATTTTTAATTGTCATGGGAGCCTATTCGCGTCGTCGCCGTAATGAATATATCAGCGCCAATGGTTCGGGTAAGGTTAAATTCGTTTTGCAATCTTTTGGTCTGGGCTTTATGCTTTTGGGCGCCCTGCTGGGCATGCCGGTTGTCATGCACATCGGCACCGCGTTAATGATTATTTCTTTGCCTTTTGCTATCACATCTTTATTGACTTACGGATTGTAGCAAGGTTCATGTTTAGAACGGGCGAACACAAGTTTCGCCCCTGCTGTTATTAATATTCTCCGTTTTAGGACGGGGGAGTAAGGAAAAAAATACCCTCGAGACTAATCTCGAGGGCTTGAGTCTGAATGTACGGCAGTGCTACTTGCACTGCCAGGTGTTGGGCACGCTGTCGCCCACAGGTCGCGGCGAGCCTTCTTTGCATGTGCAAGGCGGGCCGCCGGTGTAGCCGGCTTGCTCTGCCAAGGTGAGCGCTTGAACGCCCGGGCCCACGCACGAATAACTTTCGGGCTCGGCATCCCCGCGCTTGACCTGGCAAACCGCGATGCTATTCTCGCCACGAACGGTTGTGGCGCACCGCACCTGAGTACCGCCCGTGCCGCCGGTGACGCGCACTCGGCCGTCGGTCGCCTCGCCGCGCTCGTCGTACGGGTTCGCCTCATTGGGGTCGCCCACCGCTCCGCGAACCACTTGATCCGGGTAGGGGGTCTTGCAAGCCGGGAAGCTGTTGTCCCAGCGGTAAGTGCCCCAGGTAGAGCGCCAGCCGCCGCTCTCGCAGACACAGCTGGTGATGTTACTACCAACCTTGTGGCCGGCAGGAACGCGCCCATTGCACTCGGGCGGCAGAGCGGGACCGCTCGCTTTTGCGCTCGGTGGGCTCGTGGTATTGGTCGAGTCCGGCGTCGGCTGACCCATGGGCCAAGCCGCCTCGGCTGTTGATCCCTCAGCCTGGCCGGCGTAGCGAACACTTCCGGCCGACTTGACCTGACCCTTGCCTTTCGATCCGCTACAAGCTATCATCGCAACCGCCGTCAAGGTCATCATCACCATCATCAATCTGCTCATTTCTCCTCCTTTGAGTTTTGTTTCAATCATTTAGTTTTGATAGCTAAAATTAGCACAATTTAGCCTTTTTGTCAATAGTTACGGGTCAAAATCGTTGTAAATTAGGCAAAATAAGGGATTTTTGCTAAATTAAGGCTAGCTATGCTTCACCAAATTAAAAACCTGGTTCCGCAGGGTTTAAAAGACGTCTATCACTACATCTTATCGCACCTGGCCGCCTTATATTACGGCCATCCGTCGCGCAAAATGATTGTAATTGGCGTAACCGGTACCAATGGCAAAACCAGCACGGCCTACATGATTGCCAAAGCTTTGGAAGCTCAAGGCGCCAAAACCGGCTGTACCACAACAGCTATTTTTAAAGTAGCAAGCAAAGAATGGCTAAATAACACCAAGATGACCATGCTGGGCCGTTTTCAATTGCAAAAACTGCTTCGGCAAATGATTCAAGTTGGTTGTGAATATGCGGTTATCGAAACTTCATCACAGGGCATTACTCAACACCGCCACGCCAACATTGCTTATGACATCGGCGTTTTTACCAACTTAACACCCGAACACATCGAGGCGCATGGCGGATTCGAAAACTACAAACAAGCCAAGATTAAACTGTTTCACCATATTGCCAATCTTCCAACTAAAACAATAAATGGCAGTTCCGTTCCGCGCGCCGCCGTACTTAACCATGATGATGATCATTGGCAAGATTTTAAAGTACCCGGCCTCTCAACCGTCATCACCTTCGGAGAAAGCGAGGGTGCCGATCTGCAAGCTCAAAATATCAGTGAATCAGTAAGAGGCATTTCTTTTACTGTCGCGGATACGCCAATCAATCTCAAACTTTTGGGGCGCGTAAACGTCTTAAACGCTCTGGCCACGCTTGCCGTTGCCAAAGCCTGCGATATAAGCCTCACGGCCGTCGCGGGCCAGCTCGAAAAAATAACCGGCATTGCCGGGCGCTTTGAGCTGATCGACGAAGGTCAAGATTTCACAGTCATCGTAGACTACGCGCCCGAGCCGGCCTCGCTTAGCAAGCTTTATGAATCCATTAGAGCGCTCGGCGTCAAACGAACAATCCACGTGCTCGGCTCCTGTGGCGGTGGCCGTGATGTTGCCAGGCGCCCTATTTTGGGCCGTATGGCCGGGGATTTTTCCGACATTGTCATCGTTACCAATGAAGATCCCTATGATGACGACCCAATGCAAATCATAAATCAAGTCGCCTTGGGCGCCAAAGAGGCGGGCAAGGTCGAGGGCCAAAGCTTATTCCTCATCCAAGACCGCCGTGAGGCCATAAACAAAGCTGTCAGCCTCGCCCAAAGCGATGATCTTATACTGCTTACCGGTAAAGGCGCAGAGCAAGCCATTTGTGTTGCAAACGGCAAAAAAATCCCCTGGGACGAGCGCGAGGTGGCGCGCTTTGCCATACGTAAACGAATTGCTAAAACCGACCAAATATAATACAATAAAATACATAAATTTAACCAACTTTTAACCAAGTGATTCCAAGCACCGCTAAAACTCTGTACGA
Organism: uncultured Gammaproteobacteria bacterium; assembly: GCA_964345995.1. Lineage (GTDB taxonomy): Bacteria > Patescibacteriota > Patescibacteriia > 2-12-FULL-60-25 > 2-12-FULL-60-25 > MWCR01. The sequence goes on from CAYFST010000018.1 coordinate 17,506, forward strand.
CAAGATCTGTTTCTTGGTAAGGTTTGGTAATATTTAGTGTTGTATGTTTCGCATTGAATCAATCATCCAACTAAAAGAAGAAGAAAATATTGAAGCTCAAGTTCGCAGGCATTTGGCATCTCTCATACCGTCGTTGTTTATTTCCATGCTGTTTATTGTAGTGCCGTTCTTTTTTTTATTTCCACTTTTCAGTTACGGCCTTGTCGGTGTTATCGTCTTTGGCATTAGCGTCATGATCGGCATTATTTGGGCCATTCGCGCGCTATATCTTTGGAATGCCGACGTACTGCTTGTCACCAACATTCGTATAGTAGACGTGGATCAGCGAGGCTTATTATCGCGTCAAGTATCAGAGGCGTCTTATGACGTCATTCAAGACGTATCCTGGAAGCGCGAAGGTGTGTGGCAAACAATTTTCCGCATGGGTTCGGTCACGGTGCAAACAGCGGGCGCTGCCGCCAAAATTGAAGCGGAACGAGTTCCTCGGCCGGCAAAACTTTACGAAATTATCAATGATGAACGTTTAAAATACAAAGAAGAAAATCAAGAAGCGCGCCAAGTAACTCCAAAAATCAAAGATCGCCGCGCGCGCATACGTCGCATTGCCGAGCTGTTGGAAGAAGTGGGGGACACCTCGGTCGCTGAAATCGAATCCGTGCTCGAACGTAAAGTAAAAAATCAATCCATGCAACAAATATTTAAAAATCAACAATCGCAACAAGAAACAAATGAAAAAAACAACGGTAACTTAGACAAAGAAGATTAAACTGAAAAACTTCCGTTAATACAACGTATTGTTTATGTATAATGCGCAGCAAGATAAAACATTAAAAGCTCAGTTGGCCAAAAAAGCCAAGTGGCCTTTATTTTTGCTGGGCAATCTTGCTATCTTGCTGGTTGTTGGAATGTCTACTATCCGCGAAACATATCGCGGCTGGAGCGTGGATCAAGAAATCCAAGCCTTAAAACAGCAAGCAGCGGCACTCGAAGGGCGTCGCAGTGAATTGACGGCTTTTGCGGATCGTATGGAGTCGCCCGAATTTATAGAACGGGAAGCGCGCGCCAAACTGGGATTGCAAAAACCGGGCGAACATGTGATCATTCTCGAAGGTGTAAAAGCTACGGGCTCGCAATGGACAATGGATATAACACCTCCGCCACCGCCCGCCCGCGATACACGTTCCAATCCAAAGCGCTGGTGGGATTATTTCACTAAAACCAATTCTTAATTTAATATGAACAAAGCACAACAAAAAATCACGGGCATCATCGCAAGTTTGGTGCTGTTAACATCCCTGATACTTACCGTCGGTCTAACTATTTACGGGATTTACATTGATCAAAATGACGGTTCAATGTCTCGTTTTGTGGCTAAGGCTTTTTCATTGCCCGCGGCAAGCGTTGAAGGGCGTAAAGTCACATATGAACGTTTTTTAAACACGCGCGATGCCGTTCGGCGCTTCATAAACAGTGAAGCCGGCCAAGAGGTTGGCGCGGCCATGCCGCCTGATAATCAGCTCAATCAAAACATCTTGGAACAACTTATTCGCCAAAAAATGGTGGCCGTCATCGCCGACGAAAAACAAATCAGCGTAAGTGATGAAGAACTTGATGAAGTTTTTAACGAAGTGGCAGCTCAGGCCGCCTCTTCAACTGAATCGGATATTAATACCTATCTGCGCGATAATTACGGCTGGAATCGGCAAAACTTTCGCGAATATGTTTTGCAACCGGCTTTATTGGAACAAAAATTGGCACAAAACGTGGCTTCTGAAACAGACCCTATGGTCTTGGAAAATATGCTGGCCGGCAGGCGTCAAGGCGAAGATGTAGTTGTATATCTCCGCTTTTCCGACGATGTGCAACAAACGGTTCCATCCGAATAAAGAACAGTTAACAAACAAAATCCATGATCCGACCCGGTTTTGCCCAAGATGGAATTTAATAACTAAGATTAATAACAAAAACCGCTCGATTACTCCGGCGGTTTTTATGTGGAGCCGAAAGCGGGACTCGAACCCGCGACCTCTGCTTTACGAAAGCATTGCTCTACCAACTGAGCTACTTCGGCGAAAATCTCTCATTTACCATCATTTATTTCAATTGCTTTCTGCGAATAATTGTCAACACCCGTGAGAAAATGTAAACAATTGAGATTAACTGTTGGGAACTGTAAATAATAGTGAAAAATTACATAAATCGTAATCAATTGTAAATTTTTCGTATATGCGAGCGACTGGCGACTATAAGCGTTTTTATGCTATACTTATGTTACTTATGCGCAAAAGGTTTATAGTTATTTTAATGTCCATGAGTGTACTAATTTGCTTGGGATTAGTCAAACCTTTGTACGCGGCTACAAATTTTTTCGGGTCTTCAACCTTTACCCAGCTTTATTTGGACCGGGGTTTCTTAAATCGTCCGGTAGATTTAGATCTGCCTGCGATTAATCTTAATATTGCATTTACGCAGAACGACATTCCCGACCCCGGAGTACTAACCATCATCACCGAAGCATCCAACAACAAAGCCTCGAATAAAGGTAATGAAATAATCGGCGACACCGTGCGTCTGCATTGGCAGACCAACGCGCCCAATAAACCCGATAGCGCAATGTTTACCATCTATACCGAATCCTGCGCAGGGCTTGAAAACCTTGAGTGTGCTTTCGAGCAAACCGTTCAGGGCAAAACCGAATTAGTCAAAGCAAAAGAAATTAGTTCGGAAAAGGTGAGTGCCAGGGTCAAGCTCAACTCATCGATTAATCTTGTTTACATACCCAAAACCGAGCCGGAAAGCCAAGATCCGGGTTACATGACCGAAGGAGTCGCGTCTTGGTATGCGTACAAAGGTTGTAATTGTGCCGCCTCACCCGATTTTCCCAAAGGCAGTTACGTGAAAGTGACCCGAACTAACGAGCCATCTAAATCCGTCGTGGTTCGCATTAATGATTACGGTCCGGAACGTGACATTTTTCCGGATAGAGTCATTGATTTGGATAAAGTCGCATTTATGCGGATAGCTCCGCTGGGCGCTGGTTTGACTCATGTTAAAGTCGAACCTGTCGATGATCCGCCCACGCCGGCTCCCACTCCGGTTCAGCCATCCGATCCGGCGCCAATCGTGGCGGATCTGGGCTGGGAATACTAATTAAAACATAGCTACAATTACTTGCGGTTTCTCACAGGTGTTGACAATTATTCGCACAAAGCAATTGAAGTGAATGACTAATTGATAGTGATTATAAATAATTAACAAAAATGATTGATCTAAAAAACATTTCCAAAGTCTACGGCTCCGACGTGCACGGGCTCAGAGATATCAATATCAATATCGAAGCCGGAGAATTCGTCTGTATTGTAGGAACAAGCGGAGCGGGAAAGACTACTCTCGCCAAGCTTTTAATTGCCGAAGAACGCCCCACACGCGGTAAGATTAAAATCGGCGGATGGGACATAACCAAAATAAAACGCCGCGAAATTCCCTACCTGCGCCGGCAAATAGGAGTCGTCTTTCAAGATTTCAAGCTATTAAAAAAGAAGACTGTTTGGGAAAATGTTTCCTTTGCTTTAGAGGTCGCGGGCGAACCAAATAAACGTATTAGAGAAATCGTACCCCATGTTCTTAAAGTGGTGGGTCTGGATAAAAAAGCCTACCGCTTCCCCGATCAGCTATCCGGGGGCGAGCAACAGAGAGTTGTTATTGCTCGAGCCTTGGTACATCGACCCAAAATATTACTGGCTGATGAGCCCACGGGAAACCTCGATACAATCAATACTGCTGATATAATAGAGGTACTGAAAAAAATTAATGATTTTGGCTCAACCGTGGTACTGGTCACGCATAACCGCGAAGTGGTAAATTCCTTAAAAGGGCGCGTGGTAACCTTGGCCGACGGACGTGTAATCGCCGATAAAAAACATGGTAAATACATTCTACAAAGCTGATCTATGAAATTGTTTACTTCATTTGGCCGAGTAATATCTTTTGCTTGGAAAAATATAATCCGCAACGCTTGGATCGGGTTGGCAACGGTTTTGGTTTTGGTACTGGCTTTACTTTCGGTCAACGTTTTAATAGGAGTAAATGCCTTGGCTTCATCGGCCATCAATATTTTAGAAAAAAAGATCGACGTCAGTGTATATTTTATACCCGAAACTCCCGATGCGATTCTGGATCAGGCCAGATCCTATATGGCATCTCTGCCTCAGTCTGAAAGTGTAAAAATATATAATGCCGAACAAGCTTTGGAAGAGTTTAAACTACGCCATGCCGAAGATCCTGCGATTATAGACGCTTTAAATGAGCTTGATGAAAATCCGCTGGGAGCAACCATGATAATTCAAGCGGTTAAAACCTCTGACTATCCATTTTTAATGGAGGCTTTAAATAATCCGCAATTTTCTTTCGCTATAGAATCCAAAACCTATGACGATCACACCATTGCCATCGAACAAGTTGAACAAATAGCGACCACTATCCGCTACTTCGGCCTAATTTTAACGGCTGTATTTATAGTTTTTTCGGCATTGATTGTTTACAACGCCATCCGTGTAGCGATTTACACACAGCGTGAAGAAATAGGAATTATGCGCCTGGTTGGGGCTTCGAACATGTTTGTGCGTTTACCGCTCATTTTAGACGGCATCATGTTCGCGCTTCTGGCTCTGCTTATAACCGCCACCTTAATAGCAATTATCATTTCAGCGGGGGAGCCTTATTTAATTGCTTTTTATGACGGCGCAGACCCCGGCTTAAAAACTTATTTTACGCGTAATCTTCTATTACTTGTCTCGAGCCAAGCTTTAGGTCTCTCTCTTATCGTTATACTCGCCTCATGGGCCGCTGTAGGCAAATATCTTAAGAAGTGATTTATGTCAACACTTAGCCAAACAGAACAGAAACAATGGAATGATCAGCGGTCTCTGCTTTTAGATTATATAAAAAAAAATCATAAAAAAAATTGGCTGTCCCGCAATATTGACGCCATCATATCCGAAACCGGTGCCTGTGCCAAACGTAAACTTCAAGTAACAATGGAACAACGGTATACATCTGACATTAAAATCGACGTGGGAGATACCGGTATGGATACGAACAGTATTAAGCAAATCGCCGCCTCACTGCCCGGGTCATTGTTCGATTACATAACAATATCCAAGCAACAGCCTCCGCAACACGGTCACAACAAATCAAGTCGAGACGCAATGGCGCTTTTAGAAACAGAACAAGAATCATGTGGTATTCATATTTACGACCCTCGAGAAGAACCGTCAAAAATGGCCGAAGCCATTTGCCACAGTTGTTTGCAGGCTCACACGCGCTTGGTTTTTCCACATAGACTTCAAGCAAAAACCGTAGATTCGATTAACAAGTCGGTTAATATACCCGGTCATGAGTTTTTGACGATCCATAAAGACCTATTATACAAATCGGGGCGCGCAAAAAGAAATATTCGGGAAGATAAAAATCGCGCTTTACTGGCATCTTTTATCCAAACCGTATATAACGCCCCCAAGGCAAATGCAAACCAAAGTTGGCAAGACGCGGGCTCGCAAGCTTTAATGGGTATGCAATTTTTAGATCAACAGCAATCCGAACGGATTATCGCGGCTCTGGAAGAGTATTTTCAAGAGCTTGAATCACGCGATAATATAAACTTATCCATCAATTTGTTTCAAAAAGCTAAACAATCACTGGTTTTTACCGGAAATATTAGTAGGATAATTGCTCTAACGTCTAAAATTACCGATAAAGGCATGCGCGCTTTCATTAAACGTTGGCTTGAACAGCTTGATGAGGCCAACTGTGTATCCGAACCGGAACCGGCATTGACTCATCGTTATGCTCCTAGTTGTAAAAGTAAAATAGCTCTAAATGATGCCGGGGAACTGGGTTCTAACATAACTCGCAGTCTTAGAATAGGTGAGTTAAGTCCCACAGAGAAAAGAATTACGGTTAATGATTTGATGTTTAGTATCAGGCGATTTAATGATATGTGGTCCGTTCTGGATAGCAATGAAAAAAAATATATTAAACCTAAATTAATGCAAATAATTCACTCCAACCAATAATCTATGGCCATGGATAAACAACGTCTCATTATCTGTGCGGACCAAGGGCAAAACCTCGGTGAATTGATTTTTGATCACGATCTTTTTTGTGAAGCCATTCTATATCCGGCGGGAGAAGAGCGGTTGGGCGGTTGGTTGCAGGATTGGCAAACGGCCGGTATTAATTATTATCATCCCGAAGTTTCTGATTCCAATAATGTTTGCACCATAGGCGAAAGCGTCAACATGCGCGACCCGATCTTTCCCAGCGCATTGCGGCAATGGCTGGAAAACAGAGGTTGCTATTCATTTATTTTACCCGAAAGCGGTTGGCGCGCGTGGAGCATGATACAAGAATTACCCCTGCAACCTGAAGAAAAGTTAAAATTAGGCTTAAACCTATCTCAAGCGGGTGAAGCCAATCTGCAAAAGATAACTTCACAATTAAAATCTGTGCTGAAACAAATATCACAAAAAAGCACCGCAAAAAGTTCCTCAAAACACAAAGAATAAGTGGTTCAATAAGTAACAAGAACCGCTTGGTTGGCACTTAAAGTATCTGTGACAATTTAACGAATCTAAAATCCGCATATAGCGGATTTTTAGTATGGTTCCGAGGCAGGGATTCGAACCCCGATAAACGGCTTCAAAGGCCGCTGTCCTACCATTAGACGACCTCGGATTGCGGTTAGTATAGGTAAAAGCGTTTTTACTGTCAAGCCTCTTATGTACGTTTGGTTTAATTTGATTAGTTAAGATTTTGAATTATTTTCGTAAAAAATATACAAAACATAATAGCCAATGAGTGCTACCGAGGAAAAAATCAAAACCAAGGTCATAAAAGTAGTAAGTAATCGCTGTCGAGTTTGCTCTAGAAGACCTTGGCTGGGTATACCCGCCTCAAGCACTCCGATAATTTGACCTGATTCATCTGTAATTGGTTCATAAGCGGAATAATACATTTTACCGTTATGTACTACTAAATTGCCATAATTTTGACCTTCGGATAAAACTGCGGTTTTTATCTCCGCTTGTTCAATTTGTCCGTCAGCGTATTTATTGTTCAAAAATCCTTCAAGGGTAGTGGCTAAAATTTCATCTGACACATAAATTGTAATATCTGCTCCTGTTTTCATTTTTGTATAATTGACGAATTCATCATCAAAGGTATAAATAGCTTCCATGGCGCCAATCGTCTCACCGTTATATTCTATGGGTACTGCTGATCTTGCAATCAAAACCGTTTCAAAACCCATCAACTTCTTCCCAAAAGTATTTAGAGGTTTACCTTCATTTATTAGCTTATCTACGAGGTTATCGCTAGCTGGTATCTTGAGCTTATCATTGTCATGTGAATAACGGCTAATTAATTCTCCTTCTGTATTATATATCTTAAGATCCAGTTTACGAGCGTTTTTTTTAGCAAAATTTTGTAGCCGATCATACAATACATCATTTTCATGGCCGGCTAACGCTGTTTGTATATTACGTTCATTTGCAACGGATGAAACAGCTACCCGTGTATTGTTTATATTTTGCGCCAACAATAGTTTTTGCGTTTTAACAATCTGATTAACTATGTTTAGATGATTTTGCTCAACCGAGTTAAAAGCCAATATGGCAAACAAAAATGCGCCAAACGAAGATATTCCAATGATTTGCGCCAAAAACGAAATATAAGTTTTCAAAAAGCTTCGTATTTTTATAAACTGCCAAGCCCAAAACGCCAACATCAAAAAAGAAGCGAACAATAAAACAATCGCGATTTGCCAAAGATTAAAAGGTCCAACATGCAGGTAATTTAAAAAAGGTATGTTTTGTTTCGGCAGTTGAGTTAAGATTATCGTTATGGCGTATAAAATTAAAAAAATATAACCTAGCAACGGAAAGAGGTTAAGCATATACTTATCATCTCTCCATCTTTTCGCCTGTATTACAAAAGTAGCTGTAACAAAAATGGCGGATAAGCTCGCGATTATTGCCGCGAAATAATCAAACAATATATCATAACAGGCTATCAAAGCTATAATTACGGCAAAATGGATTGTTAGGCTCATTACGCCCAATAATACTTGCGATTTTTTTTGTTTCGCGCTTTGCTTTTTATTCTTTCTTTTTTTATTTGAAGACATTTTTTTAAGACGATTTTTTAGATTGCTTTTTTAATTGGTTTAAATTGGGTTGGGATTTTACTCCTCTAAAAATACTATAGAAACCAAATAGCTGAAACAACAAAGCCGGCAAAGTAAACACCGGATACTTCCTATCCAGAATCAGCATTATAAATGCCAAGGCAATGGCAATAAAACCGATTGCGCGCCAAAAAGCTTGGAGTTTTTTTTCATAACGATAAGTGACAAAAAAAAGACTTGCCGCCGCACTCGACACCAATATAACAAATGCGGCTGTGGCAAAAAACAAATATTCCCAAATCAGTAATTCCATAAAAAAATAAAGCCCTCTCTATTTACAATTATACAACAAAAATGCTCCTAAGCGAAGCTTTATTGATTATTCGGAGCTAAAACAACAAAAGTTACCGAAGAACTCGGCCATGGTTGTTCTTGATATCTAAAATATTCAATAAAATCAAAGTATTTTTTTGATAATAATTCTTTTAACACATTTCGTAATTTACCACTTCCGCTACCGGTTATTATTTTAATTACTAAATAATCCCGCCTTTTACCTCGAGCGTGTTCTTTGCATAAAAACTCTTCAATGATATACAATGCCCGATCTTGTGTATAACCGTGAACATCTAAAACAGGAATCCCCGCATCGTTAAGCTCTGCGGCAAAAACTATACTGTCAAACATTTCATTATTCATCCAGTTAATATAATGCTATAAACACTGTTTTGTAAAACCACTATTAGCCGTATT
>CAYFST010000019.1:0-2742 GCA_964345995.1 uncultured Gammaproteobacteria bacterium
TTTGCAAGAAGGGGTTTTTGAGGTGGAGCGGGGGTTTTTCCATGGGGGAATTATAACAGAAAAATACGCATTACCATAAAACCGCCCGAAGGCGGTTTTACTTATACTACAATGTTTAAGATTCTGCCCGCGACGTAAATTATCTTCTTTGGTTCTTTGCCTTCGAGATATTTTTTTACATTCTCATCTTGCATTGCCGCTTCGATCGCTTCTAACTCTTTTGCATCTGGAGCGATTTGTATTTCACCACGAACCTTGCCATTGATTTGTACTCCCATTGTGATTGTAGCCTCAATAAGAAGATCCGGGTTGTAACTAGGCCAAGTTTCCAGGTGGATAGAAGTTTCGTTGCCAAGATTGTGCCAGATTTCTTCGGCAATGTGAGGCGCGAAGGGGGCCAGCAATTTTAGATACGATTTATAATCATCTTCTGCGATTGATTCAGCTTCGAGAAGAGTGTTGGTTAGGATCATTAGTTGAGAGATGGCGGTGTTGAAGCGCATGGCGTCGATGTCTTCGCCGATTTTTTTGATTGACTTGTGCAATACACTTTCGTACATAGTCCTGGGTACATGGTCCTGGTTTTGATTTGAGTTTATACGTGATTGGTGTAGTGTCCAGATTTTATCGAGGAAGCGTTTGATACCTTGAATTCCACGAGTGTCCCAAGGGGCGTCGGTGTCAAACGGGCCAATGAACATTTCGTAACAGCGGAAAACGTCGGAGCCGAATTCGGCGATTACATCATCGGGGTTTATGACGTTACCTTTGGATTTGGACATTTTAACTCCGCCTTCGCCCAAAATCATGCCGTGCGCGGTGCGCTTGGTATAAGGTTCGTTGCCGCAAGCGATGGGTATGTGGCCCAGGTCATGCAATACTTTATACCAAAAGCGAGAATACAATAAGTGCAGAGTAGTGTGTTCCATCCCGCCGTCGTAGAGGTTGACGGGCATCCAGTATTTGAGAGCTTCCTCTGACGCGAAGGATTGGTCGTTATGCGGATCGCAGTATCGCAAAAAATACCAAGAAGACCCGGCCCAGTTGGGCATGGTATCGGTTTCGCGACGAGCCTCGCCGCCGCAATGCGGACAACTTGTTTTTACCCAGTCGGAAATTGAGGAAAGTGGCGACTCGCCCGAATCTGTCGGCTCATAGTTTTCTACTTCCGGCAAAATAACGGGCAAATCGGTTTCCGCGACGGGTTGCCAGCCGCATTTGTCGCAGTGCACCATTGGAATAGGCTCGCCCCAATAACGCTGGCGGGAAAAGACCCAGTCGCGTTGTTTGTAACTGACACAGCCACGGCCGGCGCCGTGCTCTTCGAGCCAGGCAATCATCTTGACTTGAGCTTTTTCAGTGGTAAGGTCATTGATAAAGTCAGAGTTAATAGCGATTCCTTCGTCTGTCCAACATTCTGATTCGACTCGCAAATCTTTTTGCGAAACCGCGGTTACCCCTACCGGGGGATGCGTCAATTCTTCTAAAACGGGCGGCTCCACGACTTTGATTATAGGGAGATCAAATTTTTTAGCAAATTCGAAATCACGTTCATCATGAGCGGGAACGGCCATAATGGCGCCCGTGCCATAGCCGGCAAGTACGTAGTCCGCTATAAAAACAGGTATTTCATTTTGGGTGGCCGGATTTACGGCTTTAATACCTTTGAGTTCGACTCCGGTTTTTTCTTTATTTTCCTGGCGCTCGATATCGGTTTTTTTGCGAGCTTCTTCTTGATATGCTCGCGTCTCTTGGCTGTTTTTAATTACTTGATGATTGATCCAGGATTGAATTAAAGGATGCTCCGGTGAAAGCACCAAATAAGTCGCGCCAAAAAGCGTATCCGGGCGCGTAGTAAACACTTCAACTATGCCGGCATCTTTATTATCAATAGAATGAGTCATAAAAAAAACCGAAGCCCCTTGGCTTTTACCTATCCAGTTGATTTGCTGAGTCTTAATTTTATCGAGATAATCGACGCCGGCGAGTTCTTCGATAAGGCGGTCGGCATACTTGGTGATGCGGATCATCCATTGTTCTTTTTCGCGTTTTTCCACCGGACCGCCGCAACGTTCGCAGACTCCGCCTTGAGCCTCTTCGTTAGCCAAGCCGATTTTGCAAGTAGGGCACCAGTTGATTGTGGTCTTGGTTTTATAGGCCAGGCGATTATCGTCGATGAATTTTTTAACGGCATCTTTGCCCTGATCTGCAATTTCGACGGGGACTTGCAATTTATCGATGGATTGAGCTTTACCGAGCTTGTCATCGAAGTAACAATTATAGAATTGTATAAACATCCATTGTGTCCATTTGTAATAAGCGGGGTCGGTTGTATTAATTTCACGCGACCAATCGAAAGAAGTGCCCAGTGATTGGATTTGGCGCTTAAAAGTGGCGACGTTTTTTTTGGTGATTTCCGCGGGTTGCATTTTCTTTTTAATAGCGGCATTTTCGGTAGGTAAACCAAAAGCATCCCAACCGATCGGGTAGATAACATTAAAACCTTGCATGCGCTTTTTGCGCGATACGATATCGAGTGCCGTGTAAGAGCGAGGGTGACCGACGTGCAAGCCATCTCCGGAAGGGTAAGGGAATTCAACCAGAGTGTAGAATTTTTCAGCCTTGGTTTCAGCCGGATCTTTGGCGCGGTAGGTTTGGTTTTCTTCCCACCACTTTTGCCATTTTGCTTCGATTTCTTGAAATGGATATTGACTTGCCATAATGCAGACAAATTATCATGAG
>CAYFST010000019.1:2842-8319 GCA_964345995.1 uncultured Gammaproteobacteria bacterium
GGATTTTAAATTTTTTTGGTTGGCGTTTAGCGGTTTTCGGCAGGGCGGGCCATGTTGACAACAATCTGGCGACCACCCATGTCTGTTTCGTTAAACATTTCGATGGCTTTTTCCGCACCGGCTTCGTCAGACATTTCCACGAAGGCGAATCCGCGAGGGCGGCGAGTTTCACGATCCAAGGGAATGAATACGGAAACCACATCACCGGCCGCGGCGAAATGATCTTCGAGCTCCGCATCGGTTATGCGGTAAGGAATGCCACCAACAAATAATTTTGCAGGCATGCACAATTTAATTAATCTTTAAACTGGATTTCTTTTGCGCACACCAAGATGTAATACATCATTACTCCTTCGACCCCGTCGCGGAAAACGCGATAGGATGGCATTCGCACGAACTATCCAAAATGAGAATAGCAATAATCGGTTAATCTTGCAAGTTTTTTAAAAAAATACACAAAGCTGTTAAAAAATGGTATTTTGCTCTAAAATTAATTATATAATATGCCCTATAAATATCTTCTAACCATGTTTTTACTGACTGCGGTTTATTTAGGATCGGGTTGCTTGCCCGAAGAGGCGGAAGCACCCAAAGAGGCGACCAAAAATGCGCCGGTGATTTCAAAAACGCAAATTTTGGTAAGCCGGGACGAAGCCGTGGCGGCTCCGGATGAGCAGGTGCAAGTTGGTAATAAAATGGCCATGCCGTGTTTACAGTTTAAACACAGCGAAGGTTTTTTAAAGTGGGTGGATGCTTATGAGGAGGGTAAAGATGCAAAAGCGTTGGAAATGGCTACAAAGATCCACTTACCCGAATCTCCGGAAGAAGCGCTGATACAAGTACTTCGACATTCACAGGCGGAGGGAGCATTGCAAACCAGTTTGTGTGGAATACATAATACATTGGGTATTTTTTCTTGGGCGGTTGAATACCCTGACGCGACCAATGTTTATGCTTACAGTGCCCCGAACAGTGAATATCTGACGGTTGACGTGGCATCCAGAACAAAGGATGGACAAACTTTTACATCGACTACGGATTTAACCAAAGTAGGCTTACCGGCGTGCTTGCCAAAAACCATTACCAATACGGAACTGATTTGGTTTTGCGGAACGCCTTTTGAAAACTGGAGAGAAGTGCATGTTAACCGCAAACTGGGAAATATGGTGCAGTTATCTTGCGAGATTGAAAAAGACGGTGAGAAAATTAAGCCGGGTTTGGGATGTCTTAATCCATCCGCAAAAGAATGATTATTCTTGACTCCGAACTGAATTCGGGATGTCGATATACGCTCGCCGTCTATGACTTACATGTCCAGGTCTTCGGTTTTTCTAAAACCAATACGATCGGGCGCGTAATCGGACGAGAGGCCGAGCATAGACGCAAAGATAATTGATTCTTCGCCGTGGCGATTACGGATCGTATCGAGGGCTTTTGTTGTACGCGCTTGTTTTAACTCCCCCCAGCCCCCTCTTAAATTAAGCGGGGGTGTTTGTTCATACAGCGGAGCTTGTAATTGATGCTGAGGGGGGACAAGGTCGATGAGGGTGATTGCCAGGAATGTGACCTGCTCACCTTGCCACATCTGCTCGAGAGAGTGGCACGCGGCGTGGACGAGAGTGAAAGGGTCGTTGGCAGGGTCGATGAACTTAACTGTGGTACATGGTCCTTGGTACGTGGTCCTGGCTTCGGTATCAGTAGCGAAGCTGGCTTGGATGGTCATGGCGCGGGCGTAGTGGCCGAGTGATCTTAAGCGGCGGCCGGCACGTTCGGTGAGGCGGATCAATATGGGCAAGATGAGGTTTTGTTCGTTGGCGCGCTTGGGCACGCAGAAGGAGTGGCCGATGGATTTTGGTACATGGTCCTCCGTACATGGTCCTGGCTTTGAAACGGTAGCCGAAGATTCGAAGCGGTCGATTTCTTGGCCGCTTAGGCGTTCGTGCCAGTAGTAGCCGGCGACTCCGAGGGCGCGGATGAGGTTGCCTACGGGGTAGTTTTTGAGATCGAGAAGATTGTAAATTCCAAGTTTGTTGAGACGGCGATGGATACGTTTGCCGATCCCGCAAGCATCCTCGAGCTCGCGGGTGGCAAGGATGGAGTCGAGATTTTTTTGATTGATTATAGTGAGGCCGTTGGGCTTTTGCATTTCGGATGCGAGTTTTGCTAGGAACTTGCTTGGAGCGATTCCAGCAGAACAAGTGAGCCACTCGCCTACTGCACTTTGGATCCGCATGCGAGCGCGACACAAAGCCCAGGCCGCTTCGGCCTCATCGCGGTACCAGCCGGTGAGATCGAGGAAGACTTCGTCTATCGAGTAGTGCTCGACTTTATCCGTGAGCTCGTGGAAGAGAGAGAAAACGCGCGAGCTGACAGCGCGGTATTTGGCGGGATCGTTTTGGATAAACTTCATTTGCGGACAAACTTGTTTGGCCTCGCTGATGCTCATGCCGACTTTGACTCCGCATTTTTTAGCTTCGATGGATGCAGCGATTATACAGCCGGCTTTGTGTAAATATGCGCAGACGCCAAGAGGACGACCGCGGAGTTGGGGGTTGGCTTGTTGCTCCACACTGGCGAAGTAGGAGTTCATGTCGACGTGACTATATAACTTTCGTCGCACGTCGCTCGTCCTACGGCCCACGCCTGCCCGCCGAAGCCTTGGCGAAGGAGGGTCGGGGTGAATTGGTGAGGGAGGCATAAATCTTGATAATAACCAATAAAGCTTCAATCTCTCAATAACCGAATTACCAATTGGTGATTGGTATAAATTGGTCTCTTGGTTATTAATTGGTGATTGGAATTTGGTTATTGATGATTGACCGGGTTATAGAACAAAAATAGAACAGATGCAAAGAATGGTCAATATGTATAAATAAAAAATGGCCCCCGGAAGTTTCCGAGGACCAAGGACAAACTGCGTCCACCGTAGCTTTAGCGAAGGTGGAAGTCCAAAGATCCAAGAGTGCCAAGGTACATCGTTCGCGAACAACGTACCAAGCACCAATTATCAAGAGCCGAGCGACGGCACAGTAAAGAACGAGAGGCGGCCGTCGCACCAGTATCGGTACAGCTTGATAAGGCGACCGTTCCGACCGAAGCTCAGAACGGTCACGCTCTGCCACGGATCCTCACCGGAGGCGTTGGTCTTATAACCGGGCACAAACACGTAGGGCACTTTCTCGCCGTCCATGGCTTTGACCCAATTCGGGTGGAGCATGGCTGAGGCGAGGATGCCGGCATGGGGCGATGTTTCCGGACTGCGAACATCAATCGACTTGCAATTACGATTGCAACCCAAGTCAATCACTTCCCAGCGCAAGACGGGCTTGCTCTGGGCCGGGTGCTTGATGCCTTTGAGGAGACGTAAGCGATCCGGACCAGCTTTGTCGTAGCCATCCCAGCGCCAGCTAGTCTCTTGGACTGCGGCCGCGACCTTCCAAAGTTCTTGGAAGGTGCGCTCGATACCGCCCATGCCATTTGCATCGGGGAGGTATGGGACGAGAGTGACGGCGACCAGATTACTGCTTGGCCACTCGGGAACCGATTGTTCCGCGGTGGCAAAATCATCTTCCGTGAAGCCCCAACCGTGCTCGGAGTTGAGCTCGCGAACGCGGGTGAGCTGGGCGGAGATGGGGGTGAAGAGGGAGTGGATGAGCTCGGTACTCGCTGGCTTATCCGAGCCGCCACGATATGGGTGGCACTCGGGTTCGCCAAGGGGTTGTTGAATCAGCCTTTTGCCCTCAACGAGGAGCTGGAGTGCAGACATGGTTGAATCGTATTCGACCGAGCCTTCATCCACACGGCGAGCCAACTCGCCCAAACGCCGTTGCAGTCTTCCGTACTGTTCGTCCGTGACACTCTTGCGCGTCATGACGTTCTCCTTTGATTTGGCTTGCCACTCATTTTCCGCACCATGCGGAAAGTGAGAGGCTTACCGGTTTGTTACATTAAGCCAAGATCCATCCCTCCCATCGCGATGAGAGGGATCCAAAAAGTTCAAGGTCCGTCGTTCCCACGTAAGTCGCGACCGACGTGATTCGCGAACGACTTACCAAGAGCCACCTACCGAGAGCCAAGAGACTCCCGGGTGAACGACGGCACAGCCCAGCGCGGTTCGCAGTCTCCGTACCAGCTGCAGAACAGCCCGATCCCGCGATCGATCTGATCGCAGTCCAAGCTCGGCGTACCCTCCCACGGAGTTTTAGTGGGAATACTGACCTCGTAGCCCGGTGCCCAGACATAAGGCACATTGTTACCATCCATAGCTTTAATCCACGCGGGGTGGAGCGCAACCGCGGCCAAGATGCCGGCATGAGGTGAAGTCTCCGGGTTGCGGACGTCGACCGGTTTGCGGTTACGGTTACAGCCTAGGTCGATCAGCTCCCAGCGCAAGACGGATTTGCCTTGAGCCGGGTGCCCAATGCCATCGAGCAAGCGCAAGCCATACCAACCTTCATCGTAGCAACTCCCGCGGTAGCCGTCTTCGTGTACAGAAGTCACAACTCGCCAAAGTTTTTGAAAAGTACGCTCCACGCCGCCCATGCCATTGCCGTCGGGCAGGTATGGGACGAGGGTGACGGCAACGAGCTTGCCATCCGGCCACTCGGGCACGGATGCCTCGGCCTCCGCAAAATCCTCGTCCGTGAAGCCCCAGCCGCGTTCGGTGTTGAGCACGCGGACGCGAGTAAGCTGGGCGGAGGTGGGGGTGAAGAGGGAGTGGATGAGATTAGCCATAGGCGAGCCTCACTTTCTCTGCGCCGTCGGCGAGTAGGTTTTTGGCACCCATTGCCACCAACATACGAGCCTGGGTTAAAAACGGCTTAATTAGCGCAACCCAACCCTAAATCCCTTATCCCCACTTCGCTTAAGCTACGAGGGGCGTTGCAGGGGGGGGGCGTAAAACTGAGTTAACAAGTCCCTGATCCCACTACGTTAAATCTTCGTGGGATACAAGTAAGGGGTTGGGGTTGTGCCAATTAAGCCGTTTTTAACGGATTGGATATGAAAAGGGCGATGGCTAAATATGGCAGAAAAATGGGGATTCGTCAATATCATAATATTGCAAATTATTGGTATAATTCAAAAATCTTAGCTAAATATACAGTAAATTTTAGTTGTACGATAAATTCGTACACTTTGTCTACTTGCTTTTTTTAAGAAGTTGTCCCACTTTTAGGGACAACTTCTTTTCTAATATTTTATTAATACTCTGTACTGCTTAAAGAATCGCCATTTCTTCCAGTTCCCAATTGAGCGTCTCTGTTGAAAATCTTAGTCGAAAAGCATTAGCCTTATCGGTGACGGAATAGATGTACATTTTGTTGCGGCCTTTGCGTTCGGTGTGGACGAGGTTGACTGAGGTGATGCGGTAGTAGCGGTTGTTCCATTTAAAAATCACCGGCTCTGCTCGATCCTGGCGAAACGTCGCGATTACATCGACGGGCTCTCCTATGTGACTATACATAATGGTACATGGT
>CAYFST010000019.1:8419-24020 GCA_964345995.1 uncultured Gammaproteobacteria bacterium
GGTACATGGTCCTGGGTACATGGTCCTGGGTATGTGGCCTTGGGTGCGTGGTCCTGGCTGTGGCTTTGGTTATTTTGGTCAATCCCTTGTTCTTAGGGAGGTGATGAATCCTGCTAGGATTTTATTTATTCTTAATGATAAATTGCGCAATTCCTCAGCCAGCTCTTTGCTAATGTATTCGCGGTCTTCTACAAGATAAAGTAGCGACCTAACCTCTGCACACGAACCTTTTGAAATTATTAAAAATCTTGCAAATTCTTTATCTCCTTTGCGATCAAATCCTTCGGCAATATTGTTCATGATAGACATACACGCTCTTTCTATTTGGTCTTTGTATGACCAGTCACGACAATTTTTTAATTCTTGATGAATTTTATTTGAAAGTTCGCGTGCTAATTGTCATGCGATTATGTCTTCAAATTTTTTAATACTCATACACTTTAAGTCCTAGGTACATGGTCCTGGGTTCTGGCTTCGATCAACGCCAGGACCATGTACCTAGGACTATGGACGATCAAGCCTATCCAAACTTCCGAATCACAGCTTTCACAGTCCCCTGGATGACCGGATCGTAGCAGTAAATAGGTTTCATGGTGGAATTGGCGGGCTGGAGGCGGATGCGGTCGCGCTCGCGGTAGAAGCGTTTGAGTGTGGCATAAGCGTTGTCCAGAAGCGCGACGACTACGTCGCCGTTTTTTGGTGATGGATTGCGCTCTACGACAACATAATCGCCATCATAGATACCGTCTTCAATCATGGATTGACCTTTGACTCGGAGGACGTAGGAATTGGCTGAGTTGGGGGCGAGATCAACAGGGACGGCGATGGTTTCGCGCTCTTCGATTGCTTCGATAGGTTCACCGGCGGTAATGAGACCGGCGAGCGGGAGGAGGATACTCTTGCCCCAGCGCACGGCTTTATCGGTTGGTTCGAGCTCACGAGCCGAACCGCCGGACTTGAGAAAGCCGCGGTTTCGCAGGGCTTGGATGTGCACGTGGACAGTGGAAGGCGAAGCGAGAGAAAGGCCGTCGGCTATTTCACGGAACGAGGGAGCGTAGCCGCGATCGTTAAGAAACTCGATGATATAATCGAGAACTTCTTTTTGTTTGGGAGTGAGAGGAGATTTCATAACTACCAAATTAATTACAAATTAAAAATCTAAGGATGAGATTCATTTTTTATGGTTATTTGAATTTTTGAGAGAATTCGACATAGTTCTACGCACAAATTATCTAAATTATTTTTATCCCGCTCTTCGATAAAGCCCGTATCAGCCAGAAGACGTAGCCGGTACCTTGTTTCTCTAGTTTCTTTGTAAGCTATGGCAAATTTATAAAAGAAATCTTTTCTCGACTGACTACCAATACCTTCTTCGATGTTTGCACCTATAGAAGTTCTTGACCTTAAGAGCTGCTTTGATAAAGTGAACTCCTTTTTTTGATCTGTGAGTTTTTTATAAAGATAAACTATCTTAACAGCAAAATCATAGCTTTTCTGTTGTACGATATTATCTTTCATGATGAATGATTTTTAATTCATAATTTGTAATTTGTAATTGAAAGAAGTTTATAGAACAAAAATAGAACGAATGCAGGTAGTGGTCAAGGGGTTTTAATAGAGCTAAAAAATAGGCTTTTACACATGGTTTGTTCCAAAGTTGTTCGAGTTATCTACAGCTTGTATTTAATCTTTGAGACGACCCCACATCAGATCGAGACCTTGCGAGAGCTTGCAGAATCGTCTACCGGAGTTAATCATAATCATACCGTAAGCGAACTTTGGCCAGAGACAGTTTGAATCTGTTAGAGCTATTTGTACACTCCCTTAATTTAGGGTACAAACGTTTATAATATATTGATTAATTGAAATAATTATTAAATAGTGGGAGAATGCTTATATGCGGGAAGATGAAGGATTCAAGGTGAAATTATTAGCCTCCATGGCTAAAGCTGGTAAGGGTTTGTACAAAACCTTACCAATGATTTTGGGTACCATTTTATTAGTCAGCTTGCTTTATGCGCTGATTCCCAAAAGTTTTTATACCGCGCTTTTTAGCAATAATATTTTGCTGGATCCGATAATTGGCAGTATTTTGGGAAGCGTTTCGGCAGGTAATCCGGTAACAAGTTATATTTTTGGCGGTGAGATGTTACAGCAGGGTATCAGTTTGTTGGCCGTGACGGCTTTTTTGGTTAGCTGGGTCAGTGTGGGAGTGGTACAGCTACCGGCGGAAGCTTCGGCCTTAGGCAAAAAATTTGCGTTTTGGCGTAACATAACAGCTCTCGCTTTATCCATTGTCGTTGCTTTGCTGACGGTTTTTATTTATAAATTGTTTTAATATGCCAGAAGCTGTTAAAAAATTATCCGGTTCTTGGTATTACCTGTTGCTAACGTTGGTCGCTTATTCAGTCTTATTTATTTTTGATAAATCTTTATTTTGGCAAGGTATCGCTTTTTTTGGCGAGATAGTTTTACGCGTGGCACCTTTATTTGTTTTGGTTTTTGTGTTAATGACTTTTACCAACTATTTTTTTAATCAAAAGAGAGCTATAAAATATTTAACCGGTAAAGGTTCTAAAAAATGGCTGTTAGCGGTTGTTGGAGGTATACTTTCCAGCGGGCCAATCTATATGTGGTATCCTTTGCTGAAAGATCTAAAAGAAAAAGGTTTAACCAATGGAGTAGCGGCTTGTTTTTTGTATAACAGATCAATCAAACCGGCAATTTTGCCTGTCGCGGTACTGTATTTTGGCTGGACTTATGTTGTAATTTTGACTTTGGCCATGATTATGGCATCATTGATACAAGGTTATTTAATTAATCAATTAACAAATAAATAATACTTTATGAAATTAGCTATAGCTTCAGAGGGGCAAACCTCGGAATCAATTGCCGTAACCAATGCGGGCAGAGCTCCTTATTATCTTATTTTTGAAGATAAAAAATTAATTGAAACTTTAAAAAATCCTTTCTTGGAAGACGCGGGAGGCGCGGGCGTGAAAATGGCCGATCTATTAATCGAAAAGGGCGTGGAAAAAGTCGTGGCCGGGCAATTTGGCGCAAAAATGGCCACCGCATTGGAAGACGCGGGTATAATAATACAGGAAGTCGAAGATAAAAAAATCACTGAATTGTTAAAATAGTTTTTATAACTGATGTGAAAACGCATACTATATACAAGTTGCTAATTTTTGTATTTTTATTTTTTTTAATAGCAACCGGTGGCGATAAAGAGCGCGAACAAAGCCCAAACGAGACCGAAGTAAATAATGTGATTGCCGAAGCTGAACAAAAAGTTAACAAAACCGTTTCCGCGGTTTTGACTCAATGCTCTGAAGATATATTTTCTTCGATGAGTGATTGCATGAATTTATCGAATGACACTGTTTGCGGTTATGATAAAACAACTTATATAGATGGTAATGAGCAAACGCATGCGTTGGAATATAGAACTCCTTGTCATTATTGTAACTTTTGCGGAGATGATATGGAAATGAATATGATGGGCACTATTGTAAAAGGCCTGGATTATAAAAAGGGCTTGCAAATAAATATAATCCGGTTAAAACTGGTCTCTTTGATTTCCGTGGGATAATATAAAGGCAATATGAAAAATATAGTTTATTTTGGTGAAGAAGTTGCCGGATATGATATTCGAGTTTTGAATGAAAGAGAGGCTCGAGCGGCTGCCGGTATTTTGTTTTTATTTGCCGTGATCGCATTTTCCAATGCTTGGTTTGCCGGTAATTTTATACCATTGAAAATGGCGGTTATTGCTTTTTTGACTGACTTTCTTTTGAGAGTTGTCGTTAATCCCAAATATGCACCAAGTATGATCTTGGGGAGATTTTTTGTAAGTAAGCAAAAACCGGAATATACCGGCGCGCCACAAAAAAAGTTTGCCTGGGGAATCGGCCTCATCTTGGCTGTTACGATGTTTATTATTGTGGTGGTTTTTGATGTTAGGGGTCCGTTGAATCTGGCGATCTGCTTACTTTGTTTAACTTTTTTATATTTTGAAGCTGTTTTTGGAATTTGCATTGGATGTAAAATGTATAACTTGATTAAAAAAGAAAAAGCAAAACTTTGCCCCGGCGGTGTCTGTGAATTTGTTAGGAAAGAGGAGATTCAAAAAATATCTTTGGCGCAGGTTGCAGTGGTGATAGTCTTTATCTTGATAATGATGGGAATTGCTTACTCCCCTATTATTTATTAGAAACTTTAAAATTTAAGGCAAGACCTTGACCAAGATGCTGGTTTTTTTGATTACAGGTAAGTTATAATCTGGATAGACTGTGACTTTGGAATTATTGGTTTGGCTCTTGATTATGGCTTGCGCGATATTTCTTGCCTATCATGTTTTGTTGTACGTAGAAACAAACGTTCCGATAGTTTGTTTGCGGAAAAAATATCTTAAGAATTCGATGCGAGATTAAAATCGACCGTAACTCGGTTGTTTATGAGCTCTCCCCTTTTGCGTTTCGCCTATTGCAGACTTAGATCATGACCGGTGGAATCAAGAGCGGCATTTTATATACGTGACTTTTTTAAGGAGGGTTTGAGTTATGCGGACATAGTATATTTTTGGTTGGTGCCGAAAATTGCTAAAAAGACCCGGGAGAAGATAAAACGCGAATGTAAACCGGGGACCTTGGTGGTGCAATACGGCACCAAACTATCAGATGCTTTACCGGAGATGGCAGTGCTTGCGGATCCGTCTAATGACGGTACCGCTAAATTTTGGTTTTACCGAGTGTGATTTTGTCAACTCTTTGCAGTTTAGTCTTTGTAGTTTATAGTTATATTATATGAATAAAAAATATCTTATTATAGTATTATCATTCTTGATGATTATAGCGGGCTCTACAGTGGCTTATTTATATTTCCAAGGAAACGAAAAGACCGACTTAGAAGATCGGGAGCATATCGAACTTCTTAAGTCTATAATTAATAAGGAGGGAGAGACGAGTTTACAATTAATTGACCAAGCTTTGGCAAAAGGAGAAATAAATAAAGATACGGCCATGGTGTATAAAATTTATGCTATCTTTGGTGATGATGAGAAGTTGCCCGATGAATATAAAAGCGAGAAAGCATTTTTTACATCAAATTATGAAATACTAAAAATCAAAGAAACTTTGGAAACGCTCTCACCTGAAGCAAGAGCAAAGATTGAGCCTTATCTTAAACGGCCCGATGATCCGGAAAGTTATTGGAACCAAAAGTTTGAACAAGAAGCTATCAATGGAACCGAGGGTCAACAATCAAATAGTTTGATACCGGCCGCCAAGGCCATGCGAGCAAAGGTTTACACGGAAAGTTTGGTCTCGGCAGATGAAAAAGTACGTATTTGGTATCCAAAGGCTGATATGAGTTCAAAGGATATATTCGGCGCGGGCAATGTGAGTGTTAGCGCCTCAAAGGCTAAGTCTATGGCGGAAAAAGTTAAAGGCTACTTAGATGATGATGAGATAATTCAAGATTATGTTGATTTGATGGACAGGGAATTGATTAGTGACGGCAACAAAGGCGGTGATGGAAAATTGGATATTTACATAGCTCCGATAGGAAGCGACTTGGGTGCCTGCTATCTCGAGGGCAGTTTACCCAATCATTCTTATATTCTACTAAATATAACCATCAGTAATGACAAGGTATTAAGAACTACTTTGGCGCATGAATTATTCCACTCTTTTCAATATTTATATAAACACGATTGGGACAGGGAGTATTGGTACAGCGAAGCCACCGCGGTTTGGAGTGAAGATTATATTTATATGGCCGATGATACGGAGCGGGTTTGGCTTGATAAATTCATTCCCTATGCCGAAGTTTCAGTTGATGATATGAGCCCGCCGGAAAACCATCATTATGGAGCTTATATTTTTCCGTTCTTTTTAACCGATCAATTTGGAGACAATATTATTCGAGAATCTTGGGAAAAATCAGAAAGCACTTCTTGTATTAAAGGGATTGATGAAATATTAGAAGGAGGCCTAAAAGAACATTGGAAAAAATTTACCTTGTGGAATTATAATAAAGAGCCGGCGCGCAAATACCTGGATTACTATCCGTTCCCTCTTATTTCTTCAGAAACCAGCAAGGTGACGGAGGATGTGTTTTTAATGATAGAAGAAACGGAAATTGACATCGGAGAAATTAACCCATTGGCGGCGGATATCAGCATAGCGCATAACGGGTTCATGAAGGATTCGGATATAAAACGCCTCGTATTTAAAAACCTTGATAAATTTACGAGCAAAACCGATAAAGCCTCCATCAAAGCTTTAATCTACTACAAAGACGGGCGCAAAGTGATAGAAGATTGGACAAAAGAAACAAAGCGCGGTTTTTGCATAGCCAATGTAGAGGAGGATTTCGACAAGGTTGTTTTAATTTTTAGCAATGCCGATTTGGAAGATAATATCAGTAAATCTCAGATAAAGGTTGAAGGTAAAAAAAGTTGCTACCATGTAAAGCAAAGAGATGACCGGACTTCGGTGTTGCATTTCCCCTATGCCGACCAAGGAGCCATGAAGATTACAGATATTGGTAATACGATTGAGGTTTATTCAGACGGAGAGATGGCAAGTGAAGCCAAAGAAGGGCAAGAGTATGCTTATTTGACTGATTGGAAAGTTAAATATGAATTTGAGCAAATCAGAGAAGCGTTTTCGTTTGATTGCCGAGGCACATCTGTTGATTATGGTCCGGGTTGGACCACAAGAAGCGCGGGCTATTTAATGTTTAACTTAAATCAAGATGAGTTGAATGATGATGGTACCTTTTCTATTGATATGAGTTATGGCGAACCTCATCCGCATGGCAATTATGAGGATATACCAAATGTGGATGTAAAGTGCGGAAATTTGTTTTTTGCGGCAATGCAAATGGATTTAAGCGGTTTTAAAGGCACCTATAAAGATATTTACAGGGGCAAGTTGCTGGACATGGATAAAGAAGGCGCGCTCATCGAGATAAAAAACAGTTGTCTGTATCATGATTGCACAACACAGCAAGGCCAGCCTTTTCAAACCATTAGCGAGCCTATACTCCTTGAGATAAAAAGGACACATAATACTACAAACTAGATACATGGGTATACGTTGGATCTGATAAATCCTAGACGTAGACCGGAAAGTGTCATAAATTCACTTCGATTGTGTTTATTAACTATAATGATGTAAATATTAACTAATAACCAAATGCATATGAATAAAAATCTTCCTCGAATTATAACTATTGCGGTGATAGTTTTTGCCTTAATAACCGCACTATTTTGGTATTTTACTAAAAATGCTTCAGAGGATGTGGCGCAAACCACACAAATAACCGGTGACGCACTAGCGGATGCAGAAAAATCTGTTTCTTGCCTAGACGAGCCAATTGTCCTGGAAAATGGACGAGAACGGTATCCGATTGACCCAAAATACGGAAATTTGGAGTTTTTAGGCCAGCTCTTCACGGCTTATAATTGCGAGCCGAATCGATCGGACGAGCTTTTCGGAGTCACGGACGGCGATTATACTTCGGGATCTTATCTATGGCTAAAAGACAATCCCGACCAAGAGCTGATTAGTGTATTACAGGATATTGGTTATAAATGCGCGACAGAGGATGCTGATGATGAGTGCATGGAATGGGAATTGCTAGATGTTGTCTCAGTTGAAAAGATGATGCGACTAGAACCATTCTACGAAGAATTTAAACAAGATGATTGCCGTCATTGCGGATAAAAAAATGACCAGCAAGTGGCTGGTCTTTTTTGAATAATAAAAAACGCCTTTTACAATATTTGGGAGAGCGAAGGTTATAATCTAGTAAACTTAGTTCCGAATTTTAAGCGAACTATTGAGATTTATCGATTTTAATAACCTTAAACCTTGATTTATATGAGAGTCGTTTTGCCGATATTGCCAAAAATTTCAGTGGCGGTAAGCGGTTTGAATAAGCTTATGAACTTGCCGTCTAGGTTGAATCGCTAAAAATATAGATAGTTTCTATTTTGCACCCGTGTGGCTGAAGAATTCGGTAAAAACGTAGTGAGCGATGTTGGTAAATTGGTTATATTCTGATAAAATCGGATTATTACCTTTTTTTATTTATAATCTATGAATCATTTTGAGAAAGATGAGCTGACACCTACTGCTTCTGAAAGCGCGCCTCAGAGAGAAAAAATCGAAACCGGCACAGAGGAGCAGTTTAAAGAACTTTTCACGCGTGAATCTTTTATCGACGGCTATATTACTCAGCAGACGACGCCTGAACAAAAAGTTTTGGATGATCTGAACAAGCAAATGGACACGGTGCTAAAGAGAAAAATGAGCGACCTTATAAATTTAAAAGCTTGCGAGATTTTAGAAGTTGAAAGCTTGGAGGAAGGGCAGAAAAAAGGAAAAGAATGGGGCAAGGCATTGGCTGCGGCACGTAAACAAATGCAAAAAGAGGGTGTAGAGGTAAGCGTGGGCGACGCACAGACCAAGTTGAGCTTTCAGGAATGGCAAGCAAAATTAAAAGATGAAGTTCAAGAGGAATTTATGGAAGAGATCCAAGCCGCGAAAAGTATCTTGAGTACAGCGCAGCAAAAGTACCGTGAAACATTGGATCGTATCGGCGAATCGTTTATGGAAAAGATGCATGACGCGGAGTTTGAGGAAGCATTATCCCACTGGGGTGAGTCTCCGGCCTTGGATAAATCGATTAAGCACGCGGGGTTGGTGCATTTTATCGAATATAGATCGGATAAAAACAAAGACAGGTTAAGCAAAGTACCGGAAAGTTTTTCGCCGGAAGGTTTTATGGATTACACGGCAAAAGTGATGGAATTTGTGAACAATCCCAACAGCGAAGAAATCGCCGAAGCTTTGCGCTTACGAGATGAAAAAGGCCGTGAACGCCTGCTCATCATGACCAAGGATAATCAATATATAAGCGCGTTTAAACCGAGGGAGGACGCTGAATGGCAGGTAATAACCCATATTCCGGACGTGAAAGCCAACGATTGGGAGAAAACTAAAAAGCGTATGGCTGATGCCGAGGCCCAAGCCAAGTACCATAATAAGTTGGAAGGTAAAATTACAAAAATTGAGTTATAGAAGATACAGCTAATATTTGGCCGATCTTCATACTTAATTACCGTTTACCGTGAGTTATTTATTTTAGCTTTTATAATTTTTATATTCGAACAGGTCCGAATAATTTTGGCGAGGTTTTCGGGCAATGGAGATTAGCATTACCGGATTCATTTTAGAGATGTTTAGTCTAGAGAGATAAAGTTTTTCACTTTACAAGAGATCCATAATCACGTTTTGAATTCAAGCATCTGTTTAGCTCCTTTAAACTAAGTTGTAGACGTAGAAACAAATCCGCTCGCTTCCTTGCAATATGTTAAAACCAGCTTATGCATTGCGCGTGTGCAGGCAACATAAAGCATATTTTTATCAATTGGATTATTGTAATTTATGTTTGTAACATTGGGAACAATAACCCAGTCAAACTCTAAACCTTTTGCCATGTGCGCACCGCAAACAAGCACCCCTTGATGAAATGATTCGCTTTTTTCGTCGAGTAAATCAATATTACAGCCAGAACTTTGCAGATTGGTAAATAATTCTTGGGCTTGTTTTTGAGTTTTGCAAATAATACCCAAAGTATTGTTTTCGGTTTTTGAAAAAGCTTTGATTATTTTTTTAATCTCGTCAAATTCCGAGGCTTCATTCGCGCAATTGATTAATTGCGGAACTTCGCCGTGACGCTTTAAAGCTTGCAATTCGGGGTTGTTTAAAATACGTTGAACAAATTCGATAATTTCGAATGTGGAACGATAACTTTTATTTAATTTTACAAATGAAGAATTAGGGAAAGTTATTTGGATACTTTTGGCATCGGAAGCGCTGTAAGGATTAACAGACTGGCCGGAATCTCCCAAAATGGTTTTATTACATCTGAACAATTTGGCTATTACCGCGTATTGTACGGCTGTGTAATCTTGCATTTCATCAATTATCAAATGTTTGGCTTGGCGAGGTATAATACTCTTACTTTCAAGTAAAATTTTTAGATAGACCATTGGAAAAACATCCGCGTATTCCAATTTGGATTTATCTACGGTTTTAAATAAAGTTTTTTGATTTAGCCAAGTAAAAAAATTTTTATATACCTCCAAAATTTTCGCTCCGTGATGCATTTTTAATATTTTTTTCTTTAGTTCGTTTTTTTCTCCGGCTTCCAGTTTATAATTATATTGCAAAGCGATTCTATCAGCGACAGTATTGGTAATATTTTTAACGCATTCTTCTTTTGAGTAATCCTTATTTTGGATAAAAATTTCATCAAAAAGCCATGCCGGTACATAGCAGCCTCCAACGAAAATATCTTGACCGGAGAATAACCCACTTTGTACATGTTTGGCATAATCTTCGAGCTTGGCGATGAAGTCCAAGGACGCTTTGATTTGGATTCTGTTTTGGTAATTACCATCATTACCATCCAAAAGCTTGGCGGTTTGCTCAAAAAAAGATTGAAAAGTGATTTTTTCTCCAAGTAAATCACGCGCCAAAACCTCCATTTGCACTTCTCCCACAGCTTCTTCGCCAAGTTCGGGAAGGACGTTGGATATGTAATCGGCAAAAACTTTGTTGGGAGAAATTATCAAGATATCCTCGGATTTGATGGTGTCTTTAAAACGGTACAGTAAAAAAGCAATGCGATGCAAAGCGATAGATGTTTTACCGGAGCCGGCAACACCCTGAATAATGAGCGTATTGGATGTCTCATCTCTGATAACCGTGTTTTGATCGCGTTGGATTGTTGCAACAATGTTCTTCATCCCCTCATCCGAAGTGCGGCTAAGCTCTTTTTGCAAAATATCATCCATAACATTAACAGAGCTTTCCAACATAAATTCAATTTTGCCATCGCGAATACGAAATTGACGTTTTAATAAAACTCTGCCGGATTTTATACCGGTTGGCGCCTGATATTCAGCCGGCCCCAGTTCGTAGTTGTAAAACATGGATGCGATTGGAGCGCGCCAATCGCAAATCAAAAGCTTATCTTGATTATTTAATAAATTACGCAAACCTATGTATACTTTCGCTGTTTTATCGGAGTCATCGGATTTAAAATCAAATCTGCCAAAATATGGAGAAGAGCGCATCTTGATATAGCGTTGTTTAAGTTCGTTGGCACGATCAGCCGAGAGAATCATGGCCTCGATGCCTTGACGTATGGTAATTTTTTCCGCAAAGTCCATCTCGTATCTGGATTCACCAAGATAAGTTGTTTCTTTTTTAATATCATTTGCGTAATGTAATAAATTTTCATCTAAATCTACGATTAATGTATGCAAATATTTTTGGATTTCTACCAAATAACTGCATTCTTTTTGCTCTTCTTTATTCATGTTTTTATTAAAATCGATTATTGCCGGCAAAACAGAAAGTCATACATTTTTATATGAAAAATGGCATGTTGTCAAAAAATGCATCTTACAACGTACACCAAAAAGATGGATAAACTGTACAAAAATTTAAATTTACTAATGGCTCAGGTATTAGTTGAAAATTTGAAATATATAATCTCGTATTTAATAAGTGACTCTTTCCAGTTTTCAGTTTGTGATTTAAAGTGTGTGTATTATGTTTAAAGAATCGCAATTTGGAATGCTCGATACTTCTAATGAAAATTTGACCGCGTCAATTTATGAAAAAGCTCAAGAAATAATTAAAAGATGGCCCGGAAAAAGCATCCTTACAACCGCAGTTGCCGTAGCAATGACACAGGCTTGCGCGGTCGCGGAAAAAAAATCGACATATCCGCAAGTAGAGCAAGAACAAAGCGCGGAATATATGGTAGCAAAAGCCAAAATAGCAACGATGCTGGCAGAGAAATCAGGGGATGCGAAAGGAGCGGATGGTAATGCGGCATATTTGTTGGGTCACACAACCCCGACTCAAGCTGAATGGTTAAAAACGCGACAAGCTCTGATAAATAAAGGAGGCGGGCAGGCTTTAATTAATCCGGACTTATTGCCTTTTAATGTGAATACAATGAATAATTTGATATCCGCCTTGCCTGATACGTGGACAGCGTCTCCGATAAATGCTCAAATTTTATTTTTAAACCGCGAATCATTCCGGGATCAGCAAAGCAAACAGGTTTTTGCAAATACTCATTTCGACCAACAAGATGGTACTTGGGAAACTGTGTGCACCAGCGCTTTTTCCAATTTGGATAAAACTTCAAAAATTATTTGCAACGCAGACCTGATAAATGAATACGGCTACAAGAAAGCTCTGCGAGAAAGTTTTTTTCATGAATTTGCCCATAGCGCTGATCCGAGCTTATTACCAATGCCCGCGAATGTTAAAGCGAATTTTTGGTTGCGGCAACAAGAATTACTTGATTCTGGATTTGCGCCCGATTCGCAATATATAGCTCAATGGGAAAAATCCATCGAGAGTCAAAAAGACGCTACAGCTTATAGAACTCTCTTGGTTGAAAGCTGGGCCGAAACAATAGCCACAATTTTTAAAACTGCAGAACAAACAAAAGACGCAAGCAGTTGGGAGAGCTGGGAATCGGAATATAAAGATTCTTTGATCGCTGATTACGGTTGTAATCCGTCCGGCGCGGAGGCAACATATAATCTGATTAAAGATTATTTTACGGAAATTGATCCGGAGTTCAAACCTTGGGAAAGCGCGAAGATTATAAACCAAATCTTGACGAAAGAATATTAATTTTTTTTACTCAAAGCCATACTCCGTGATGAGTGACCGGATTATATGTTACTCTTGCTATTTGCTATTTGCTATTTTATAGTTTGATAACTATGGATGGAACAATAAGGAAAGACATAAAGCCGGGAATCGCGGTTGTGATTGTCCAAAAACACCATCAAAAAACAGGTGAGATGACGCAAGGGATTGTTAAGGATATTTTGACGAGCTCTGCGGAGCACCACAGGGGTATTAAAGTACGTCTAACGACCGGGGAAGTTGGGAGGGTGCAACATATACAGGATTAATTACGAATTAACAATTACAAATTACGAATGATCGAGGCCTTACGGCTTCTTTTTTTAATACTGGACTTGTGACGGAATATATATAAAGATATCCTAAAGGGATTCCTAAATTCGTAATTTTTAATTTGTAATTCGTAATTGAGCCGAGTCGAGCTCAGCTCGACGAGGCGTATGTATGCCAGAAGGCCCGGAAGTGCAGTCGATTGTGACTGATTTGAAAAGCCTGATTGTGGGCAGGCGGATTTTTGAGTTGGTGACGTATGATTATACAAGAGGGTTGTTTGGGGAAGAGGATGTCGATGAGCTCCGCGATAGATTGAGGGGTTCGAAAATTGTTGACGTTCAGCGAATCGGTAAATTTGTAGTTTTAAATTTAGGATTTGAAGTTTGGGTGGTAATCCACCTACGGATGACGGGGCAGATTTTTTTGCGTAGCGACATACCAAAGTATTGCAGGCTCACGATTAAGCTGGACGGCGAGGGCGATTTGCATCTGGCGGACGTGAGAACTTTTGCGACTTGTGAAATTTGGAGTGATGATGAATTTGCGACTTTTGAGGCGCGTAAAAAAATTGGAATTGACGCGCTCTCCCCTACTTTTAGCGTTGCTGACCTGGAGCGGATCTTGCAAAGCAAAAGATTGTTGCCTGCGGTATTGTTGGACCAAACCAAAATTTCCGGGCTGGGGAATATTTATGTAAACGAAAGTTTGTTTGCTGCGGGCATATATCCATTGCGCCAAGCTGACAGCTTGTCGACAGACGAGATTGAAGATTTATACAGGGCCATTGTCGCGACGCTCGCCAAGGCGACGCAATGCCAGGGAACGACGTTTTCGGATTATCGCCTGCCGGGCGGTGAAACGGGAAGTTTTCAAAAACACTTAATGATTTTTCGACGAGAAGGTGAGGTATGTAAAAAATGTGGAGCCATGATAAAGAGAGAAAAATTGGGTGGGCGAAGTGTGTTTTACTGTGAGGGGTGCCAGATATAAATGATTGTATATTATTAAGTGATATTTATTTTTTCTACTTTTCCAAATCTAGATATTTTATCCAAAATTTCTTGTTTAACATCTTTTTGAATTATAAAGAAGAAAATATCCTCAACGTAAGCCCCAATAAATATTTGTTTTTGCATGATTTTTTCAATCATTGGCAAATTAAATTTACTTGTAACGGATTCAATATATTGCAAACATTTCAATTCTTGGTAAGTAAGTAGATCATCGTTTTTTTTAGGAATAAAAATTATATCTTTTTTAACATCAAAAAATCCTTCATCGAGATACTTTATTAATAAATTTTTAGGAAGTTTAAAAAAATATCCAGCTTCATCATCGTCATCAATAACAGAAATATTATCTTTTTTTAGTTCTGCTTGAAATGCTCGATTGTCTTCGCGATATAAATATCTGACAATTCGATTATAGTGCTTTACAAAAAAAGGCTTTTTAATTTTAAAAATCTTTTTTAAAGGAAATAGAATTAATATTAGATAATTTTCAACGATAAGAAAATCAAATAACCTAATTAATATATTTCTTTTGTTATCTAATTCAGAAATAACGCCCCCTAACGAATTTAAATATACTTCATCGTTGGGAAGAAGCGAGATTATTACCTCTTTTTTGTACTTCTCCCAATTATCAAGCTCTTCCTCTGAAGCAAAATCATACTCCGGTGAATTAAAACAAAGCTCTCCAATTATTAGCCCTGTTATTTCTTGTACTCTTAGTATTGGACTTAATATCAGTGATTTATCTTGCATAGTAAATTAAGTATACATTATTAACCTTAGTTTACAATTAAATAAAAATATCGCCAAGTTAAGCGGTGAGAAACTATTTTTTATCTTGCTTGACAATGATGTAGATTTTTATCCTCCGGATTTTGCAATGGGTTGGATGCGATATCCGCTGATTGTGCAAAGTAAACATGCCCCACATTTCCGCAATACTGTTCGCTTCCTGAAACTTACCAATTTCTTTTGTTTCGCGGGATCTGTAACCGGTTTCTTCTTCAAGCTCGCGCCTTGCGGCAAGCAAGAGATCTTCGTTATCGGAATTACCCATCAGCAACTTGATTGTAACTTCGTTTGTTGGATAACGATGTTGACGAACGCAAACAACTTTATAATCGGAGATCATCGCCATAACAACGGAAAACGGAGTAACATGAATTACAAAGTATTCTACCTCGGCTCCACCCGGAGACATGGCCCGATCACAGTCTACCGTATAAAAGGTTTTGTGCCTGTTTTTAAATCTATAATGTCGCAAGGTATAGAATTTTATCAATGTCCGATAGGCATGTTCTTCTCTTTTTTGAGTAGGTCACACAAGCTAAATGCGAGTGTCGAATAATATAAAAAGATATTAGACATTAAAATTGCTTGTTGTTGTATTATTTGACATATGACGACATGGGATAATATTTATAAAGATTTTTCGCTAGGCGGTGAAGCTTGGGCAACTTTGTCTGAAGATATCGATGAGCGGTTTCAGGGATTTGTGAAAAAGTCTGTAGATAAACCTGTTAATCGTGATTGAAATCCTGTTCATCAGGGTTA
>CAYFST010000020.1:0-23988 GCA_964345995.1 uncultured Gammaproteobacteria bacterium
CAATTTAGCTAAAGATCAAAACCACCCCACCCCTTTATCAAGAAGGGGTTTTTGTTTGACAGTCATTCGTAAGTCATTGATAATTAGTGAGTTATGCCAAGATTGATAATAGGTTTTGTGGGGCAAGCGGGTGCCGGGAAAGGCACTGCGGCTGAAATGTTGACCGTAAACAAAAACGCGCAAATTTTTACCTTCAGCGATATTCTGGCTGATTTGCTAAAGCGATTATATAAGGAAAAATCACGCGATAATTTGATTAAGATGAGCACGGCTGTGAGGGAGGCTTTTGGGCAAGACGCGCTCGCTAATGTCATGGAGGCACAAGTGCAAGAATCCATGGCTGATATTGTGATTGTAGACGGAATTCGCCGCATGGAAGATATTGAAGATTTAAACAAAGATCCGAAGTTTCATTTGGTGGAAATATGGGCTCCGCCCGAGGTTAGATTTGAAAGGTTAAAAAAACGCAATGAAAAAGCAGGCGAAGGAGATATGACTTGGGAAGCTTTCTTGGCCATGGGAAAACGCGAGACAGAAAAGACAATTGCCGGGGTTGCCGCGCAAGCAAAATATAAAATCGATAACAACGCAGGGCTCGAAGAGTTTAAGGCAAAACTCGACGCGCTTGTGGCTACACTTTAGTAAAACCCCCACACCCCCTTGTCAGGGGGCTGTGCCAAAAGTCCTCCTGACAAGGAGGATTTAGGAGGTTAAACCAAAAAACTATGCAAGTAAAAATAACAAAATTACGTGATGACGTTATAATTCCCAAGTATCAGACAGCCGGGTCAGCGGCTTTTGATTTGGCGAGCGCTGAAGAGGTGCTGATTCGCGCTAAGGAATTTAAATTATTGTCAACCGGACTTGTGATTGCAACTCCGCCCGGGCATGTTTTGATACTAGCTTCTCGATCCAGCTTGTTTAAAAAGAAGGGTTTGGTGTTGGCAAATGGCATTGGAGTTGTTGATAGTGACTATTCGGGCCCCGATGATCAGATCTATTTAGCGGTTTATAATGCGACTGATAATGAGGTGAAAGTCGAGGCTCATGAAAGGATAGCGCAAGGAATGATCATGCCCGTAGCGCAGGCCGAGTTTTATGAAGGCGAGGCAGAGGGAAAGAGTCGCGGTGGGTTTGGATCGACGGGGTAAATTATAAAATACCAAATAGCAAATATTGATTAAGGATGAGGGAATTACTGCGGGATATTTTTATAATATCAATATCACGGATTATTTTTTGAATTTGATAATTTTTTATACGTTTGCCATAAGCATGTTCTTTCGATTAAATAGAGTAACTAAAGAAATATACTTGTGGATAAAATTATGAATAAAGCTCCATTAATCCAGCCCGAGGATAAAACCAAACCCCGTATTTACTGGATGAATCACCTCAAAACCAAACGCGAAGACGGTACTCCGGTCGAGTTAACGCCCACACCCGAACAATTGGCCGTGGCTTTTGCTAAGTGTTCGCGCTCCTCTACTCCGTTTGACCAGAATGTTGATGATGTGAGTTTGGAATCAGCGGCGGCTTTTCATGAAAAATGGGTCGTGGGTTATGGGCATGGATCGGTTGCTGAACACGCGGTAGCGGCAGTGGGAATCGAGAATATCCCGCAAGTAATTGTGAAAATTTTGGAAGACAGCCGTTTGGCATCTTTTACGGAAAAATCATCGCGTTATCAAGTTTTTACGCGCGACAGAGTGGCGGTGCCGGCGACGCTCGAGCAAAGCGAGTACATGGGCGAGGTTAATCAATTATTTGATAAACTTTATTGTTTGTACGATGAGTGTTATGAGCTCTTGGAGCCTTTAATGAAAGGGAGAACTCCACAGGGTAAATTATCTGACGGAGCGTACAAGGCTGTACTCAGGGCACTCGTTTGCGACAGAGTCAGATATTTATTGCCGTCGGCGAGCTTGACCATGGTGGGTATGACAGCCAATGCCCGTGTTTGGGCTTTCGCGATTACGAAGTTGCTTTCGACCAATGATTCGATAGCGCAGAATGTGGGCTTGATGATTAGAGAATCTTTACGGGGCAAAGAGACAGATGACCCGGATGCGGCACTGGCGCTCTATCCTTTGCCGACTTTATTGAAATACGCGGATCCGAACGATTATCAGATGAAGATGCCCGAGGTCCTGAGCAAGCTAGCGTCAAAAGTGTTGGATGGTGAGCAAATCGACGTCAAGGAAAACAAGAGAGTTATGTGCACATTTGATGATGAGAATGCGGAAAAGCGCATAGCGGCCTCATTACTGGCGAGATACGGAAAAACCAATCAAATAAAAGCCTTAAACATCCTGTCACGCGAACCCGAGCTGATTGAGCGGATTATTGAAATTGCGCTGGCCGACCGCGGACCGCACGACCCGCCGCCGCGCGAATTTGAGCACGCATTCTTTCAGCACCAAATCGTGATGGACTACGGTGGCTGGCGGGATATTCAGCGCCATAGAATGTGCACGCAAAGCAACCAGCAATTGGGCGCGGATTTGGGTTATGAAATTCCGCTGGAGATTGAAGAGATAGGCAAAGAAAAAGAATTTGGAGCAGTGATGGAATTGGCACGCGATTTGAACCACAAGCTCTTGGATGCTGGAATGATAAATGAGGCTGAATACGTTGTTCCCATGGCCTATCGAAGACGTTTAGCCATCACCTGGAATGTTCGCGAGCTGTTTCACTTTATCGAGCTCCGATCCGGCAAAAAAGGCCACCCCAGCTACAGAAAAGTGGCACAAGATCTTTGGTACAGCTTAAACGAAGCGCATCCATTGATCGCAAAACATATCCGTGTAGACTTGAGCGAGACCGGGATTTCGACGCTGGGTGATAAGCCGAAAGGATTTTAACGCTCGTCGAGCTTGGCTGGACTCGCTTATTTAAAAATAAGAAATAATAATTAAATACATTAATTTTTATTTAAAAAACACCTGTGTATTACAGTTGTTGATAATTTAGATGTAAAGCCAGTGTTTTACCCGATGACCTTCGGGTATTTTACGTTGAAGTTTGCACCCTTTTGGTGTGAACTCCAAGAAGCATATCTCGCTTTGATCATCGTTACCAAAGAATTCCTCAATGCAATGATAACCTTAATCATCTGGATCGACATATCCCATATATTGCTTTACAAACAACAGCGTAGCTAAAAACCCAAAGTTCGGTCTTCCAATGGCTAAACTTGCCATTTCTTTGGCTAGGTCAGGATCAAGCGGTGCTACTATTAACATTTCATCTGAATAATCTACTTCGATCTCATTGCAGTGCCTGCGATGAGAAAAATCTTCCAAGGAAATTTCGTATTCTCCATAGTTAGTTACATACAGTCTGGGGGTTAATATACTGCCTGGAATTTTTTTACAGGGTTCTTTCCCTAACTTTTCGCGCAAAATTTTTACTTTCCTTACTATATTCCAAGATTCCACAGAATCAGTTGCATATTTATAAATAATTTTTTGCTTTATAAGCACTTCTGGCACAAGAATCAAGCAAAAATCCTTATCATGTTCTGCCAGCGCATCCTTCCGGGTTTCAATTGGCAATTTGGCTAGTTTGCCAATGATCATCCAATGATTTTTTGATATAGACGCAAGAACAGTTCTATGAGCTTCTTCGTCTTTAATTTCAATATCAGTACGAATGCGCTCGGGATAGCAACGATATGCTACCCCCTCAAAGGCTTCATGCTCTATCTCGGATGAATCCAGATGAAAGCAACCCGTATTGTAACCGTGGACGCCCATCGCCGTGTATTTCGCGCCAACTTTTTTGGCATAAGCAATCACCCACTCTATTACGGCATCACTTAGCTTGTCGGCAACAGGCGCCAGTTTTGCTCTTAGCTCTATGCTGTTGATTGCGACAAAAACTTGCTCATCTTTGTCTGTCGCAAGGAACAGCATTGCCGAGCCAACACGATCTTTACCGTGTTTAATCTCTACCATTTGCACCATGGGCTCAACCGCGATATTGGGTATGGTTCCTGTGCCCATCCCCTTGCCAAACTCACTGCTTTCACCATTCATGTAGATACCTATGCAACAACCTGAGTCATTGCCAATATCCAAAATGGTGAACGGGTTTTTTGAAGTTAGCTCAATCGAGAAAACGCCTTGGGTAATTTTCTTCTTGTCGGCAAGAGATTTTCTGATTCGGTTGAGGTGGAAGAAACCTTCACCATCCGCAACCAGCCTGGCGTTTTTTCGAACACCGCGTTCACGAGTGATTCTGACTACGGTTTTGAGAAGTATGGGATTTGAGTCTACGGCATTCAGTACCGCGCTCAAGCTGTGATCTTTAGTGCCTATTTTGGCTGCAATATTTTGCAGGCAGGCCTTGGGCCTTGCGATTTCTTTAGTGATGAATTGCGTAAAAGCTTTGCGAAACTCCGGCAGAAGAGCCTTGGTGCCGGCTATTGAATCTTGAATTTTTTGCTCATCAACATCAACATGCCAGCAACCAATACCGTTTGTCCAAACGGACCAGTCCAGATCAAGATCTCTAAAAATACTCATGGCCTCG
Source organism: uncultured Gammaproteobacteria bacterium (assembly GCA_964345995.1). Taxonomy (GTDB): domain Bacteria; phylum Patescibacteriota; class Patescibacteriia; order 2-12-FULL-60-25; family 2-12-FULL-60-25; genus MWCR01. The sequence goes on from CAYFST010000020.1 coordinate 4,537, forward strand.
TCGCGAATATCATCTAGTATTACGTTTGGCTTGTTAGGCCAACAACGGACATAATCAATCCATGGATGCTTATAATTATATTCGTTTTTTGGTGTTATTTCATTAAAAACAATTTGCATGCGCTTAAGATAAGTATTGCTGACATTATCCGGGACTTGGTTCGCGCCAATGCCGTATAGAACGCAAGTTCGATGAAGCGGGCTGGCATTACCCGCTTTAGGGTCATCGATGCGGCGCAGAATATAACCACCTTCGTTTTTGACTCTTTCTAAACCATGATTTTGCAGTTCAGTGTTAGGAATATTCGCAATGCTACCGTATTTTGCTATGAGCTCAATCATTGAGTTCTCCTTTTCAAGGTTCGGTTACAGCAGTCAATGTGGCAATTTTTTGGCTTTTTGTCAAGGTGTTGCGGTTATGCCAAAATAATGAGGATATGATTAAACGACAACAAAATGACGGATTGCATATTGTGATTGAGGGGATAGACGGATCGGGCAAGTCGACTGTTAGCAGTGCTTGCGAGGCTTGGGCAAAGAAGCGTGGAGCCTCTTTTTTTAATGTAATCGAGTTTAGCGAGCGCGAACACCGATTACCGAGTTTAGCAGAAGTTGGTGATGCAACAGGTTTGCTGACCGCTGAGCCGACTTTTTGTTGGACGGGTAAAGCTATTCGTGACGAGATAATTGCCAAACACGAGGGTGACACCGCGCCTCGTTATGACGGATGGGAAACGGCTCACGCTTTTGCGGCAGACAGGCTGGTGCAATTCAGGCGGATTATAATCCCCTTTTTGCAAAATCATCCGGAAAGAATCGTGATACAAGATAGGAGCTTGGCTTCGAGTTTGGCTTATCAGCCATTGCAAGACAAAAGGCTATCGACCGAGCGTATGATGGAATTACCCGGAAACCAACAAACCGTTGCGTTTTATCCAACTCTATTACTTCTTATCAGGACCGAAGCTGCGGCGGCTATGGCCAGACTTGAGACGCGCACCGAAAAGCAGGACGGTGTTATCTTTGAAGAAGAAGATTTTCAAAAAAAATTGGTACAAAGATTTTTATCTGATGATGTTTTAGGGCCGTTTGCAAGAGCCGGGTCAAAAATAGGTGCAGTGGACGGCAATATGAGTATTGACGAGGTTACCAGGGCGGTACGAGAGGTTTTATCGCGCGAATTAACGATATTTGGTATAATGTAAACAACTTTAAATAGCTAATATCAAGAGTAATCATTGCGACTCTTGTAGTTTGTAATTAGTAATTGATACTTATGTTAAAATCTACAGATGCAAAATCAATGTTTATGAGCACACTCGGTTTGTTGCTTATAACCATTTTTTTGCCTTTATTTTCAGGCATAGTTGCCGCAATCCTATTTGCCACGGGATTTAAAAGCGTGGAGTTTGTTTCTTTGGCTTTAACACTTGTATGGCTGGGTTTATTAATCTGGCTAATTGTTAAATTATGGAAAATCGCCCCCGAAGTTGGAGTAACACCCTGGGCCTTTTTATGGCTCTTTCTGCCTTTTGCCGGAGTTTTTATTATCGCCATGCTCTTTCTGGAACCACTAAAATACACCGCCGATAATAAGCCGACCAGCGAAAGATTGCCTCTAACTTGGGTATTGATAAAAGATAGTTGGAAACAATTTATTGGTACTTTTAAATTAACTATAAATACTTCGGTTTATTATTTATATTTAGGATTGATTTTGGGAATTTCCGGTGCCTTGGTAAGTTTCTGGCCACTTTGGGGTTTACTGCATATTGTTATTACAATCGTCGCACTGGTTGCTTATTTTTGGATTACCGTTAAATTATTTTATGAAGTATTGCATTTGGATGAAGGTAAAAAACTTAAAGGTAATGAACAAAATTTGGCAACCAAAAAAGTTGGTCAATATATATGGGTTGGAATTCTAATTTTCCTTATTACAGCCGGGCCTTTTTTACTGTTACTTTTAATCGGTGTGGCATTCGCCATAACGTCATTCTTGCCTATTTTAGGAGGTACGGGTGCAGAGTTGCCAACAATCATGGAAAGCGTGCGAGACAATTTAGGATTATTGATGGGTGGCGGAATTATTTATTTGCTATTGGTTCTGGTTTCTTGGCTATGGATTATTTACAAATCTATTCAATATTCGCAGGCAATACCGGCTTTGTTGGCAGATGGGCATGACGGTTACTTTGCCTTAAAAGAATCAGCTCGTATCGTGCGTCATCGCTGGTGGGGTATGTTATGGAAAAATCAATTGTGGGGAATGGTTATTAGCGTGGCAAGTTTCGCAGTAGTGGCTGTAGCCGGAATTATTTTGATGTTTCCCATAATGATGCTTAAGAATTCGGGGTACGTCGCGCCTGTAAGCGAATTGCTAAATCAAGCTTTTCACGGGGCATTTCAAATGCTTCTGATGCCACTTACATTTGTGTTTATTGTTAAACTTTATAAGGCATTTAAAAAGACAGCGGTTGAATAGACTCTAAACGCGAGACGCGGACGCTAGCTACTATAGACATTGGGCGGTAGATGTTTGTTAGAAGATGACAAAGTCCGGGAGAGATCCCGGACTTTTTGAATCTTTTGACGTTAAGCGTTTGTTGGATTAGTATATCTGTATTATGAAAATGATTCCGATCATCGGACTAGAGATCCATGTTCAGCTAAATACCAAGAGCAAAATGTTTTGCTCCTGTCCCAATGTAGACGACGGCGCATCGCCAAATACAGCTATTTGCCCAATTTGCACAGGGCAACCGGGCGCACTGCCCGCTTTAAATGAAGAAGCGCTTAAAAAAGGCGTGACGGTCGGCTTGGCATTAGATTGCACAATCCCGGAAGCTAGCGCTTTTGATCGCAAAAATTATTTTTATCCGGACTTACCCAAAGGTTATCAGATTTCGCAATTTGCTTTACCGATTGCGTTAGACGGGCGTGTAACAATTGAGCTACCGGCCGAAGACGCTTTGCCGGATCGCGAGTTGGCCAAGATTGGAATCACCAGAGCGCATTTAGAGGAGGACGCGGCCAAAAACTTTCACGCTCCCGAAGGGGTGGACGGCAAGCCGGCAACTCTGGTGGATTATAATCGTTCCGGAACTCCGCTTTTAGAGATTGTGACTGAGCCGGATTTTAGATCCGCAGCCGAGGCCAAGTATTTTTTGCAAGAACTTAGAGCCATAATGAGAGCGATAAAAGTATCAAATGCGGATATGGAAAAAGGTCAGATGCGTTGCGACGTTAATATTTCTCTAATGGAAGTAGATGATGAAGGTTATCCGAAAAAATCAACTTTGAACGCGCGCACAGAGGTTAAAAATTTGAATTCTTTTCGCATGGTGGAAAGAGCTATTGCTTATGAAATGCAAAGGCAACAAGCATTGTACGAATCCAATACTCCGCCGGTTGAGGCGACGCGTGGTTGGGATGACGCTCGCGGTGTGACGCTTGAACAGCGTAGCAAGGAGACGAGCGCCGATTATAGATACTTTCCGGAGCCGGATCTACCCCCGCAGGATCTGGTGGAAATACGCGAAGAGATGCAACGTAAAATTCCGGAACTCCCGGCGCAAACGAGAGCCAGGTTGGAACAAGATTTTGGTTTTTCGAAAGCTAATGCTGCGTTTTTTGTGGCAAGTCCCGGCTATGTTGAATACGTTGAACAAGTAATGGGCGAGCTGGCGGGCTGGATTGAATCTAGCGATGATAAGATAAAAAGCGGAGCCGAAGCGCTTGCCGAAAAACGTAAAATTTTTGCCAAACTGGTGGGTGGCTGGCTCACCAGCAAGCTAGCCGGAATTTTGGCGGAGAAGAATTTGACAATCAAGGATGCGAATATTAATCCGGAAAATTTTGCGGAGTTCATTCATCTTCTGGAGCAGAAGACTATCAACAGCGCCAATGGTCAAAAATTGCTAAAGCTAATGCATGAGCAAGGAGGTGATCCATCTAATTTGATGGAAACACACAATTTGGGACAGACACTAGGAGATGAGGATTTAGCAGCAGTTGTGCGGCGTAATTTGGAGGCCAATCCGGATAAAGCTCAAGAGGTGCGCGACGGCAAGTTGCCACTTATAAAGTGGTTTGTGGGGTTGGTGATGCGCGATACAGAGGGAAAGGCGGACCCCATGAAAGTCGAGATCGAGTTGAGGCGACAGCTAGATGTCTAGTTTTTTAATTTGCGCGGGCGAACACAAGGTTCGCCACTAACTTGTCAGCCAAAGTGATACCAAGTTCTGATCAGTTCTTGGGCTTGTTTTTCGGTTTTGGCCCAGTGGATGCGATTGTCTTTTTTGAACCAGGTTTTCTGGCGCTTGGCATATTGAAAGGTGGCTTTTTTTGCTTGCTCAACCGCTTCAGATAGCAGTATTTCACCACGGATGTAGCGAGCCATTTCGCGGTAGCCTATTGATGTCATGGCCGGCGCGTTCCAACTAATGCCCGAATCATGCAAACGGCGGACTTCTTCGGGCCAGCCTTCCTCCATCATGCGGTTAATTGATTTATTAATTCGCTTTCTGAGCTCTTCACGTGGCCATTTAAGCCCTACCTGAAAAGCGTCAATAACAGGCGGGCGCTTGGTTTTGAGTTTGGAGACAGGTTTGCCGGTAAACGTACAGATCTCGAGCGCACGAATAACACGGCGGGGATTTTTTAGATCAATAGAGGTTTCGGCGTCCGGATCCATGTTAAGTAAAAGCGAGACCAATTTTTCCAAAGGTTGATTTTCATAAGCTTTACGCATGCTGTAATTGGGCGGTACTTCAGGTATAGCAAAATTATCAACCAGGGCTTTAATATAGAGGCCGGTACCGCCAACTATGATGGGCAGATGGCCGCGACGCGTGATGCCGTGAATAGCTTTAAGAGCCAAACGACGCCATTCGGCCACGGAGATTATTTTTTTAGGATCCATGAAATCCATCAGATAATGCGGGATTTCCGGATAGGGCGATTCTTGACCGGGCTTATCTTTCGGATTAATACTCAGTTTTTCATATTCGCGCAAATATGGTACGCGCACCAAATAAGCATTATGCCCCATGAATTTGCCACGACGGCCGGGCGGTTTGCCGGTACCAATGTTGAATTTTTTATAAATCTGGCGGGCATCGGCATTGATAATTTCACCATTTAGTTTACGGGCAATTTGAAGGCTAAGCCCGGTTTTTCCGGACGATGTTGGCCCGAGTACGATAAGTACGCGAGGAAGATTGGCTTGCGCTTGCCCCCCGCTTTTTGCTTTGCTTTGTGACATAATTTATTCTACAGATCTCTCTATGACTCTATTGGTGGATGTGCTTTCAGCCTTATCTTTACGGATAATTTCTTGTGTTTTGCACTGATTTTGAAATTCGAGATCGGTGAGATCTTTGCAGGTGATGTCGACTCCCATGATTTCTTGGTAAGAGCGTAAGCAGTTCATGCGCTTGGCGCCCGCGGCCAGGCAAAGATTAGGATCTTGAGCCAACATGGCTTTATCAAGATAGCAAGCAAAAGGATATTCCACGGTGGCGCAATTTTTATCTAAATTGGGGATTTTTTCCCCACCCAAACCAAAACAGCCGGCACCTGACAAGCTTACAAAAATTAGGAGTATAGGCAAATACTTCATATAAATATTATAACACGCTTACTCTTAATTGGGTAAAGACTCACCATCCAAAACCCAAGTCATGGGTTTTATGATTTTAGCTTGGACGATTTGGCCGGGCTTTACTTCCGTTTCAGAAACTTTGACTCTGACTCGCTTGTATTCGTCATTTGTACCCAAAAGCCACTCCCCTTCTTGATTTTCGATGAAAACGTTTATAGCTTTATTTTGGTAGGCTAGGTTTTTTTTGAGTGTTATATCTTCCATTAAACTTTGTAGTTTTTGCCAGCGCTCTTTTTTGATTTCGGTTGGCACATCGTCGGGAAACAGGCGATAACTAAGCGTGCCCGAGCGAGGTGAATATTGGGCCGTATAGGAAATGTCGAATTCTACTTGTTTATAAAGCTCGACCGTATCTTGAAAATCCTGATCCGTTTCTCCGCAAAAGCCGACGATTATATCGGTGCCGATGGCGATACCGGGGCGTGTTTGCTTGATTTTATCGATAATTTCCAAAAATTTTTCGCGCGTATATTTGCGGTTCATTTTGCGCAGTACTTCGTTAGAACCAGATTGAACCGGCAAATGGATATAATTGATCTGCTTGGGAAGATTTAATGCATGAATTACTTGGTCATCCATCTGCAAAGGATGAGGAGCCGTCCAGTGTACGCGTTCTATACCCGTAATTTGATTAATCTCCCAAAGAAGTGCGGCGAAATGGTTTTGATAAGGATTGGCGGAGCTGAAGTTTTGCGGATCGTTAGCTTTGTAAGCGTTCACGACTTGACCTAAAAGTGTAATTTCTTTAATACCGTTTTGGGCAAGATTATGGACTTCCGCAAGCACATCGGCCAAGGGGCGATCACGCATGAGTCCGCGTGCATAAGGTACCACACAATAACTGCAAAAGTGATTGCAACCGGTTTGGATAGAAATGTAGGCTTGCACAGTAGGACGGCGTAATGGGCTAAGTTTCAGATAATCTTCCACGGCGTCACCTTGGATGACCCATTCCGGTCTTAATTCGGCGATCCAGCGAGGAAGATGCACCATATCCGCAGTACCAAAAAACAAATCGGCAGTACGGACTCTTTTGCGTAGAGTACCGTCTTTATCACGGCCCGCCATGCAACCGGTTACGGCCACGAGCAGACTTTCTCCCTTTTGTTTGCGCTTGGCGTACTTTTGCATCAAACCCATTATACGTTGCTCGGCGTGCTCGCGCACAGAACAGGTGTTTAAGATGATCAGATCCGCATCAGTTTCCGAATCCGTACTTTGCATACCCACGGATGATAAAAGGCCGGCAAGACGTTCCGAATCATTAGTATTCATCTGACAGCCATAGGTTTTGATGTAGTATTTGGGTTTTTCCATTTAATGGATACTATATCGTCAAACGTTCTGCGTCAATCTTATAAAGCTCAAAGTTAATCAAGTCCGTCATGTCCGTCAATCTGAGTAACTAAGCTTGATAGACAAGATGAACCGAAGATATGTTATAATTGGCTTGTTATGACAGATAAAAAATTGACTCCTGAACAGATTGAAAAGGTTCAGGAGATATTAAAAAAATACCGCGAAGAGGCGAACAAGATTTTAGAGGATCACCACGCCAAAGTGAAACATATCTTGGCCGAGCAAGACGCGAAAAAAATGGAAGAACTGAAAAAATCTATTTCGGGAACCGAATAAATCGTAGGGACGAATCTTGTGTTCGCCTCTACATTAGTGGTTATAAATCTCAAAAGCCTCTATCTCCATCAAGCGATTGTATTTCTCTACTCGTTCGGAGCGGGAAAGCGAGCCGGTTTTGATATACTCCGAGCCGGAGGCGACTGCCAAATCGGCAATTGTGGTGTCGTCGGTTTCGCCCGAGCGGTGGGAGATGGAGGTGGCGAAATCGTTTTTATGCGCCATGATGATGGCTTCGACGGATTGGGTAAGTGTACCGATTTGATTGACCTTGATAAGAATAGCGTCGCAAGCTCGTTCTTTGATGGCTTTTTTAAGACGCGTGATGTTGGTAACCAATAAATCATCGCCGACTATGCGGGTTTTTTTACCCAAACGCGGGAGAGATCCGGACCAAGCAGCCCAATCATCTTCATCAAACGGATCTTCGATTGAGACAAGCGGGTATTTTTTTAACCAAATCAGATAGCGGTCGAGAAGTTTTTCGGCGGTATATCTTTTACCGCTTTCGGCTTTAAAAACATATTCGGCGGTTTTGTCATCGTAAAATTCGGAGGCGGCAACATCTGTGGCCAGACCAAAATCTTTACCCGGTTTATAGCCGGATTTACGAATAGCCTCCTGCAGTAGATCAAAAGCGGCTTCCACATTTTTAAGCTTGGGAGCAAATCCGCCTTCATCCCCTACTGTGGTGGCAAAATCTTTTTTAGCAAGCAAGCTCTTGAGGGTCTGAAAGACTTCGGAACCCATGCGCACACGCTCGGCGAGTTTGCCTTTGAGCGGAACTATCATGCATTCTTGGACATCTAAAGACCAATTGGCATGCGCACCACCGTTTAGAACATTCATGGTTGGCGTTGGAAGCGACGCTTTGTGTGGAAATTTGTAGATTTTGCGAAGGATCTGCCAGAGTGGCTTTTTAACGGCGACTGCGTGAGTTTGAGCGCACGCGAGGCTGACGGCGAGAATCGCATTGGCGCCAAGCTTCTTTTTGTTGGCAGTGCCATCGAGCTCTATCATGACATGGTCGATATCTTTTTGGCGACGCACGTCGATATTCTTGAGGATTGGCGCGATTTTTTTGTTGACATTAGCTACAGCTTTACGCACGCCTTTGCCATGGTAGCGCTTACCGCCATCGCGGAGCTCAAGTGCTTCGTGCACGCCCGTGGATGCGCCGGATGGAACTTTAGCCTCGGCTGTGGCGCCCGACTTTAATGTGACTCGGCAGGCGAGCGTGGGATTGCCACGGGAATCGAGGATTTCACGGGCTGTTACGGATTTGATTGAGTAATCAGTTTTCATAATTATGCTTAATTTAATATTTATTTTCTGCTGAGGTGGTATATTTAAATTTCTATTTTTCGCATATCATCCATTGCTTTTAACAAAATACGTAAAACCTGTTGCGCGTGCTGAATACTGGCGAATAGTGAATCATCTTCTCGATCGGCATTCTTAATATAATTATATAGGCTTTTAAATTCTTTTTTTAAGATATTTATCTTTTTTGCTAAGCGCCTTTTGCTTTCTTCATCATTTGGTTGTAATTCACATTCTTCCTTTGAATCAACTTCGTCCAACCAACTTATCACACCTTTTATGACCGCTTCCATGAGCCGGGGATCTATGTTTAAGCCACTTAATCTACGCTCTTCAAAAGCATGGGCTGTTTTCATCCAAATATCAGCATAATCTTCGGGTGATATTTTTGATTTTATGCCTTTAAATAATGTCTCAATAAACTTAGCATCATCAACAATTTGTTGCCATTTTTCAGCACCTGATTTAGAACGAAATCCTAATTCTTCGAGTTCTTCCGCGCGCGAACCTGAACATAGAGCTTTTATTTGTTTTTTAAGCTCCGCTCTTTGTTTGCGTTTGCCTTTCGGTAAGCTCCAAAGTTTATCTTGCAGTTCTCTTCTTTTATTTTGAATATCTCCTACTTCTTCAAATGATTGTTTCGATTCTTTCAAATAGCCGTCATAAATTTTTTGCGAATCATCCGCGCTGTAAAAAGGCGCTTCGTACTTGTCCCACAAATTATCCATCCACTTTTTTAATTCTTCAGATAGATCTTCAACACTTGAGCCATGTTCGAGCTTATTGATCCAATAACGTTTTATATCCATTCCCAACCAGGGCCGAAAAAAATCGGTTTTCCTTAAATATGCCTCCAATTGAAGTGATAAGATGATTTGATTTTCTTTCAATGAATTGTTTATTAAGCTTTGTTCCGCTCTTTCTACAGGGCTAATGATTTCGATGGATTGTAAAAACTCAGCCAGTTTAGAAGATTTCTCATCTTGTGTCGCAATATCAACCATGGATCCAAAAATTTCATTCAAAGTTGAATCAGACAGAGCTTTTACATTTTCATTAAATTCATCCAAATTTTTCCACGGTCTATCTATGTCGCACTTTCCGTAAACATCTTCGGGCAGAAAATTTTTGACTGCTTCAAAAGGATTCGTGGGTTTTGCCGCCGGCTCTGTTTGGCCGGGCAGATGAATGAGTTCGGACATACTTATTTAAATTGCCGGCCACTAACCTCTAGCCTCTAACTGCTAGCTGATGGCCGGTGGCTGGCGGTTGAGGATTACTTGGAGTTATACGCGCTTGAGAGATTTTTTAATAGGCTTATTCTTTACAACCCGCTTCTTAGTTTTTGCCATTTTAGCTACTTTACGAGTTTTTGCCGGTGCTTTTTTGGCCTTGGGTTGTTTTTCCATGAGTGCCGTTAAGCCGGGAGCCTTGCCGCCTGTGGCGATGAATTCCAGCAGAGCGCCACCGCCGGTTGAGATGTGGTCAAACCATTCTTCCATTCCGGTGGCGAGCGCGACAGGTATCGTGTCACCGCCGCCGACAATGCCGTACGCTTTGCCGCGCGAGCGCGAAGCTATAGCATAACCAAGCACAAGTGAACCATGCGAAAAAGCCGGGATTTCCGTTACTCCCACCGGGCCGTTCCAAAGAATAGTTTGCGAGTTTTTAATAAGCACTGACCATTTTTGCATGGTAATCGGGCCGATATCGCCGATTTTTTCGGACTTGGCGATATCTTTAATCAGAGCGCGGCGGGGTTTTACGCCTTTTTTGATTGCTTTGGCGGTGAGCACGTCATCCGGCAAATGAATTTTTTTATTTTTAATGAGTTTGCGCGCGAGTTTGACGCTTTCCTCTTCGAGATATGATTTGCCAACTTCTATGCGTTTGGCTTTTAAGAAAGCATGAGCCATGGCGCCACCAATTAAGACATGATCGGCTTTTTTGAGAAGCGCGTTTATGACGGGAAGTTTGGTGGAAAGCTTAGCGCCGCCAATTACAGCCACGAAAGGCTTTTTAGACCTGCCAAGCACCTTGGAGGCGGCCGCGACCTCCTCTTGAAGCGACGGGCCCGCATAATGAGGTAAGAATTTGGTTATGGCGGCTAACGAGGCGTGCTTGCGGTGGCAAGAGGCAAAAGCATCGTTTACAAAGAGATCAGCCAGAGAGCCGTAGAGCGCGGCCAGCTTTTTATTGTTTTTTTCTTCACCGTCGTAAAAACGGACATTTTCCAGTAAAACCACTCCCCCGTTTTTTGTAGACTCGATGCATTGCTTGGCGGCGATTAAACCATCTTGAGTTTCAATATCTTCGCCACAGAACATTAATGGATCTTCCACATAACCTTCGGCAAACGGTAAAAGGCGCACGGTTGAAAGATCTTCATCTTTGCCTTTGGGGCGGCCCAAGTGAGTTAATACAATAGTAACAGCACCCTGGCGCTTGAGCCATTTGATTGTTTGAGCAGAGCGTTCGATTTTGAGCAGATCGCCCTCGGTGGGCATATCATGCAAAGGAATGTTCCAATCGACTCTTAGGAGAACTTTTTTGCCTTTAAGCGAGGTTTTTTTACTCAAAGATGGTAGAATTTTCATATCTACTTATTATATCACGTCACACGTCGCTCGTCCCAATCGGTCCCGCGTTAGATTCCGAGTTCGATGATAGTTATTTCCGGCGGTGTTAAAAGGCGCGCACGACAGTCCACTTGGCCCAAACCTCGTGAGATGATAGTGGGTATGCCTTTGATAATTTTGCGACCGCCGTCGGCTTTGCGCCCAAAAGCTGACGGTACATGGACACCACCGACTATAGGGAAGCGGATTTGCCCGCCATGAGAGTGGCCACACAAAACCAAATCCGTATCTTCTTCTTGAAAGTTTAGGATTATATCGGGTTGATGTGCCAATGTGATATGCGGTGTATTTTTGCTTATGCGATTTAGAGGCAGGTGCGGACGGCCGTAGAAAGCATCATCAAGGCCCGCAAGACACAACTCTTTGCCCTGAATATTGAGTGTTAGATTGCAATTAGTTAGGTTATGTAAGCCAAACTCGGATAGCTTGGCGGTAATCGCTTGCGGATCATCTTGATAATCATGATTGCCTAAAACAAAATAATTGCCATATGTGGAGGTGATATTTTTAAGCGGTTCGGCTTGGGACGCGTCTTTAGCATCGTGGACAACAATATCACCGCCTATGAGTAATAAATCGGCCTTGATGGCATTGACCTTATTTACGACACGCTCCATAAAAACTTTGCCTTTATCGCCATGCAAATGAAAATCGCTTAGCAAAACGACTTTGATCCAGACGTCGGCATTGGGTCGCGTGGCTTCGCGATAGATGCTGGTTTTCAGGCGTTTGGGTTCTAAAAAGATGCCATAAACAAGGATAAGCTCGCCCAAGATCATGGCATAGGTAAGATAGAGCCAATGTCCGCCCAAAACAAAGCCGAGCAAAGCAAAAATCAATCCACCGAGCGCGAGTGCGGCCATAAGCAGATCAAAAACAACAAAGGTATCGATTGATTTTTGAAGATCTAGCGATTTCATACGAACAACACTGAAACCAGAAATTTACAAACCTCGTAGGAATAAATCTTGTTTTTATCCGTGCTAATGAAACGGGCGGACATAAAATTTATCCCTACATTCATGTGATTAAAATGCTTTACCCAGCCTTATTGCCATTTCAGCCAGGCGATTGGAATAGCCCCATTCGTTGTCGTACCAGGATAAAACTTTTACCAGGTCACCGTCGATGACTTTGGTCATGCCCAAATCCACGATACTGGAATACGGATTGCCAATTATGTCGGTTGATACGATTGGTTCGTCAGTAACGGTGAGCACGTTTTTCCAGCGAGATTGCTTGGCGGCTTTAATAAATGCATGGTTAACTTCGTCAACTGTTGCTTTGCGTTTTATAAGCGCCGTGATGTCGATAAGCGAACCCACGATAGCGGGCACGCGAATAGCCATGCCGTCAAATTTTTTATCAAGCCCTTCGATAACTTGCGTGGTAGCGAGGGCCGCGCCGGTTGTAGTGGGCACGATGTTTTGCGCGGCAGCTCGGGCTCGACGCAGATCTTTATGCGGGCCATCTTGAATATTTTGATCGGCCGTGTAAGCATGGATAGTTGTCATGCCCGCTTTTTTGACGCCGAAAGCTTCTAACAAAACTTGCATGGCAGGCGCGATACAGTTGGTGGTACAAGAAGCATTGTTAATGACGCGAACGTTCTTTTTTACTTGCTTTTCGTTTAAACCCACAATATGCGTGGGCACGCCGTCGCTTTTAGCGGGCGCGCTGATAATGACCGACTTGGCGCCCGCATCCAAATGCGCGCCGGCTTTATCCAGTGTACGGAAAAATCCGGTACATTCCAGAACGACGTCGACTTTGTACTTTTTCCAAGGCAATTTTGCCGGGTCTTTCTCGGAAAAAACGGGAATATCTTTTTTACCAATCTTCAGGGAGTCTTTGGTATAACCGACTTTTTCTTGGTAATGACCGTAAGCCGTGTCGTATTTAAGAAGATTGGCCAATGTCTCCGTATCTGTTAGATCATTTATGGCGACTACATTAAAACCGGGTTGTTTAAAACCGGCCTTGAAGGTGTTACGGCCTATGCGGCCGAAACCGTTGATAGCGATTCGAGGCATAATATTTTCTAAAATCATTTATCGTACTTTGTACAATGTTCTTCGTATAAAGTTCATCGTACAACCCTACTATGCGCATGCTAAGAAGGGCAGATATACAAAGAGTGGGTAATTGATCGTTATATCTTTAAAAGCTGTTAGTTGATACTTATTTCGCTTTCGCCGATTAATTCCAATTCTCCGCTGTTTTCATTGATTTCATATTGCATTACAGCCACAGTGTCTTCATCCAGCCAATTTAAAGTAACCTCTCCGGCTTGATCTTCATAATATATTCCGCCCGAAGCTCGTGCCAAAAGATTGACTTCATTTTCTTCGAGCTCAACTAAACTTAACTGGCCACCACCGTCTTCATCTTTATTGTAATATACTGCGTAGTTCATCTTGGGTGAAAAGATCGCGTTCTTAGGAACGAGATCGGATTGATAAATGACCTTACCTGTTCGCGTGTCGACAACCCAAACTCTGGAATCGTTTGAGTTTCTGGAGCCGCCATAGGCCCAAGCTCCAAAAGCTATACGAGATGAATCGGTATTGATGGCTATGGGCTGTAACAGTTCGTTGGTTAAGGGCGCGCCGGAAAGATTGCGGACACTGGGTACTATAACCTCTTTGGAGCCGTCTTCATTGAGGTGGTAGATGGTGATGTCGTCGCAAGGTCCGGTGAACTTTGCCTTGCAGGGGCTGTAAGCTAAACGTAAACCCGAAACAACCGACTCGCTATAGCTGATCCGCGGCTCTTCGTCCTCTTCATTGGTAACCACGATCTGTTGTTTACTGACTCGATCGCTTAAACTGTCGACAAGGACTAAAAGCCTTTCTTGCTCTTTTGAAAAGCGATATAAAGCCACACTTAAAACCAGTACACTGACAAATAAGATAAAGATAATAAGCATCATTACAATGCGCGGCTTAGCCTGCTCTTCACCTTTTATATTAGCAGTCGTGGAAGTTTTGGCCTTGGTTGACTTGTGAGTTTTTTTAGTGGGCATAGAAATATTGCCATTAATATGGTTTATTCATTTAATGATAACATAAAAAAACAACCCAGACGAACTGGGCGTTTTTTGCAATCAATTGTATTGTCGCTTTTGATGTGATCGGTTGTTGATAATGATTGATTTTTTAGCAAGCGTTCGGATTTGAGCCGATTTCCCAGCGCGCAAAGCGGGAGACGGCGATCTTTTCACCAATGGTGGCGATTTTTTCGGTAATCATCTGTTCGATTATTTTTTCATCATCTTTAAAAAAAGATTGCTTCGTGAGACAAACTTCGTTTAGCCATTTGTCGATTTTGCCTTGCATGATTTTCTCTTTTATTTCTTCGGGCTTGTCATCGTTTTCCACTTCCTGCGCGAAGAGCTCTTTTTGCTTGGAGATATGCGACTCCGGAACTGTTTCGGGAGAGACGTAAAGCGGGTTCATGGCCGCGACTTGCATAACCAGATCATTGGCGAATTCCACAAAATCTTCGTTGCGAGCCACAAAATCGGATTCGCATTGCAGTTCGAGCATGGCGGCCATCTTTTTATTGTGATGGACATAGGTAACCAAGATACCTTCCGCGGTTTCACGCTCAGCGCTTTTCTTGGCGGCTTTTAATTCACCGCTTTTGCGCAATTCTTCCATGGCGCGCTCCATATCATCGCCGGCCGCGTCCAAAGCTTTTTTACAGGCCATCATGCCGGCGCCGGTTTTGGCGCGCAGTTCGGCCACGAGTTTTGCATCTGCCATACACTATAATTAACAATTAATAATTAACAATGAACAATGTATGAATTTACCTTGTGGACTTATTAAGCATCATCCGTTAGGTATTAGGTTTAAACTTTCTTGGTTGCTTTGCGAGTTGCGCTTTGGATAAGCGCACCGCCCAAGCGGGAACGGTTGGATTCCCATTCGGTTTTGCCGTCTTTGCAAGCGCCGGCAACAAGATTCACCATCATATCGATGGATTTAACCGCGTCGTCATTGGCGGGGATAGGATAATCAACTTTGCGAGGATTGACATTGGTGTCGCAAACGGAAACAACCTTGATACCACGACGCATTGCCTCGGCCAGCGCGGTGTTATCTTTATGAATATCGGCGATAAAGATGGCTTCAGGGATGCGGGTCATTTCTTGAATGCCGCCCACGCGTTCTTCGAGCTGTTCGATTTGTTCGCCGAATTTTTGCTGTTCGAGTTTGGTGTATTTACCAAGCTCGCCTTTTTCGTGCTTGCGTTTCAGGTCTTTAAACTTCTTGAGCATTTTGGCAATGACAGAGAAGTTGGTAAGCGTACCACCCAACCAGCGTTTGGTGACAAAAGGCATTTTGGCGTCGGTTGCGTATTTTTCGATAATTGACGCTGTTTGCTTTTTGGTACCCACAAACAAAACCGTGCCACCGCGGCCGGTTACTTGCTTACAAAAAGCCATGGCTTCCTCCAAAGCTTTTTGCGTTTCTTCGAGATTAATTATATGAATGCCGTTTTTGGCTCCGAAGATATATTTCTTCATGTTCGGATGCCATTTGGACGTGCGGTGGCCAAAATGCACGCCGGCTTCTAGCATTTCGATTAAAGTTGGTATTTTAGGCATATATTTTATCGACACGTGATTCGTGACGAGCCTTAACCCGCTCTTTTGCAATTCACGAGGATCCCGAGGTGCCAAGCTTGGGACAGGCGCCCGTGAAATAACGGCAAAAGATGAGTCGTCGTATAAAGACTGTGATTTAAAAAGCGCCAATATTTAGGCGCTATTGAGTTTAGCAGGGGCTGATTTTTTCGTCAACCCTGCTTTTTTTAGGCTTCGACCCGGACGCGGTAAGCCACATTGTGCTCGAAATCCGGGTCTATGGTCATGATCGTATCCAGGATCTCGGATTTTCCGTTTTCACGGAGTATTTCCACCCGGATTGTGCCGCGACATTCATCGCGGCGTTCAGTTTTACAAGCCGCGACTTTTTCGTCGCCACTCGGGACCATGACCATAAAGTAGACGTCGCTCTCGACAGGGATCATACCCAGCGAGCACTGAATTTTTTCATCCGTGTTCTGGAGCTTTGTCTTGCAACTCACCTTGGCCGGCTCGGCATTTTCGTAGAGCAGTTGATACCTACCTTGCACTTCCATGCCCTTTGCGTCGGCTTCTTGGCCATCGTGCAAGGCGTAGGTGATGAAGACTTCGACTTGCTCATTGCCATAACCGGACGGACAAACACAGCCATCGCTCGTGCAGATACAATCCGTGTCTTCGCCTCCGTCGCAGGCCGTGAAGAGGGCGATGCAGAATATATAAAAAAAGCAGAAAAACAGGGTTTTGAACTGTGGCATGCTCTCCTCCTTGGAGTTGTTGTTCAGGATCTAATAATGAAAATTCACCATATTTTAGCAAAAATGTCAATACCCAATAACCGTCCCACGTCCCTCGTCTTTCGTTTTTCGTTAAGAAAATGGCTAAATTAAGCTATTTATCAGTATGAAAATAATTGTTCTGTTAATCTTGGGATCTTATGTTGGAAAATCTTGGTTAAGAAAAAGAGCTCCGTAAAAACGAAGCTCGAGATGAGTATGAGCAGTGCCCGATAGGGCACACTACTCGACGAGACAAGAGAGGTTGACCCAAGGGGATTCCACGTATTCCATGGATCCGCTGAGCTCGCCGTTTCGAGCGGCACAAACTTCACTCTTGCCACGACAAACTACGTATGTGCCAACCGGGCAGTCGTCCTCCTCGCAGAACCAAGATGACTGCTCCTGTTCGGGGTCGGATGACGTGTAGGGCGAGATACCGGGCCACATGATGAGCTTTGTGCCATCAACGACTTCGGCAATTTCGCCATCG
The DNA here is from genome assembly GCA_964345995.1 of uncultured Gammaproteobacteria bacterium. GTDB lineage: Bacteria > Patescibacteriota > Patescibacteriia > 2-12-FULL-60-25 > 2-12-FULL-60-25 > MWCR01. Next base: position 21,661 of record CAYFST010000020.1, read on the forward strand.
TCCAACCGCGGTTCACATACCATTTTGTTTTGGCCATTATCAGCCCAGCACCAGAGTGAGCCGTGCGTATCAACATTGGGCCCCATCCAGTTGGGAAAGTTGATCCAGCCACCGAGTGACAGAACGTGATCAGCAAGCACCGGTGCCTGCATGTAGACCACGACCCTGCCCGCTTCGCCGTACTGGTCGCATTCGACGGAGAACGGTTCCGAGCCGCCCGCGCCGCTCGTGCCGGCCGAACCGGATGAGCCGCCGCTTCCGGCTTGACCGGCCGAACCGGATGAGCCGCCGCTACCAGCGGAACCAGCCTCACCACCGGAACCCGCCTGACCCGACGAGCCGCCGCTTCCGGCTTGACCGGCCGAACCGGCGGAACCGGCTTCACCTGAGCTACCACCTTGGCCGGAGGAGCCGGCAGAGCCGCCGTCGGGGCAGACGCATTCTCCGAGCTTGTTGTCATCACCGCAAGTGCGGACACCGCCTTCGCAGATTTCTTCACAGGGTACAGTGGAGTCCGGGTGCGAACAGTACTCGCCCGCGTCTTCTTCGGGGATATCCGAGGGGACGAAATCCCCGCCGTCGATTTCTTCGCCTCCACTGCAAGCGAAAATGATAAGAGAAAACATGCAAATGCAAATTACGTTGAACTTTTTCATGTCTATCCTCTCCTTGTCTGGAAAGTTGAATGTGCGTGGTTTTTGGCTCAATGTCGATAAATCGAGCCTTGAGCCGATACTTCAACTCACCATATTTTAACGTTTTTGTCAACCCAAGTATGACTGCGTAAAGATGCCGGATACTAGACACCGGATGTTAGAGTGGGGAAAATGGCTAAATTTAGTAATAAAAAGAGCCCCGCGAGCTTGCCGGGGCTTGAAAGAGGGGTAGTAGATGCTAACAGATGAGACTGTCTGTGATATATTCTTCAATGGCAAAACGTATTCCTGCGACTCTCCTTGTATATATCACTTCGTTGAGGCGTTCTTGTATTAGATACCATGTATCACTGCCAAATTCTTCTTTAATCTTTCCGGCAATAACCATTGGACGAAAACTTTTGGTGTAATGGATTTTTAGTTGTCGCAGAAATTCAGCTGAAACGGTTAGTCGACTTTTGGCAAGCTCTTCCAGCACTCTCTCGTCCGCATTATAGCTAAATGCTTCATAATGATGCGTTGAGCGCACTATACCTTGTTCATCAATTACATAGCTAGTTTCCGGCCGGTGGCCTGAACCGATAATATAATCAAAAATGATAACTTCAGTTAGAGAAACAGGATCATAAACCATCTGACCCGTATCTGTTATGCGGTCTTCCATGTATTTGTAGACCGTAAGAGGAGTGCAAGAGATTCTGGCGGAAACCGCGCTCAGGCCGTGTCTGAGGATTTCTCTAAACGCAGTGGCCGGGCATATGCTAAGACCCAAGGCATGTGACAATTGATAAGCCAAGACATGCCTGGCAGTCTGAGCTCCCAAGGCATATTCAACATTATTGTTAATACCGCGTTTATCCAAACGCAATGTGGCCATTAAGCCGTTTTCCAACTCACAGATGAATTCGGTTACTTTGGGGCGATGGTCGGGACTTGATCCGAATGCGCTTAGGCGATGAGTTATTTTTGTAACATTTAGGATCATCCCTTTGTTTAAGAAACTAACAATTTCTTTATTGTTCAAGCGCCGGGAGCAACCGACGAATTGATATCTGATGTCAGTAGGCATGTTGTTAGACAACTCTCCTGTGTAAGGTGCTAAAAAGGATATTATATTAATGGCTCGCTAATGACAAATGAAAAAACCGCCATGGGGGGGCGGAAGAGGTTAAGCGACTTGGCTTGCCGTGGCGAAGCTTTGAATTTGCGGAGTCGCTTCGGGGCTGAGATACATGTACGGTCCTGAGCAAAAAATATCTTCGAAGGCCGGCAGAAAGCCTTCGTCGCTGGGCAGGATCTTTTGACCTTGTGAATCCACGCCTTTGTCGGTAAGGGCTTCGAAAAAAGGCTTCAAATCAGGATTGATAGCTTGGATGATGACAGATCCATCTAGATTTTCAATTATTTCGGCAACAGCTTCAGGCCAATGAGACCTTTGAGTGTTCATCATTATATACACCGTACCCTCCTTTTGGTTAAAGTTCTATTTTAATCATAGCCGTTATATGCGAATTAGTCAATATATGCTCCTTGATATAGTTCGTCCGAATAATTAACAGCCTCCAAGTATTAACTAAATATTTTCATATACAATGCAATATTGTAGAAGTTTAAGTTAAAGTAAGAACCACCGGCTATAACGCCGGTGGCTTTTATCATGCGGACTACGTCC
>CAYFST010000021.1:0-21477 GCA_964345995.1 uncultured Gammaproteobacteria bacterium
AATATAGTGTAACTCGACATCTGATAAAACGCTAATCTACTAACCCTATGACATAGATGCGATACCCTTAATTTATTTCAGGAAACAAAAAATCACCCGCAGGTGATTTAATGTCAATATGTTTATCGCTGACCAATGCCCATGCCTTTATGCATTTTGCGTCTCATACGCGGCTTCTCTAAACCAAGTTCTTCGCGAATCTGCTTTGCGTCACCCATGAGCTGATGCATCTCTGAATATCTGTCAAAATTACCCGCGTTGATCACTTGCAGAAACTCCGGCAACTCGCCGTCAACAGCCACCAAGTTATACCAAGTTTCATAATCTCCGTTTAATGCCGCGTCACGAATCGCTTCGCGTTCTTCCAATGTGTGAAAGGGTTGACCGTTTCGCACTCCTCTTTGACCGATTTGTGGTAGACCTAATTCATGAGCAATCTCTTGAACTTTTTCAAAATTCTGACCTTGTATCGCTTCATGCATCTCGGCAAACTTACTAAAATTTTCCTCAACGATAGTATCTAATATTCTTGGCGGATTACCGTTTTCTTTGGTTATCGCTTGTACAAATGCATCATAATCCCTGTTTTTTATCGCCGCATTCACTTCTTCATTATTCATGAATTTATGCGCTTTATGCAGTTTCTGCATTACGCCTCTTTTATTATTAAATTGTTCTTCAACTTCTACTGTTGGTGCCACATCATTTGCAAGCACCGCGCCGCCAATCGCTATCGTGCCCAACGCACCTGTCGCGATACCGGCTTTTTTCCAAAAATTATAGTTCATATCATTATTGATAAAGGTTAAAGGTAAAAAGTAAAATGATTTTTACAGTTATTTACCGCTATTTAATCCTTAATCTCCCGACCCTCGTAGCTCGTAGAGCGTAGTGGGTTTAATCCTTGATCTTTAGTTTATTTAAGAATAGTCCCGCGGGTTTGGCCGGGCGGCCGCTAGCTTTCCGGCCCGTCCACTTGCCTATACGCAACTATCGCGCCCTCTCTTTCACTCTTGTTTTAATAAACTGTCTAACATGTCGAATACGAATGCCCCTGGGGCAAGGTTTAAGTACCTCGGCTTTAAAAACATTATTGGTTGTGCTGGAAATTCCCATCACAAAAACGCAATTCGATTGCTCTGCTTTTTGCAAATCTCCCGGATTGCAGTTATGCACGTCCACTTGCCAAATATTACCTCGCGGATCTTTAATCAACATCTGTCCTTCATGCATTTCCTGCACCCTGCCTATCACCTTATCATTTTCCAACTTTACAAACTGATGGATCCTCGGCTTTTGCATCAAACTATAACCCGGCATTTTACTAGCCGCCGACTCAATCTTATCCGACATGCCCGTTGCCGATATTGCCCCGCCAAAAGCAATAAACGCCAGCAATACCGCTCCGCTTATCACGACCATACGGTACCTGTAACCTCTGGGCACGTGTACAAAAACCGCTACCGCTCCCACGGCCAACGCCAAACTCATCATTATCCAAAACAAAGGCAAAACATCTAGTATTTGCGCTATAAAACTGCCGTCATTATATTCTTTCAGTAAACCGTTCGGATCGGTCATAAACCAAACCGCAACGCCCGATGAAGCTGTACCGATAATCACAAATGAACCGAATAAGATCCAAAGTACCGCGTGCTTTGCCTGTACGCGCCATTTGGGAATAGGTTCGGGCATATCACCCTTCTTTATCCTCTCCTTAAATTGGTCTGCTATGCTTGTCATATAGATTTAATTTCCGGTTGCTTCGCATCCGCGCACTTAACAAACTTCTGCTTAGCTCTTCTGATCCACGTAGCCACCGTGCCCGGCGGAGCTTTTAAAATATCGCTGATCTCATCGTAGGTCTTTTCTTCCATATACGCCAAAATCAAAACCGTTCTGTCTCTTTCCGACAATTCACTCATAATTTTATTCACCGCTTCGGCTGTTAAATTCATATCCGCCAACCGCGCCGTATCATCATCCGCCGACAACATTCTCTTATAACCATCGTCATCATCATCCATAGAAAAATCGCCCATCTCTTTTTTCTTTTTGCGATAGGCTGAAATAGTCCTGTTATGAACTATGCGATAAATCCAGCTGGAAAATTTTAACGACGGATCAAAACGCGCGATGTTTTTATACGCATCCATAAAAGCTTCCTGCAAAATATCTTCCGCGTCTTCATACGATGACCCGCTTATTCGCCGTATATACGATAAAAGACGCGATTCATAGCGCCTAATTAAAACAACTAACGCATTTGCGTCGTCTAAAATGATTCGCGCCAGCTCTTCATCTGTTTTATTTTGATATTCAGCCGAGGCCATAGCCGTATCATATACTACGCCAAATATACTACAAGACTTTCATCAAATTTTTTGCCAATCAAAGCCAAATAACCTAATTCACAAATTCAACGTTCGACATTTAAAAATTAAAAATTAGAATTTAGCAAATAGCAATTATTGATCAGCAATAAGCAGTTAATGAGTTTCATAATTCGACATTCGACGTTAGCCTGATAAAATGTACAAAGTCCGTCAAGCCAAAGTAGGCCGGTTTGATGGACTTTAAAAACTTTTGACTTGAAGGACTTTTTACTTCGTGAAACATTTGTCATTTCGTAATATGTGTTAAAATGGATGCGTATGTCATCCATGCCCGAAATGATACCTCTTGTACCCCCTCATGTTTTTTTACAAAAAGAATCTGTTAAAAATCGCCCCGACAAAGTGAGAGCCCTAGAATTGGAATCTGCGGAAGTTTCCCGACACGAAGTCTTTGATTACTCCAAGGCCGTACAAATCTTTCGAGAAACTCTTGAAACAAATAGACAAGGTAAATCCCGCTTATTGGAAACTGAATTCCAAAACCGAATCATTCGGTATATGATGCACAAACCCGGCTCACAGCTTGATCCGCTCCTGCAAAAAATCAGCGCCGAAGCCCAAAAACAATGCCGCCGCCCGGAGCTTAAATCTAAATTCACTGCGGAAAAAAATAAACTCTTAAGCGGTATAGAAGCTGTTATCCAATCTTTACGTAAAATTGAAACTGAATTTTTAGCCGACAAACGCATGGGCAAAATCAAGCCCGGCACTGAACTGTTTTTAGGCACTAATAATATGTTAGACGCGGAGGCTGCTGTTGATTTGGCCGCGATTTTATTTTCTGAAAACGGTCTGTCCGAAGTCCGGCTTCATCAAGTAAAAGGAGGCAAAAATCCGATTGATAGAAAAGAAGTAAAAACTATACTAGAAAAACATCAAGAATTTATAGACCAGTTGGCCTCCGGCCATTACGCCGCTTCTTACGAATTGAGTAGAGCGGGTTTAGCACGGCAAGAAAGAGATATGGCCGCTTTCTTTGAATCATTCGGCACTAAAGCGGACCAGGAAAGATTAGAAATTATCCAAAAACGCTACGAAAACCTGTTTCTTGAACTGCTCACCAATCCCCCTCAGCAATTAAATGAACCCGCGCTTGTAGATTATCTTCAAAGCAATGTAGCTGATATTTCTTTGGTTGATTTCTGGCAACTCTTTCACAATAAGCACTTAAGCCGTTTCTACGAATTATTTGCCACAAACACCATGGGAGAAGATCTATCCGGTGAACAAAAAGCTATGATCCAGTCCCTGCGCGAATGGTGCCTAAGCTACCTCCCGCCGGCCGAAGCCTGGGGCGAGCTCTACCGGCAATATCAACCTGATCCGAAATTTATCACTAATGACGCAAATTTTATATCAATCATCGACCACCCAGGACCGCAAATTACACATAGACTTAAACCAAGAACCGCTTAATCCTGGGCTTGACTTATTTAACATATTCCTTTAATATGCAAAATCCTTTCGTACTTACCAAGGAGAGGAAAATGAAAGACAAAGTCGGCAAAACCGCCGCCGCAATGGGCTTCGCGCCCGTAACCGGGCCAATCAAGCCACCCCATGAGCACTTTTTGAATGAATTCGGCGAAATGTTGGAACGCCTCATGAACACCGCGGAATATAAAAAGATCAAACGAAGACGCCTAAACGATGAAATCACCGCCGCCGAAGCCTGGGAGCTTACCGGTAAACTGGCTCAAAAATTACAACAAAAATAATAGCTCTTTATCTTTCACGCCCCGTCCCCGGGCGTTGTTTTTTTTACATGCTTTATGATAATAAAAAACCACCGACTTTCATCGGTGGCGAGTAGAATAACCGTATGGATGTCTAGCCAAAAGCATAGGGTCCATAGCGTCCGCGATGCCACAAGTTCGTCTGTGGTAAACCGCGGGGAACATTGTCCGATTGAATGTGCGAAATCTTGTACGATCTCACTCCGGCTCTATATGCCCGGCCGGCGGGCTTTATCTCATAACAACCTCTGTACGTCGAGGTGCCGGAATTTCCGCAAGCCTTCCCGGTAGGCTGAATCTCGTTTTCCGAAGGCAACGCGCGCGCGAACTTGTTTTCAATTCGCATTTGCCGCCCACAAAGCTCGTAAGCCGAGGCGCACTGCGCGATGGAGTTATGAAACATTCCCTGCGACGCTTTCGCGTACTCGCTGAGATGATCCTGTTGATCATCACTCGGCCGGTAATAACCGGTCTTGCCGTGCTTCACAGCTTCCACCGGCTTGGTTTTGACGCTGTCGGTCGACTCGCCTCCGGACTTCGCCAAAAGCTTCAGCCTCTGACCACCCTGGAGAGCGAAGCCAATCTCTTTGCCTTCATGCTTCTTGAGCCAAGCGGCAAAAAACTGCTTGCCCGGCTTCTTCCAGTCCGCGCGCTTGATGCGCCAACGGTCCTGATTGAAGCGGAACTTGTTGCGATTCATCGGCTTGTCCGCGAACTCCAGCGTATACGGAATTGTCGCAGCCGCGATGTTCTCGCTAATTGTTCGCTTGGCATCCCAATCATGACCGGGCATACAGCGCTGTAGCGCATAGATGTCCGCGCCCTTTTCGATGAACAACTCCACATCGCCATTACTGTGTAGCTTGATGATGCGTACATGTTCAGGCACGCAATTGATACGCGCGTCAGGATGGCCTATCGAACCCTGTGATTTGTAAGCCGACGTGTTACGGCTTTTGTTTGCCACATTCGGATAACGCAAACGCCACTGCCTGTAGCGCTCGGCGTCGATGTCCGATTCTCCGTGCACATAGGGCTTACGACGCGGTTCAACATGCGCCGTCGCGCTCCTGCGATGAGTGACAGGCTTATTGGCCACGGTTCTGCGCTTGGGTTTGTCATGCGCTACTACCGGCGGCTTATTCGCATCTTCCGCGCTCAACTGCCTGACCGCTTCTTCGGATGACATATCATCCTCTTCCGCGGCTTCCGCCTTGGCAACAGACTCCGGCTTTTTCACATCTTCCGGGCCGACCGACCGTACGCGGTAAACACGATCCCGAATACGTTGCCTGGCCTCGGCCAGCTTCGTCTGTTTTTCCTTTTCACGACGCTTTGCTTCCGCGATCCTGCGCTGCTCCTGGAATTGCGCATCCATACGCGCGATCCGTTCTTGATGCGGCTGATCCACGGTATTCATACAGCCCAGAAACTCCGCCTTGGTTGCTTTTTTTGCATTATCCATAGGCGGATGATGGCACCGCAAAGCATACCGCTTGCCCTCGCATGACTTTTGCCAAGCACGAACCACCGCGATCACTTGATAGATTTCCGAATCGCACTTTTGACGTTCATTATCATATCGCTTGGTATCACCATGACTACGCAGGCGGTGATATGCGTTATTGACACAAACAGCATAATGCCGGTAAGCGCATTTATCGCGCGTCCCGATACGAGTACTAATCGTACCGCTCGTCTTGGCTTGTTCCGCCAAAGCCGAATTGGTAACAAACAATAATAACATGCTAATCAAAAACGAAAAGCTCAAACGCAACACCCTGTTCATACTTCCTCCGGTTTGAGTACGTTGTCTAGGTTCGAGTGAAAGACTGCGATTATTTTGAGGAGATCGCAGATATTACACTCTGCAATAAAAAACGCCCCTTGTCAAGATGGCATGACACACTTTTGGATATACTGGCTGTTTTATAGCATTTTTAATGCAAAATAAGCCAAAACTACAATTCCCAAAACCACTCGATACCATGCAAAAGGAATAAAGGTATTTGTTTGTATAAAATGTAAAAACCATTTACTGACAACATAGGCAACCACGAAAGAAACCGCAAACCCGATAGCTAAAAGCCAAAAACCGGCCACAGTAACTCCGTTATCATATTTATACAACGAATATACCGAAGCTCCGAGCAATGTGGGCACGGCCAGCAAAAAAGAAAATTTAACCGCAAACACTCTGGAGTAACCCAAAAGCAACAAGCCGATTATCGTAGCCCCCGATCGTGACGTGCCCGGCACCATAGCCAGCGCCTGCGCGAGCCCGATCAGTATCGCATGATTGTAATTTATGGATTCTGAAACAAATTCAGAATTCCGGGGTTTAACGCTCGTGTTTCGGCGTTCGACGATATAAAAAACAATTCCGTAAACAATAAGAGCTACAGCAACAACCCACGGATTAAATAAATACTCTTCAATAAAATCTCCAAACACAACACCAAGCACCGCGGTTACTCCAAACGCGGCTAAAATCTTCCCCCATTGTTCTTCAAGAGCTTTCAGCTTCCAACTCTTAGGCCACAAATCTTTCCAAAACAAAACAATCACCGCAAAAATCGCTCCCGACTGAATCACTATATCAAACAACTTCGTAAAAGATTCCTCAAAAGCAAACCACTCGTTAAATAATATCAAATGCCCCGTCGAACTGATGGGTAAAAACTCGGTAACCCCTTCTACAATTCCCAGTATTATGGCTATTAAAATATCTTGCATACTCAACGAACTTCGAATTTCGAACAACGAACCACGATTTTTGTTAAATAAATGATTCGGTTTTTCGGATAAATTTACTTAAAAACATTTGCACGCGAATTATATTTGATTCTACTTCATTGTACTTAATATTATCCAGATAGCCAACATCTCTGCTTATCAATAACTGATCCTGCGATTCCGCCAAAGGTCCTTTGGACATATTATAGAAATGAGCCTTATCTTTATAACTTTTTCTAACAAATCCCTCAGCAATATCTGAGGTCATCGACACCACCGCTCGATGCATCTGACTAACTAACCCAAACTACTCCTCCCTAGGAAATTCTTTAGTAATCTTATAAATCTTAATTACCAATCCATGCGCTTCTTTCGAAACATCTAAATCCTTAAAACTTTGTAACTTATTAGTCATTCTCAAACATTTCATAATCATCGTTATCTATTCGTTGATCGGAGTTCGAAGTTCATTGTTCGAAATTCGTTATTCAGAGTTCATTGTTCGTTATTCATTCTTCGAAGTTGGTTTTTCGTTATTCAAAGTTCGAATTTCGTTATCAGAGATATAAGTTTTTACCGCATAAGCCAAATACCCGGCGGCGACGGCACCAAAACCGATATCATCCAGCCAGCCGAAAAAGGGCACCAAATCCGGCAACAAATCAATGGGCCAAATTAAATATAAAACTGCGAGCCCAACCCCCAACTTTGGCTTCCAATCCGCGTTTTTATCTAAAAAAAATTTTATCAATCCTTTCCAATATGGAATAAAACTTGTTTTTTTCATAGTATTAATTAAGACTCTATCTGCTTTTATAATATTGATCAATCTTCATTATCAATTCTTTATACGACAAGGTTACAAAATAAAAATCGTTAAAAACATTCCACCCGGAAACTTTTTGCTTTTTCGGCCTCGGAATTATCATCCAATGCAAATGCCTAATTGATGATCCTGAATTCAGCCCCAATTGCAACATAATATTAAACGATTTCGTATGAAACAATTCTGTTAATAAGGTCTGCGTGGCAACCAATACTCGACTAAACTCATCCCATTCCTCTTTATTCAATTTATCTGTATGCGTAACATGACGTTTGGGAACAATCATTAAATTACCATCCATATATGGATATTTACATGCCAATACTCTCCAAAACTCACCTTCTAACTGCTTTACTTTCTGATCTTGCAAGACAAACGGATCACAAAAATCACAATTTTTTGATTTATATGTGGTCTTATATTTACCACGTTTTTCTTCATATATCCTCATAAAAAATAACCGCGAAGTCTTAGAAATTAAGCTATTCGCTTAAATAACTCCCAAAACTCAGCGGCAAAACAGCTCGCGCAGATTGTAACACGCGATCAGGCATCAGGCGATTTATCCAAAACAACGAATTTTTTTAAAACTTCCATCACATAATCCGAAGTATGTTTATGGCTTTGTTCGGCTATGGTGATAATTTTAGCTCCATTTTCGCGAGCATAAGCTATACGATCAAAAATAGCATTTTCCGTAGAGGTTGGAGATACCGCCATGACATCTGGCTGTATCGCATCTAAAACCAGCTTCATGTCATCAAAAATAAACACAAAATCAACACAAGCCAAACCCGCAACAACCGCGGCCCTATCTTCTTGCGATATAATCGGTCTGTGCTTTCCTTTGGCGGTTTTAACCCTTACGTCAGAATCAATACCTACCAACAAATGAGAACCGTACTCGGCAGCTCGCCACAAATAACTTACATGCCCCGGATGTAACATATCAAAAGCACCGGTGGTAAAAACCACTAAATTTGTCTTACAGCTTGTCAGAGAAACCATCAACTTGTTCAACAAACCAAATTCAATCACCTTATCTCTAAAAAATGCCTGTCTCATGCCTTACCCCTTTCAAAAGTTCCAAAGCTACCTTAAAAACCCGACATCATTTAGTCAATTGCAATGTTTTTTTCACTGTCCACTGCTCACTGCTCACTATCCACTTTAAAAAGCATATGCTTTTAAATAGGCTGCCAGTTCATCATAGCTAAATCCAATCTCCTGTGGACCCACCGCATAAGGCGCCACCTGATAGGCTCCAAAAATAAAGACTATCTGCTCATCCGTTAGATAAAAAGTATTATAATTATCCTTCTGCGGACCGGCGCCGTCCAAAATCCAATCTTCATCACTGATATCTCTCATCGTCAATTCGCTAACCGCTTCGCTGGATAAATATTGCAAATAATTTTGCCTGGAACCTGTTTTAAGATTAATACTGCTCGCCATGGGGTTAAAAACATCATCAACCTCCATCAAACTGCCTCCTTCCTCCAAGTTAAATAAAAAACTCTTAAAAAACGAATTCGGATGCGCGCCTCCCGTATAAACACTCCCCTGCATTAAAACGCTTACAAAAGCATCATCATCCCTGCTCACCGAATAATCAACGGACAAAAACCAAGGCTCCGGATCATACTCATGGTCAACAGTTTCATAATCTTCAACAAACTCCGCTAGATTCTCCTGCATATACTCTTCTATGGCTCTATTTATTCTTTCTCGAACTTTTGCGTCACCGCCTCTAAATACCGGATATTTCAAATCATAGCTATAACCCTCATTTTCATCGGCAAGCGTCGAAGTTGTGTAAGCCAATACTCGACTCGAAGTTGGAGTTATAACTGTAAGGTCATTATTATTCGCTTCAACATTTACATTAATCGCGGACAACGACTTCGTATCCACGCTCCTTTGCTCACAACCCACTCCAAAACAAATAACCACCACAAACATCACAATGTATAAATAAAGTCTTTTAGTCATAAAAATAATCTTACAAAAAACCTGCCTGCAAAACTTTGCGCTTAGCTTATAGAAAACTCACATATATAAGTTTAATCTAAAAACGCTTAATTTAAAAGAATAAAAAATCAACACCCTAAGGCATCGATTAAGAATAGATTAAGCCAAATCCAACAAGACGCGTGCCAACTTGTCCGGATCATGCCTTAATAAACTGCGCTTTAATACATCTCCCGGATTGGGCCTGGCAATGGTATCGGAAAGTACATCGTCCCGCACAATTCGCACGCCGTCAAACTCGCTCAAATCATCTTCTATCACGTGCTCACCGGCTTCCGTATACCTCTGCAAGACAGGTTCCGGTATGGATGCTGTATTTAATATCACCGTATCCAATTTTGCCGGATATAAATATGAATTTAACTTGTCCAAAAAACTCCGCGCCGTATAACCCTGGGTCTGCCCCGGCTTGGCCACCAAATTCATTACATACACCTTCTTGCCTTTTGCGGATTCCAGTGCCTCGGCAATTCCCTGAACCAACAAAACCGGAATCAAGCTGGTATACAAATCACCCGGCCCCAAAACCAACAAATCCGCCTGGCGAATAACTTCCTCCGCGTCCGGATTAGCCATTACGGGAGGCTCCAAAAAACAACGTAAAATCGGCGAGCGCTCTCTACCCGGCACGTCAATAGCATGTTCCCCTTCGACAATTGACCTGTCCTCCAGCTCGGCATAAAGCGTGGACGCGCTGGCTGACACTGGAATCACCCTTCCTGCCACGCGCAAAATCGTATGCGCCTTCTTAATTCCGCTTTCCGCCGAACCATGCATTTGCTCCAGCGCGGAAATAAACAAATTGCCAAAATTGTGGCCACTCAACTCGCCTTTGGTAAACCTAAAATTCAACAAACGTCGCAAGGTATTATCACCTTCCGCTAAAGCCGCCAAGCACTGCCTGATATCCCCCGGCGGCAACACTCCCATGTCATCGCGAAGCCGGCCAGTAGATCCGCCGTCATCCGCTATCGATACCACTGCCGACAAATCAAGATCGTGCTTTTTTAATCCCGAAAGAACGGTAAATGTACCCGTCCCTCCGCCAAGTACAACTATCTTTTGCCTGTTTGTGTTTTGTTCATTCATAGTCAACCCTTTCAATGTACGATATTTGCACTAATTAGCAAAATAACCCAACAAAGTCAATTGACAATATCGTTTCTTTGAAGTATAAATACTTTTCGCACATTGCACAAAAAAACGCACCAAGCTTTTCAAGGAGATTAAAAGCATATGCGCACTTACGACCCGGACACGGCTCGCAGGAGACTCGATTTCTCAATTCTTGTACTGGATGTCATCCTCTACAAACCATTCAATCTATGCCTTGAGTGGATGTTGGAACAAATCGGACGCCCGGTTAATGTAGACCGCATCGCTTATCTCAGAAGCGGTAAGGATATGCGTGATCTATTTCTGGCCGCAGGCTACGGTAATCACTTACCTATCGTTAGTTCGCGGCAAGTACAAATCACACTCGAACAACTCTCCAAACTGCAAGCCGGCGGCTGGATCTGGACCCCGACAAAAAGTATCGGTTGGGACGCGTTCTTCAGTTTTCGCAACAACGGACAACTGGGCATCATCGCCATCGACGACACCTCCTCTGAAAGAATATTTACCGAAGCCGACCAAGAATTCCTGGCTCATGCCGCGAGATGGTTTGGCAAATGCTACGAATTTCGCTTGGAAATCGATCATGAACGACGCAGGGCAACTATGGATTCGCTTACCAAATTACCCAACCAACGCACAATCATCGAGCGCCTCCAAGAAACGACAGATGCGATTTTGAGCGGAAAAATCAAACACGCCACAATCACACTACTCGACATCGACAATTTCAAAGCGGTCAATGATAATTTCGGACACCCATTCGGCGATGATGTACTAATAAATCTTGCCGAAATACTCGGGTCTTATTCCAATGCTTTCGCTGGTCGTTACGGCGGTGAAGAATTTATGATTATAAGTTATGACAACCCCGATGCTTCTATTCAGCTTATTAATGAATTCTTAGAGCAGTTCCGAAACAAAGAACTGTTACCGCCCGGAAAAAACAAACCTTACAAAGGCACATTTTCTGCCGGTTCTTACACGGCCACCAAAGAACGTTTACCCGGTAATGATGCTAAACAAAATGCAAACTATTGTTACCAACAAGCTGACAATCTTATGTACCGAGCTAAAAGTAAAGGCAAAGCCCGCGTCTGTGCCCAATAACTCTTCCCGCCCAAAAATTACCGGGCGGTTTTTAATATTGTAAAAATCATTAAAATTTGTCATTATATACCTATTCTATGCTAGCTTGGCTCGATAAACATCACACGGCCGTCAAAGCCTACGTCAAAGAAAATCACCCGTGCTACATCATAAAACACACAATTTCTTTTGTCGTTGGTTTTGTGCTATCCCCCTTATCTTGGTGGAACGACCTTTTTATTAACGTACCTCTGGCTTATGCCATGACTTGGCCGGCTCTTAAACTCACTTCTTTTCTTTTTCCGGTTTCGAAAAGCTTATTTATTACAGCCTTCATTTTTAATTACTGGATCACTAATATCGTGGGAATGACCATGATGCACTACAGTGGTAAAAAACTAATCAACAAAGACGCCAAATTCGACATCGCCAAAGATCTAATTGTGGGAATCATCTATTCAATCATTATCGCCGTTATCTTTATCCTGAATCCGGGAGAAATATTAACCAATTTGCACATCATCCCTCCCTGGGTAAAATAAAAAATCCGGGTTTATACCCGGGATAAAGAGACTTTGGAACTACACCGCGTTTACCAATCTGGAGAGTTCATTGTATTGGCTAAAGTCTTTGAGATTGATTGAACGAGTGCCATTGCAACCGCTTTTGTAAAAACCGGGACATCCCCAAAAAGGCGCGTTGTCCTTTTTCCGATAGCGTAAAATCATCGCAGAACCGCATATGGGGCACTTGGGCACTATCTTTTGCATCTTTTTCTCTGCAACGCGCTTGTCTTTTTCCAATCTTGCCCTTCTTTGATGGTACAAAGAATCATCCTGAACTCCATGAGTTTTCACAAATTCTACATATTGCTCCTGTGTAATCTTTTCTTTGGATTTGATGAAATGACCGACCCCGCCTCCGGAGCGCGGACGAAATTTCTCTACCCAATGAATAACAAGTTTATACGGCTCCCCGTCCTTATCATAGCAAGCCAATGTCTGGACAATGTGTTCGTCTTGATAGCCTCCCTTCTCTTCCCAGTCTTTACACTCCAGAAAGACAATGCCTCGAAAACCCAACTGCAAATAATTCTCAATCCGAATCATTTATCACTTCCTCCGAGATGTACTGCGTTTTTTAGGGTGCCTTTCTTTTTTATCATATATTTGGATACATATCAATAGTATTGACTCTTTGAGCAATGCTTGACACTTATTTAGCGCACCTTTTTACCAAAATTTATAAAATACCTAACCAATTCACAATATAGTAGCTTGATCACTCGATAATAAACGCGCGAATTCTGCTAATCCTAAAAATCCTGATTAAAAAACGCACAAAAATATGCGAATACATCAGTTTACAGATTCACGGTGTTCCAGTATTCCGATAACCTCTTCAACATCATCCTCCGCTACCTGATCCAAGATTCTTTGTTTTTTTAATTCTCTTCAAACTCTCTGAATCCAGATCTACCGCAAAAGGTACGTCACTATAAGGACAATTCGACCTGAAACCCTGCACCAACTGCTTCACTTTGACAATTTTTACTTCTTTTTTTCTGCGAATTTACTAATATTTTTTCTTATCTTATAAAAAAATAAAAAACAAATTTACCGTATAAAGTATTGACTTTTACCAAATGGTCAAGCTGAATCTTTCATAGAATTTCATATAATCAGAATATTTCTCAGCAATAATAAAACCGGATTCATTTAAAAGCTCAACGTGTTCAAGACTTTCTAACAATTCATCCGCACAACAAGCTGACCTTATGCAACGCGTTGAGTTTTTAGCAAAAAGATTCACACACCTGCCGGACGAACATAAGAGAATTCCTTATTGACGGTAAAAATGACAAACTTTTTTTAAAATCCCCTGAAGCAACCCGATCCACAAGCTCTGTAGTCGTTAAATTTAAATAAGCATAAAATCCAACAAAACAAACTGATCCCACGTACGGATAAAACACTGTAAAATAAAAAGTAAAAATCCAATCGTTTTGGTTATCTTCATAGTTAGCGTTATTCATGCTACCACCTTTGTTAAAATTCCTTAACAAGGAAAACAAAAAATCCGTATCTATCAAAACCATTTAAAACTCATTTCAAAAAAACACGACACCTATACAATTCTACATTTCATCACGTTTAACGTAATTTCATTTTTTCACCTCTTTAACCCTTCATATTTCATCATGTATCCTTTATCCCTTTCCCTATATTATTTATATCTATTCTTCTTTATAAATTAATTGTTATCTGAACAAGCCCCGCATACGTCAATAAAAAAAACAAAGTACCTACAAGCCCCAGCCCAAACAAAGCATGATCCACCCAACCGCCCGTATCCACACATAAAAACCTGGGTAAAAACCTGTAATTTTTCTTGCTCGGATATAGATACTCGCATCCCTGCGGATTAAATCCATCAATCAATGGATGAGATATATAACCAAGTGTAAAAACAAGCGGTGCCATAACATGAACCGAAAATAAAAAAGTAGACGCGAATATAACCGGCGGCACAATCAATAGCGAATGAAACAATGACCTATGCCGCAGACGATCTATGAGCAACAATCTCAACAAACCGCGAGTCAGCTGATGTATAGTAGCGTGCCTGTTATCCAAATCCGGCAACAAAGCCGCTACACCTCCGACCAAAGGCAAAACGATAAACCAAAGATCCAACGGTAAAAAAGCAACAGCAATCCATGCTGTGTTTGCCCCAACAACGATGTGAGTCTTGCCTGTCATAAAAATTAATAACAAATATCAAATAGCAAATGGCAAGAGTTCATCAAATCATTTAGTTTCTTTAAGCTGTTTAATAAAACCTACTAACATTTTTGAAATCTCTTCCGATCTGCCTAAAAAAAATTTCAAACTCTTCCTGAGAAATATATTTTAGCATAATAGCAAGACGCAACATGAATCTAACCTCACCGCATGAACCTTTAGCTATTTTTAAATGATCTATAAAATGCTTATTCGTTCCCCTTTCATAGCCTTCGGCAATATTATTCATTACCGATACTGCCGCACGTTGAATTTAATCTCTAAAAGCATAATCGTAACAATCCTTTAAACTCTTGCTATTTGCTATTTGTTATTCGCAATTACCCTTTCTATCAATATTATTATTAAAATCAGCAAAGAACCCTGTTCCTATAATAAACTCCGTAATATCTTTGCCCGTTACCGCCATTTCCAAATTATACTCGCCTTCTTCCCAAAAAACATAAACTGCTTCCGGATCCGTAAACTCATACGCAATTAATCTTTTTCCATTTCTCTCTTGATCGCGCGAACTCGCCGGAGCCGAGCTCCATGCGGCCGTTCGATTTGCCGCAAATTCATCCAAGGTTAAGCCATCGTCAAATGCGAATATTGAAATTGTAATACCATCACCTTTAAACGATGCATTTTGTACATATGTATCTCTCGTCACATCCATCCAATGTTTTGGATAAATTATTTTATAGCCATAAGTGCAGTTTTGATATATCTGCATTATCGTATTCTCATCCCAAACCACAACAGGTGCAATTGTCGCCGGAACAAACGAATCAACAATCTGCTCCATATCCATTATTGCTTCCTCAGCAATATCATCAGGCTGAATACCGTTAAAAAACGACCAAGCATAAACGAAGTTAGCATCCCTTCCTATCTCTTCCTCCCAACATAAATCCAATTCCTCACATTCAGCTCTTTCTTCTTTCCAAGCTTCCAATGGATACACTGTTACTATCATCATCTTAAACCAACCCGGTTTATCAGAATACTCCGAATCTTCCTCAGTGGGCAGATAAAACTGCGTAACCGCAACCGCCCGCTCATTATCAATTGGCAAAGTCTCCGCCATGTAACCTTTCCAGCCCGGTGTCATCTTTAGTTGATAACCATATTCATCATTCGTATAACTCAACGAGCTATCTTCAACATCTTCCGCCACATCCGACCGAACCTCCTCAACAATCTCTTCATTCTTTGTTAGCGACTCGTTATCAGACTGTTTTTTATTTATTATTTGTTCATTATTATTTACTCCCCGATAGTCACTCCCCACTTCTTTCTGCTCTCCCACATACCTACCCGCAACAATTAACAAAAACAATATTCCTGCCAGCCAAGTCAATGCCAAAATAACTATTCCTAAAGTCTTTTTACCCTTCTTACGCAACTTTACAAAGTAAACGATCCCCAAAGCGAACAAAGCCAGTGCCAAAACCAACATCAAAACCGACCAACCATCAAACAACGGCTCAAACATAAGCGGAGTAAACTCTTCCGGAAAAATCTCACCACCTAACCCCGGCTGATTTTCTTCCGGATACAACCCTTCGGCAACAGCAACTAAATAATCCACTGAATTATCCGCCACTCCCTTCTCGCGAAGTTTTGGATTTATCTGTTTTTCATCAATAGTTAAAGTAGCTTTGGCTTTATCCGAATCCAAATTAAGAGCTAAAACCGAATCCGCCTTTACATCTATATTATTGTACTCATAAATCTCAAACTCACCATCATCCGTTGGATAAGATGTCATAACCGTCGCCTTCCCGCTATCTATCCCCGCTGCTTTTACTTCATAATCACCATCTTTCGGCATCATAAAATACGAAATCACTTCATTATCCTTATATGCTCTAATTTCCGGATAAACATCTGTGTCCTCCGCTACAAAATTACCTTCCGTATCATACCCGACTCTTTCTCCGGTTTCTTTATTTACAATCATCACATTAAACGGGCATTCTACAACAACCCTAACCTTATCCCGCGCATCAAAAGCCATCATCCTCTCTATCATGTATTTCTCCTGAGCATCCCTGACATCACTATAAGCTCTCTCATTCAAACTGGCCTTCAACCTATTTTTAACCTCTTGAGGCAAAGCAGCTTTATAAGCTTCTTCTTTCGGCGTCAATTTAAACTCCGGATGTTTAACTCTCTGATAACTCCCTCCGCAAAGCGGATAAAAAGGCGGATCACACTGAAACCCTCCCGCTCTACCATCTGTCATAAACTCCCAATCCTCAATTCCGTAAATACCATGATTATTCTTCATCCAAATATCAAATATCTCCGCAGTGTCTCGCCAAAATGTATTTTTTGGATAAATCGCAACCGCCAAATGCCCTGCTAAAGTATTCAATACATATGGCGCAACTACTTCTACCGGTCCATAATCAAAATATTTTTCAATAATAGATCTCTCCGTAGCATCTTTGCTCAAACGCAAACCATCCAACATATTGATAACGCGCGTCTGCTGCGATCCGCAAACCCAAGGCTCATATTTCTCTTTCAACCTCTTTGCATAATCCAACTTTGCTTGATCCGATGAAATCGTCTCAATCGCCATCGCTTTTAGGACACGATTATTAGTCGGGCAACTCGCACACCAAACACCCTGCCTGGCGTATGGATTAAGTGGGATCTCATTATACTTTTTAACCAAATAATCATAAGCTTCATCACGTGATAAATCCTTGGCGCAATCCTCCGGACAATTTGCATGCGTCTCCCCTGTTTGGCACTGCCAATTACCGCACCAAATACTAAAACCCGGAGTCAAAGTTATCCGCGCCCGAGGATTACCATATTGATTAACAGCCTGAAAAACCAAAGTCGATGTTGTAAAATCACGAGGCTGTTCTGCTGTCGTATAAGTAAAAATAACTTGGCCTTTAACATCCGTTGCGCCGGCCTTGGCAACTACCTCACCCTCCTTATCATCATCAACTTGATTTCTTTCATCATTCAACCTAAAACTTACTTCCTGCCCAGCCAACGGTTCTCCATCCTGAATAATTGTCACAACAAAATCCATTGAGGTTTTACCATCAGCTACCATTTCAACTTCTTTTGGCGAGACACTAACCAATACATCAGTCTCACACTCAATTTCACACGCCCCTCCGCAATCAACACCTTCCTCATTACCATTTTGCACTCCATCAAAACAATTTGGCCCGTCCTCCACAACTTCACTTATTTCTATCCCCTCGCAACATTGCCTGATGACTTGAGTCGGACTGCGCAAAGCATTCTCCTCTGCCCGAGATGTATCATAGCATTTATTTTTACAATCCAACATCACCTTCTCAATTTCATTTGGTCGGCTTATATAACCGTTTTCACAATCTGCACTCATAAAGCTTGATGCTTCAGCCGCCTCGCAAGCTTCCACGCAAGCACGATTACACGCCCTAGCCTTATGCCGACCCATATTAGGATCCAAATAATAATCCCTACGCTCTTTCAAAGCTTTATCCCGCTCTTCAACACATTTTACCGCCTCCGCTTTAGCGGTATCACTAAAACTTCTTACATCAACCCACTCACTGCAAGGCATCCAGGGCTCTTTATCGTTCCAATGACTATATAAGATCTTCGGGTCAAAATCCTCTTCAGTCGCAATAGGCTGCGCTTGCGAATTATTGGAAAGCAACAAAAACAACACTATCGATAATCCGCCAAAAAATAAACTAAATAAAAATCCCGCTATTATTGGGAAGTATTTCTTAATTTGAGATTCTTTCTTTTTAGGCATAAAAATAAAAATACAATTATTGCTATTTTACCATAAAAAAACAGATTAAACCTTATTAACGCTCCAAACTCAACTAATCATCTTTTTTTAAATTCAAACAAACCGAATTAATGCAATAACGTTTTCCACCCTTATCTTTAGGTCCATCATCAAAAACATGTCCCAAATGCGCGCCACAATTTTTGCAGACAACTTCTGTACGCGACATTCCCAGCTTATTATCCTCCTTTAATTCGATATGCTCCAAATTCGCCGGCTCCGTAAAACTTGGCCACCCGGTCCCCGAATCAAACTTTAAGCCCGACGAAAAGAGTTCCGCTCCGCAAACAGCGCAATGGTACATGCCTTTTTCGTGGCTGTTCCAATATTTGCCGGAAAACGGAGCCTCTGTACCACCTTCGCGAGCAACTCTGTGTAACTCTGGATCTAATTGATTATCTTGTTTCATAAACTGAGTATTTAAGCTCCTGAGAATCTAAGAACCTAAGCGCAGATTCATTGATACTCAGTTTCTTAGATTCTTATTTTCTAATTAACTGCCCAAATCTCTCATGTAATTTGGATAGCTTCGGATTAATTATCGCCTGACAATAAGCCTTATCAGGATTCTTAGCATAATAATCTTTATGATAATCCTCTGCCTCATAAAAATCAGTTAGCGGTTCAACTGCTGTCACAATTTTACTATCATAAATTTTCTCTTCCTCAAGCTTCGCGATAAACTTTTCTGCTTCTTGCCTCTGAATCTCATCCAAATAAAAAATAATTGACCGATATTGCTCGCCTACATCATGCCCTTGACGGTTTAAAGTCGTCGGATCATGTGTGGCGAAAAAGACAGTAAGCAAATCATCCAAAGAAATATCCTCCGAGTCATACTCTACTTTTACAACCTCCGCATGCCCAGTCTCCCCTGTGCAAACTTGCTCGTAGCTTGGATTCGCGACCGTCCCGCCTGCGTATCCGGGAGTCACGGCGACAACTCCTCGCAACTGTTTGAACACAGCCTCACTGCACCAAAAACAACCCGAACCAAAAACTACAATTTTATTATTCATAATATTATTCATTATACATCATGCATTATTAACTTTCTTAAATATAGCCTCAACCCACTTTTGATTATTCCTTTTCTCAATTATCAACTTCACCACCTAAAACTCCTTTCCTATGTCACGAATTTCATCAAGTAAATAATTATTATAAGTCCTAATGCCATACGGCGTATCCTTTGTAAGCTAAACATATTCAACCGCCTGCTTCATCGAAATCCTCAAAAACCCTCCTGGGTTCAATACCTCATAGACATCGTGGAATATTTTTTGCAAAGACTCGCGTTCAACATGAATAAGCAATGCAAAAGCTAACACAACATCCAAATCTACCGGCAATTTATAGCCCTCTGTATCCGCGAAACAAAATCCGCTTGCGAAACTTGGGATCTCGCAATCTCAATCAGCTTTTCCGCGACATCCAATCCCAAATAACGATTCGTATATTTCAAAATCTCTTTCGCATTACGTCCATTAACGCAACCTATTTCCAAAACAAAGGGATTCTCTTTCTTAATTATAGAGGATAACTCTTTTATATCTTTTTCACGCGTTCCACTCGCACTAAATTTTTCCGCCAATTCCTTCGCATTAATTATGTAAAACCACCAAAACATAATTACTGAAATAATGATGGCAAGCCTCAGACTAAAAGTCTTTCTTTATTACTCCGTTCAATTTTAACTGAGTCAAACTTTATTCTTGATATCTTTTTCCCATCTGTATTTCCCAGTTTAAAGAATTGTACCAACCAACTGAATCAAAAAACAACATCTCGCCATCTTCTTTAGCATATACTTAATTTTTAAACGGCTCCGTATTTGGCGCAGGACTCAATAAAGCATCTTTTTTAAATGCATGAATAAATAAACCATTATATTTAACAACTTTTCTTCCATTCTCAATTTCTTTAATCGCTTCAGCAACATCACCCTGAGGCTCAATTACCAAAACCAATCCTCAGCTTCCAATTTCTTCCTATCGTTTTCCAACCCCTATTGACATTTCAACAAAAAAATGTTATGAACCTTAGTTCAAAAAAACGAACTTTCACAAAGGAGATCAATAAATGAAAAAGATGGAAAAATGTGTAATATTTCTATTTTTGATCCTGATTGGCTGCAACAATGACTTCAGCTACGATTCCGACCACCCTGGAGTTCTGCTAATTCATAACCTGAAAAAAAATACATATTGCACAGGATCTCTCATTAAAGCTAACCTGATTCTTACCGCTCGTCACTGTGTTACACAGAAGAAAACAAGCAATTGTGCTAAAAAAGATCAACCCATCATACAAGATGCTAAAAATCTGCATCTATTCATTGCCGACAACGGAGTCCGTGTTGACATCAATGAAACACCCGACGCAATAGGAAACATAATCTTTGTACCGGAACCCAAAGTTGGCAATTATTGCAATAACGACATCGCATTTATTATTCTTGATAGAGAGATCGATTCAGAAGAAGGGCCGATAGTAGAGATAGCACTTAATAACCCACCGCGTCCGTATGACCCTATCACTACAATTGGCTATCCGAAACGTAAAGATACAAACCAGATCCGCTTAATCTCGTATGGTTTAACCAAGTTACTCGGTGAGGGTGATATTTACCCGAACTCGGTAAACCTAATTGCTTTAAATATTCCGACTTGTAAAGGAAACTCAGGTGGGCCGATTCTGAATGAAGACAACAAAATCATCGGAATCGTTTCGTCGGGCTTTTTCAAGGATAAAGGCCATTGCGGAAACATAACGATTGGGATAAGCATTTTTCCCTTCGTTGACGATTTCCAAATCGCCACTGCAATGGCAAGCTTACTAAGTAAAAATAAAACAAGTTGGACAACAAACTAACAACAAAAGCTCAGTAAGAACCACCGGCTATAACGCCGGTGGCTTTTATCATGCGGACTACGTCCGC
>CAYFST010000022.1:0-3439 GCA_964345995.1 uncultured Gammaproteobacteria bacterium
GTGACATCGTAGAGATTGTTAGAAATAATGTAATTCAATATTATTGACAAATGCAACACTGTTGCATTAAGCTATTGGCCTATGAATATACAGAAAATTTTTAATATTCTTAAAAATAAAGGCTTTCGTTTAACACCTGTTCGCAAAGGCATGATAAGCTACATTGCCTCAGCTAAAAGACCGGTAGATGATGAACAGATTAAAGCGTATCTAAACACTAAACCAATTTCATTTAACAGAACGACCATATATCGTGAACTCAAATTTTTAACAGATGAAAAAATTATTACTGAAATTATGTTTCCAGATGGTGTAAAAAGATATGAAGTTGCACATCTCAAGCACCATCACCATGTCATATGTAAAAAATGTAAAAAAATTGAACCAATTTACTTGGATGAAAAAATTTTCACTAAAGAAGTGATTCGTAATTCACCCAAAAATTTTTCAATTACGGGTCATGTATTAGAATTTTCCGGTTTTTGTGAAAAATGCAAATAATATGAGAATTTCATTCGTAGGCAAAGGCGGCTCTGGGAAAAGCACAGTGACTGCGCTGTTTAGTCAATTTGCAAGTAAAAATAATAAAATTTTAGCTATAGACGCGGATCTTAACGTTCACCTGCCAAAATTATTAGGATATCAAGATTCTGTTAAGTCATTTTTTATTTCTAAAAAAGATAATGCTGATGCAATTAAATATTATTTAAAAGGTACTAATAAAAAAATTGAAGATACAACTGAAATAAAAAAAACTACTCCGCCCGGGCAGGGTTCGAAGCTGGTTTTTCCTGAGCAACCATCTGATAAAATAATCAGCAAGTATTCTTTTCAATGTAATGATATCAACGTAATAGCAACCGGCACCTACGACGAACATGGTATTGGAGCTAGTTGCTATCATAATAATTTGGCAGTTTTAGAATATTTATTGAGCCATATATATGACGATCAATCTGTTGTTGTAGCTGATATGGTAGCTGGTACTGATGCCTTTGCATCAACTTTACATGCGCAATTTGATCTGAATGTCTTAGTTGTTGAGCCCACCTGGCGTGGAATTGAAGTATTTAATGATTATATAAAACTATGTAATGCAGCAGATTGTAATCATAGCTTGCGTGTTATAGGAAATAAAATTAAATCCGAAAAAGATGAACAATATTTACGGGATAATATTTCAAAAAAATATCTTATAGGTTTTTTGTATCAATCCGATTATTTAGAGGAGCAAGATAGAAACTGGGGATCGATCGAATTCGATCATTTAGAAGCTAAGAATAAAAAAATATTTAATAATATCCTGGAAGAACTTAATAATATTGAATTCAATCCAGATCGTAGACTTAAAAAACTTTACGATCTTCACAAAAAATACGTTTCACAAGGCTTTGTCAAAGATAGATTTGGAGATCTTTCCCGCCAAATTGATGATGAGTTCGATATAAAAGAGGCTGCCAAGGCGCAACGAATATGAAAAACAACTTAAATGTATTTTCAGGCAAGGAATCTCTCAAAGACTTTTTCAATCCGGATAATCATCCACCATTACCACTTGTCGAACTTCCTGACTCATTAAATCCTTATCGCAAAAAAGGTGTACGCATCTTTGCAAAAATGATGACTTTCTTGCCTTTGGGGAATGTAAAATCTCTACCAGCTTTAAACATGATTTTACAAAATGACGAGTCCGGATCTTTAAGCAACATCACAAATATTATCGAGAACTCTTCAGGCAATACTGTTCAATCATTGGGAATTATTTCTCGGGCTTTTGGCAATATAAACACACATGCCTATTGCTCACATGAAGTCTCACCCGGCAAATTACAGCTACTGCGCTTTTTTGGAATCAAACCCATCGTCAACGAAGAGCCGATTTGCCCGGATCCGGCAGATAAAACCAGCGGCATCTATAAATCAAAAATTAAAAGCCGACGCAAAGGATGGTGGAATCCCGGGCAATATGACAATGAAGCTAATCCTGAAGCGCACCATAAATGGACAGGGCCTCAAATTTGGAAGCAAACTAAAGGCAAAATCGGCATTTTTTGTGCAGGATTGGGAACCACAGGAACAATGGTCGGCACAGGTAGTTACTTAAAACAAAAGAATAAAGCAATATTCAATTTAGGAATAATTAGAGAAATGAACAATCCGGTTCCCGGTGTCAGAACTAAAAACTTATTAAAACAAATCGCGTTTAAGTGGCAAGACATCATCAATCACGTAGAAGTAGTTGGCACAAAACAAGCTTATGAAACTAGTTTAAATCTTTGCAGAAATGGTTTATTAGCAGGGCCAAGCTCAGGCTTTGCCTTAGCGGGTTTATTAAACTTTTTTAAAAGTACCTGCGATAAACATTTAGATCAATTTCGCAATAAAGATGGTGAAATTATTGCAGTCTTTATCTGTCCTGATTTACCGCACCCATATATTGAAGAATATTTTCAATATTTAGACTCTGAACATTTTCCCAAAATTAAAAATCAAGAACTGCTTTTAAACGATGTACCCAAAACATCAATCAAAAAAATCGCTGACACGCAAAACACCCTCATAGATCCGGAAGACGCTTACAAAATAATCTACGCCGAACAACAAGATGTGGTTTGGCGCAAAGTTAACAATGGCCAAACGCCAAAACTTCAAAAAAATTCCGTAGTTCTTGATATAAGAACCAAAGAAAAATTTCAGCATAATCATCTGCCGGGTTCAATACACGTTTCTTATGGCGAATTATTAACTAAATCTGAGCAAATTAAATCAAGTTACAAAAACAAACAGGTCTACGTCCTCTGTGAAACAGGAGCTAAGAGTATTACAGCCGCAAACTTATTAAGATCCAAAGGCGTATCAGCTCATAGCATCAATGGCGGAATCATAGAATGGTCTGAAAAAAATCTCCCTCGCTGGAGACCCGAGCTTTGCGTCCGCTTCCAACAAAACTAAAATAAAGCAAAATCCCTCGCTTGAACGAGGGATACTGCTAAATCAATCTCTTCCTCGAAAAAACGTATCCCGATCCGGATTTGAGATACTTCTCAAAATCCTCTGCGAGCTTCTTTGACGAGAATCCCGCATACCAAACTAATTTCCACGGAGCACCTCGCGAGGTTGTTACACATTCACCTCGATGATGTTGTTGCAGACGTCGGTTTACATCTGAAGTTGAGCCAAAATAGAACGTATTAAACTGCTGACTTTGAAGTACATAGACAAAGTGCATATATATACTACGTTTCATGTTTTGGATGCATTGTCAAGGGGATATCTGAGTTTTGTATCAAAAAACCACTGAGGTTGTCAGAGGTTTTTTTAGGTTCGGCCCCCTTCGCTCCTTCGCAATCCTGCTCCGGAGCTTCGGGGGGCACCCCCCATAGCTCGACGTCAGTCGAGCGACGGGGGGTGGGGTGACTAACGGGAATCGAACCCGTAT
>CAYFST010000022.1:3539-19073 GCA_964345995.1 uncultured Gammaproteobacteria bacterium
TCGACGTCAGTCGAGCGACGGGGGGTGGGGTGACTAACGGGAATCGAACCCGTATTAGCGGAACCACAATCCGCTGTGTTAACCGTTACACCATAGTCACCATAAACTTGTAATAATCAATCACCAAATACCAGTAATCAATGATCGAACCCCTTTGCTGTATTCACCTTAAATCGAAGTTCGTTATTCTATGTTCGAATGTGATGATAGTTATACAGGATAATGCTAAACTTGGCAAGAGTTAGGCATAAATCAATCAAAACCTCCTTGCCTTAAAATAAGTCTTAAAGACTGTTGGTGACTGAATCGTCTCCGGCATTTTTTCGGCTATATCATTATCCTCACAATATGCTTTAATGTATGTTAGAAAAATTTCACCATATTGCCTTAATTTCTCCTTACCAACTCCAAACATTTTTTCCAAATTATCCTCGCTCTGCGGATAATAACGTGACATTTGCTGCAAGGTCTTATCACCAAATACAACATAAGGCGGCACTCCCCGCTCACCGGCTAATTCTTTGCGCAATCCTCGCAAGATCTCAAAAAGCTCTTTATCATAATCACCACTTTGAGAAACAGACGGTACTCTTTCCTCAACCACCGGCACACAAACATCACACCCTGCGCAATTATTTTTATGATACTCCTCGCCAAAATATTCCAAAAGATAGCTTCTTCTGCACGACGTTAATTCACAATATTTCACAACATCCTGTATCTGTTTCCTTGCCCTCGTTTGCTCCAACGAACTACCCATCATACGAATAAAATATTCGTGCTTATATATATCTCCTTTGGAAAAAAATAACACGCACTTACTAGGCAATCCATCTCTCCCGGCACGACCGGTCTCTTGATAATATCCTTCTACAGACTTTGGCATGTCCACGTGGGCAACAAACCTAACATCCGGCTTATCAATACCCATACCAAAAGCAATTGTGGCACAAACCACGTTTACTGAATCACGAATAAAAGCCTCTTGCACACGAGACCGCCGATCCGCGGTCATACCCGCATGATAAAAAGCGACATTGATTCCATGTGCTTTCAAATCTACCGCCATCTTCTCGGTTCGCTTGCGCGATAAACAGTACACTATTGCCGACTGATTTGGATCCTCTTTCAAAAAACGCAACAATTTTTGTAACACTTGCCTTTTCGGCATTACACGATAACTCAAATTGGTTCTATCAAAACTTGATTGAAAAACCCTGGCATCTCTTAACTTTAATTGAGCTAAAATATCCTCCTTTACCCGCTTATTCGCGGTCGCTGTAAGCGCCAACACCGGTGCATTCGGAAAAAGTTCTCGAACCTCCCTTAAATTACGATAATCCGGCCTAAAATCATGCCCCCACTCACTAATACAATGTGCCTCATCAATAGCAAATAAGCTCACTCTCAAAGTCCTTAAAAACTCTTGTACTCGAGGAATCACCAACCTCTCCGGCGCCAAATATAATAATTTGACCTCGCCTCTTTTGGCTGCAAATTCTATTTCCGCAATCTCAGCATAATCCAAACTACTATTGATATACGCTGCCGGAATGCCATTCGACCGTAAAGCATCTACCTGATCTTTCATTAGCGCGATAAGAGGTGAAACAACAATCGTAATCCCAGACAATTCCAAAGCCGGCAATTGATAACAAAGCGATTTCCCACCTCCGGTCGGCATCAAAACCAAACCCTCGCGCCCGGCCATAACATGATCTATCACCTCTTTCTGTAACGGCTTGAACACATCGTAACCGAAGTATCTTTTTAAGCTGTACAACATAATCTTACTAATTAATAAATTACAAATAAAAAATTATAAAGCGAGCGGATGGAATTTCTATATAATAAATATTATTCATATTGCTTTATTATTTTATTATTTTATTATTTGTAATTTTAACAGCATCGTTATTCTTGCAGGTTAATAATATTTTTGTAAGTATCTTTGCAATTTCAATACAATCTTCTCTTAGTAATTCAGCTTCATTAAAATATATAAGTTCCGAATCTCTTAAGAGCCTGATCCAATAATCGGTTTCTCTAGTCTCTTTTAAGGCGATATGAACTTTATGAATAAAATCCGCCCTCGATTGAGCCCCAGAGGCCTCTTCCAGATTGGCACCGATCGAAGTTCCGCTCCTTAAAATCTGTTTTGACGTTACAAATTCTCTTTTTTTATCAATTAAGTAAAAATTCATCTTAACAACTTTCAAAGCAAAAGCATAACTCTTTTCCACCGCAATATTATCTTTCATAAACTATTAAAAAATTTTTTGGAATTAAAAAAAACAACAACCGCTTACTTTATTATTTATTATTTGTTATTTAGGTATAATATACCCGTGCCACGCATATCATCTTATGTCAAGAGTACAACTTGTGCAAAATAAAAAACCTCAGAAACTATCCGAGGCCTTTCGTTCGCAAATCAAGTCTAATTAAAACTGCGCCTACACCACGCCCAATCCCAAAGCCACAAACATCCCAATACCTAAAAAGAAAAGAATCAATCCCGCTATCAAATGCAAATACTTCAGTCGTTTTTGCCTCCACTCTTCTGCCTGCTCAACTGATGTAAATCCCCAATAAACCAACAAGGTGATAATCAACATTGGCAGAATAAATATCAAATTGTATAAAAGCAGATAAAGGAAGGCGATATCCCTGGTAGCGGTTTTGGAAAGCAATCCCAAAATAACGATATACGGCCCTGAAGTACAAGGTAGTAAGAACAAACTAACTACAAAACCAATTAAAAACGCTCCGGGCACAGATGTTACTCCCCGTATCACCGCTTTTAATTTGGGTCTCCAACTCATCGGCACCTCCATAACAAACCATTTGCCATACCAAAAATAATCTTTCAAGTTAAACAAGCCCAAAATTACGGACAAAATTGCCACTGCTATAAAAATATAATGTGTAATCCCCGAAATTTGTATGGCACTGTAAAGCCCGATGCCCATCATCAAATAAGATAAATAAATGGAAAAAGTAAATGCCAATCCCGCCAACAACGCCTTACGCCTGTCGCGTCCGGCTAAAACCGTGGTTAATAAAATAATCAGCACCGCAAAAGCACAAGGATTAATCGCGTCAACCGCCGCCGCTGTCAAAACTGCGGGCACTGTCAATCTTTCCACTAATTCTGTTTTTTGCGGATTGGTGGGCGGGTCACTTTCACCGACGATATTTATTATTTCTTTTTGTTTTTCCTGATCGGGTTCGGTTAACTTCTCCTGTGGCGAACCGCAATCCATTTTACCGCAACGAATTATCTCCTGTTCCAACGACTCTCCAATTGCATTCGAAAACCCAACAATCACTTTATCGTCAATAAAAACCGTGGGCACGCCTTGAATTTGTTTCCCATAAGCATCAGCCAACTCCAAAAACAAACTTTGGTTATAATTATCAAAATAAGTTTCATATTTTCGCACTGTTAGATTTGGATATTCACTTTGCATTTCTTCCAAAAAAATCTCCATAGATGCGCAGTGCGGGCACCCTTTACCGTAAAAAAACCATAATTCAACATTTTGCCCCTGAGCATACGCAGAACTAGCGCTCGAGATACAATTTATCAAAATGAATAAAGACAAAATTGCCCATTTTATTGTTTTTTTATATTTCATATTTCTAATTAAATATTCATTGCCCACTTCGACTTTAACATCCAGCACCAAAGATCAAGTACCTAGTAACTAGAGTCTGGAAGCTGGAGTCTAAAAGCTAGAATCTAATTTAGAATTAATTATTTTAATTGCCTGACCCTTAACCAAAGCATGCGTCACCTTTTTATTCGCGTTCGACAATATTCTCTGAAAAGTACTTTGTGATGTCTGCATTTTTAAAGCGCAAGCATTTTGATCCAACTCCTCAACAAATTTTAATCTCAGTGCCTCCATCTCTTCATGCGACAATTCCACAATTTCAAGATTTTTCATGGGAACACTTTGGGGTTTATAAAAACTGCATGTAGGGTCAAAATTTATAGTACGACCCAACCTTGGTCTTGGCATAATTATATTTTAACGCAAAAACCGAACAAAGTCTCTAAATTGAATAGATATCCTTGCTCCATCTTTGCTGTGACACTTAGGTATTTAAACGACTGCGGCCAAAACCGAAACCTCTACCGAATCCTCGTCCTCTTCCTCGGTTCAAACCCGCTCCGCGAGCTGCTCCGCGGCCAAAACCGAAACCCCTTGTATCGCCAAAAGGCGACTGTTGGGTTATTTGACCTGCTGAACAATTACCCATGCCACGGCCTGTTTTTGGGCCTTGGCCTAATGGCCCTGTTCCATCTAATTGTGACATATAATAACTAATTAATAATTAATTACCAAATAACAATAACGTATATCGCAAGCTCGCTAACTTTTGATATCCCGCAACAATAATTAATAATTAAGGTATGCGAGACCCCGCCAAAGGCGGTGGTTTGTTATTTGTAATTTGATATAATGAATATATACCCATAACTAAATATTGTCAAATTTTGCTGAATAAACAAAAACCTCGGAATCTCCGGGGTTTTTATATTTTAACCAACAGCTAGAGGCAAGTAGCTAGTGGCTACAGTCTGGCCCATGAACATGCCCCTTCTCGCCATGCGCCGGCTCCGCGTCCTGTTTGGCAAACTTTTCCAAAGTGGCTTTATATTCTTTAATTCCCTTATCCTTAAGATGCTCTAACGTCTTGCGATTACGCATCATATTTCCAACATACTCTCGGTACTCAGGCGAACTGATACGTTCCTTAGTTTCCTCGTCCTGATCATTGGCCGCTTCCAAAACTCTATCAATTTCCTGATCCAGTTCCTCTTGAGCCACTTCAATTTCATTCTCTTTGGCAACATGTTTCACATAAACCGCGGTCTTCACTCTTTTTTCGGCAGTAGGCAACATCTCCAACTTAAACTCATCCGCGGATTTCTTGAGGCTAGCCAAATAATCCTCCATTTTGCCGCCGCGCGACTCAATATCTTGTCGCATCTCTTCAAACATTCTGCGAGTTTCTTCTTTTAACAAAATCTCCGGCACTTCGGTATAAGTACTCTTCTCCACCAAAGTCTCGAGCAATTCAATTTCGGCAACCTCTAGTGCCCTTCTCTCGTTTTCCATGCGTAAATTTTTTCTAAGCAATTTTTTCAGTGCTTCCGCGGATTCAAGGCCTAATTGCTTAACGAACTCATCATCAACTTCCGGTAAATGTATCTCATAAACTTCTTTCACGTCCACCGTAAAATCAATATCTTTACCAGCATATGTCTTGTCAAAATGATCTTCTGGAAACGGCAATGTAAATTCTTTCTTATCGCCTTTATTAACGCCAATCAATTGCTCGGCCAAATTAGGAATATAATGATTCTCATTTAAATAAATCCTATAATCTTTAGCTTGACCGCCCTCCAGTAACACCCCATCGCGTTTCATTTCCATATCCACCAAAACCATACTCTCTTTTTGTGCGGGTTTTAAACTTACAACCTCTTTACGGCGCATCGCGCGTAATTCTTCTATCGCCTTCTCCACCTCTTCCTCTTTTACATCTTTTACTTTGATATCAACGAAAGGCTCCTCAACTTTATGTGCCTGACGTATCTGCGGCATAATTGCCACCGTGCAAGTAAATATAATATCCTGCCCCGGAGTCAATTGGTCTACCGCGATTTCCGGCGATCCGATTGTCTCGTATTTTTTATCCAAAACCGCCTTCACAAAATTTGTACGCACAATTCTTTCCAACGCCAATTGCAATAACTGCATCTCCCCGCCAATAAGCTTCACGATCTCTTCTTTGGGAGCTTTGCCCGGCCTAAAACCCGGGACTTGTTTTTCTTTACCTACTTCCTCAACCGTAGCATCTATAAACGGCTGAGCTTCTTCCGGCGTCACAGTGAATTTTAATTCAATTTTAGAGCCGGGTAATTCATTTATTGTTGGTTCCATAATTGCTGGACTATAACAAAATCACGACTTTTGTCAATCTTTACAACCAAAAAGAGCGAGCCATAACCCAGTCTTCTAATCGATCTATCTAACGCGTGATGAACGCGTACCGTAATTAACGTTTAACGAATATAAAGTAACGGATTCACTCTCACGCCATTCACATACACCTCATAGTGGATATGCGAACCGGTTGAACGTCCGGTCGATCCCATCATGGCAATCACCTGCCCACGCTTCACATAATCTCCGGCTTTAACAAATAATTTGGATGCGTGCGCGTATCTGGTCTTCATACCGTTGGGATGCTCAATCAAGACCTGTAAACCGTAACCACCCGAATTCCAACCCGAAATCAATACTCTGCCATCTTCAGACGCATACAATGGTGACGTATAATCACCATCAATATCCAAACCCGTATGACGCCAGCCATAATATTGCGTAATCACATGTCCGCTCGTTGGCCAAAGCAATTTGGTTGTGGGCGCCGCCTCAATCACATCGTCCGGCTTGGATACGCTCACAGACGACTGGGCCGGAGCACTATACTGAGTCACGCCCGGTTCTTTCAACCTATCACGACTAACTGCGATAGTTCTTTCTTGTACAATACGCGGTGGTTCACCATCCGGAATAACCAATTCTTTACCTACCGGCACTATTTCATCTTTTAAACTGTTTACTTGCATGATTTCCTCCAAATCTCCACCGTATTTATTGGCGATCCCACCCAAAGTATCACCCGATTTTACAGCCACTAAAACACCCGAAACAGGCAAAATCTTCAGCTTATCACCCGGTCTGATATATTCACGTTCCGACAAATTATTAGCCCACAAAATAGTACCAACATCTATATCAAAATCACGAGCAATGGTCCCCAAAGAATCTCCGGCTTTTACGGTATACATTTCTACACCCTTTCTAACTCTTTTTACAACATTGGCTTTTGCTTCTTGCTCTTGATCTAGAGGTTTCAGCACAACGGTTCCCGGCATCTGCGGTACATACAACCGTTCCTCTTGTTTATCTTCATAATCAAAATCAATATGTGGTATCGCTTCAATGGTACCCACAGCCAAACGTTGAGCTTCCGGCATCGCTTCATCAAAATTCACATCTTCTTGAACAATCTCAGTTTCACCGTTAGTCATTAATGTATAAAGCAAACTTTGTTGACCGGCGTCATGAGCCAAAGCCTGTTGCGTTTGTAAATTTGTGTAAACAGTGCCTGTAGCCGCTATCAAAAGAGCAAAGTGAAACAAATATTTATTAGTGATCAAAAATAAAACAAAACCACGCGCGGGAAGCGCTAAACGATTTACCCTTAACTTTCCTATTACGAGCAAGCCATAAACAGGTAAAATCAAAAAACGCAAAACAACGCGTCCTATCGGCCTCAAAGCTTCATAAACAATATTTACAAAAAAATATTCAAGCCCTTTTTTTATGGCACGAATTAATCTTAAAATTTTGATTCCAACGCTGGTCCAAAAAGCTGATGGTATTTTCTTAGGAATAGAAGCCCCCAAAGATAACGCATAATCTAGCTAAAAACCGGATAAATCACAATACAAATAGCCAAAAAATGTGTTAATTAAGCGAATAAATAAAATATCGACTTTTAATTATTGCCAAAGCAAACTATCAGTCTCGATTTTACTTGTCAATTAATTTGTCCACGTTTATGTTTATATACTGACATATTTAATAATTTTTATCTTAATTTAGCAAAATTTCAAGCGCGCAAAATATCAATTTATTAGGAAGCGACAGCTACCACCTTAGGCTCTTCGGCTGTAGCTTTTTCAATTTCATTTTTCTTGTTTTTTGGATTTTCAATCGTATAAATCAAAGCGGATAACATTTTCTGAATGATTGTATTTGCTTCTACAAGCTTATCCGTATCTTCCTTAAACTCAGAAAACAAATCACCTATCAGTAAAAGATATGTTTCGCATTCATATGAATTATTTCTAGCATAATTCAAATGCTTCACAAATTCCACTTTGGCCCATTTTCTCTGACCCTGTGCTATCTGCACCGGCATGGAAAAAGCCATTCGCGTTAACTGTGATGTAAGTGCATACCTCTCCTCCTGCGGCAATTGCCGACTAAGCGCATGCACTCCCTTGGCAAAATCATATGCTTGCTGCCAAACCACTAAATCGCGAAATGACATTCTTTTAAACTCTTTTTTTGCTGATGTATTATTGTTAGACATATATGTAATAATTACTTGCGCGCTTGAAACTTTGCTTAACGACTATATCGTTCATCACAAAAATCCGTTTAATCGATGCCCTGAACTTTTTTTTCAGGACCTCATCATATTTCAAGATCTCACCTCCTTTCTAAACTCGCCCAACAAATCCCTCAATTCCGAATTTACCTTCTTAACCAAATTCAATTTCCAATCACGATGCCATCTTTTAAGCTGTTTCTCCCTTCGATTCGCAAGGCAAGGACCATGAAACCTCTCGTAATACACCAAATTGTACAGGTTATGCTTCTGACTAAAACCTTCATTTAATCCTTTTCGATACTCACTAATCCACCTTAATAAATCCTTGTTTACGTAAACACACAATGTCGAACGAACATTATTCATAAGAATATAAACCCAGCCGTATC
Organism: uncultured Gammaproteobacteria bacterium; assembly: GCA_964345995.1. GTDB lineage: Bacteria > Patescibacteriota > Patescibacteriia > 2-12-FULL-60-25 > 2-12-FULL-60-25 > MWCR01. Next base: position 12,137 of record CAYFST010000022.1, read on the forward strand.
GGCAATTGTCATCCTTGGTTAGTTGCATAGTGTTATTGGTTAGATCCTGAAACAAATTCAAGATAACGTTACTTGATTTAGAAAACATCAGTTGATTCCTGTTGCCTATACTGCAACGACTCCGCCACATACTCCGCTTCAATACGATCCGCATTGGCCAAATCGGCTATCGTAGCAGCAACTCTGAGTACTCGAAAATACGATCTTGCTGATAAATGAAACTTATCTGTAGCCTGTTTTATCATTTTTTTTGCAGCTTCAGTTTGCTTAAAATTCTTTCTGACTACGTCACTCGATAACTCCGCATTAGTCATCACGCCTGTTTCTTCTAATCTCATCGATTGCCTATCACGCGCGGTCTGTACTCTTTCACGCACAATCTGCGATGTTTCACCTGATTCCAACCGCATTAAATGCTCAGTAGGAACACGCGGCACGTTAACCTTTAAGTCGATCCTATCCATAAGCGGACCGCTTACTCGCCGAGCATATTTTGTAACCTGTTGCGGTGTGCACGAACAACCTCTCTCCAAATCTCCAAAATAACCGCACGGACATGGATTCATTGCCGCAACCAGCGTAAATCTGGCCGGATACGTCACGCTCCCCTGCGCGCGTGAAACCGATACCATACCATCTTCAAGCGGCTGACGTAGATTTTCCAATACTTGCCGCGAAAATTCCGGAAACTCATCCAAAAATAACACCCCACGATGCGCAAGTGATATCTCACCAGGCTTGGGGGTGGTACCGCCACCTACCAAAGCCGCGCCGCTTGCCGTATGGTGCGGCGTTCTAAACGGACGCATCTTACAAATTCCGTCCTTTGGCAAAACTCCCGCCACCGAATGGATCCGAGTAATTTCCAAAGCTTCATCTCGCGTAAGACGGGGCATTATACCCGCGAAGGCACGCGCTAACATAGTCTTACCCGAACCCGGCGGCCCTGTTAACAACACGTTATGCGCGCCCGCGGCTGCAATTTCCAAAGCCCGTTTTGTCTGTTCTTGTCCGCGCACACTGGCAAAATCCATAGCCGTAACAGCTTTCAACTCATCCTCAAATCTTACAGTCTCGTGCGCGTTAAGCATTTCATAACCGCTTAGATGATTCATCACTTGCTCCAAGGTACGCGCGGGATACACGTTTACGCCTTTCACCAATGCCGCTTCCCTGGCATTTTCTACAGGCAAAATCAAAGCTCCGGACTCATGCGTCGCCGCATAAATAGCCGACGACAAAGCTCCGTGCACCGGCCGCAAATCTCCGTTTAATGCCAGCTCACCCACCAAAACCGGCCACCCGCCCTTGGGCTCCTCCAAACCATGCTCGCGAGCCATAAGCGCTATTGCTATTGGCAAATCATAACCCGAACCGGCCTTGCGCAAATCGGCGGGTGCCAAATTAACCGTAACCCTGGGCCTGCCAATCGGCCTGCCGATACTTTTTAACGCACTCCTCACCCTCTCTTTAGCTTCTTGCACAGCCGCGTCCGGCAAACCCACAACATGAAAAGCAGGCTTGCCAAAACTCATATCAGCTTCAACATCCACACCTTGGGCGTCAAGACCGATAATTGCTGTTGTTGGAATAACTTTCATAAACTTAGAGACACGTTGTAACGTCTTAATGGAGTTATTTTTAAAAATTTAACAATTTTATTAGAGCAGATAATAACCGAGCTATATCATCATTTATTTCATCCATATGATCCGCATTATCATTTTCATTTATTCCAACATCTTTAGCTAAATTAACATCGACCTAACCTCTGCGCTGGATCCTTTGGCAATAAATAAAAATCTCTTAAACTCTTTATTCCCTTTTCGTTCAAATCCTTCAGCAATATTATTCATTATAGAAACTGATGCCCTTTGCAATTGATCTCTAAAAGCATAATCTCGAAAATCTCGTAAATTAACATAAATCAAACCCGTTAATTCACGTGCTTTCTGCCAAACTATAATTTCTTCAAATCTATTAAACATATCATTCACCTTTACGACGTTATAACGTTAAGACGTTACGACTAGTATGTATAAAAAAACGGCAACGAATTAGCTTCGTCACCGCACCTATCTACAGCGTAACAAATTAATCCGGTTGCGCAAGTCTCTTAACAATTCACAGCCTAAATATCAATCTCAACCAATAATTATAGTACGGTTAATTGTTACATATTAATAACAATCCCCAACCCCAACAACCAATTCAACCAACTTAATGCATCTCACAAAAGTTCTTGAAGACTAGGTACGGCTTTTTTTACATAGATCTTCTGCCCTTTATAAAACCTTTATCAAAGGTTCACTTTTACTAAACCCAAATACTCATTTATACAAATGGATACGCAATAAAAAAAACCCACTCTTTACTAGAATGGGACTATTTTACTTCGACCTTGTTTCTTCCGCGAGATATCTCTCGCTGTCTACTTTAAAATACAAAGTGCGTTTTTTAACCATACCATCCTCCTCCGCATATTCTCTGGTAATGCTATCAAGACCTATCTTCATTACCCTGGCACAAATCTTTACTTTGAAGGGCTTAACAACCCCCTTAAACTTGTCATCTGCCTCAAGTTTAAACGGCGCACCCTGAAGCGTCTTGCAATCAAGATTTAATTTAATATCACCCCAAACAAAAAAGTACGAGCTTTTTTCTACTTCCGGCGTGCCGGATTTGTACTCAGTAATCATTCTACCAATAAAAACCGGCTTACGATCCACAAATTGTAAACCAAAAAACTCGCTGGCAGCTGCTATAACCTCGTCATCAAGCACCACTGCACTCCTATTACGTATAAATAACTTATACTTCTTTATATCATTATGTATCGCAATCTTAAGCTCTTTGGCCTCTTTCAACCAATATTTTTTGTGTATCGTAAACCAATACAAAGCTTTCTCAAGCTGAAATATCTTATGCTCTTTACCAAGGCCATCGCACTTCATGGGCTTAGCAAGAAAAGCCGCCTGCCCCAATCTTTCTATACGTACAAACTTGCTATTCTTCGCATAAACCGTGTACCTGCCATTTATATGCTCCTTTGCATAAAAACGCTCTCCGTTGGGGTAAAAATAATAGCCGTCAAACCACTTAGATGACTTCAAAACTTTATTATATATCTCATCATCATCTTCCGACAGTTCGTAGCCCGCCTTAGAGGATTGCCAAATCAATTCACCTTTAGCGCCGGCATCAGCTTCTTTCCATATACTACCCTCGCCCGACAATTCACAAACCTTTACGTATCCATCTCCCAACGATTGCGATGTGATATGCATAAATACAACAACAGCCGACAGGCAAACAAGAATGACAAGTGCTGCAATAGCGACAACCACGAAAGGCTTACGCTTTTGTTTTCTCTCTTGTTTTATTTTCATCTCTATCCGCTCACTCTCTTGTGTTATCTCAGCATTTATTTCATCTATTTCGCGTCTATCTTCCGCGATCTGCTCTGGAGTCTTACCTCTGGTTGGTGGATACTTTCGCTTTGGTTTTGGTTGATAGTCATGCACCGCTCTCTCCTTACATATTGTCCAATGTACCCCTTTACCTAACTTCACTATTCCCAATTTGTCAATAGCGTGGTAATAAAAAAATCGACATTACGTCGAAAAATATAAAACTAGTTAGCGAAAGATCTCCAAGCCGCTCCTATCCCTCTTACAGCTTTGTTGATAAAACCGTCACTGTACCGATTCTTGGGAACAGGCTTCTTCTCATCTTGCTTCAATACACAAAAGTTGTAAATATTGCAAACCAAGCCTTCGTTACAACCGCCATTAGGGCGACACTCACCTCTAAGCGCACCCTTTGGTATAACTTCACATTCTTGAGATTTACAAACCAAACCCATATTGCAAGATCCATCCGAATTGCACTTACCACCTTTTTCGCCCTGTTCGGGTTTCGAGCTAATGATAGCAATACCCACTATAATGACTGTGATAGTCAAGATAGAAGCAATCCAATTTGTCGAATCCTGTTTTTCTTGATCGGACATGCTACCTCCCAAATCAATGTACTAACTTAAGTATACCCCCTTTTTTTCGCTTTCGTCAATACTAAAGCTACAAACGACAAAGTCATCAAATCTCTTAAAATATTTTCTTCACTTTTTTCGCTTACCTTAGAGCTACCTGTTCCCCCGATAAATCATCTACTGGCTTTGCTTCATACTTTCTTACCACAAAAAACATCAACAAACCCGTATTAACAAAAATATCCGACAAAGCCAATCTAAACCAATCGTTAAAGTTCATCCGATGCCTTATCCCACCAAAATAAAACACATCGATTAACATGCAAATTAAAACGCCATTCAAAATCGCGAGCATAAAAACCGGCGGAAAAACACCTGCTTTGATTAAATTGTTCATATGAACAATCACGCTAAACACAAGCACCGCAAGTATCACAACAACTGCAATATTCGAAATTAAGTAAAAACAAAACGTTATCAGCACTACCTTCAAAACAAATCTCACCGCAACAGTATCTTCAAATTTGGCGATATCCCCCATGGTCATAACAAACTTAATCAGCTAGTCGCTTACTACCGCCATAACCATCATCATTACACTCGATATTATTGCTTCATTCTTTTTCAAAAATAAATTTACGACGTTTGACGTTCATAGTAGTAATGCACCGCTATATATCCGATAATTCCCAGCGTAATCGCAATATCCGCGATATTGATAATCGATGTATTAAACAACAATATCCAATCAAAAACGTAACCATTAAGTATTCGATCAATAAAATTTGCTATCGCGCCACCTCCAACATACCCAAGCGCCACAGCTTCCCAGAATCTATTGGCTCTATAAGCACCCCTTATACCATAAAACAAAACTCCAAGTGCTATAAGTGTCAGTAAAATTATAATTGGATATGGAATAGGAAGATTTCCTATCAATCCATAATTTTCATGCTTTGTAATCGCCAACACGCCGGGAATAAATTCCACGATCCCAATCCAATCCCACCGGACCGCGTATTTAAAAAACAAATCAATAATAACAGTATCCAAAACAGCGGCCGCCACAAATAAAATCATTTTATTTTTTTCATTCATAAAAGCTATCATAAACTGTACTGCTTTTAAACACAAGACGCCCCACAGGGGACGTCTCTACGATATATATCATGTAAACCCTTTAATCTTACGAGATAAGGTCACATCTCTTGCGTCAAAACTTTCTTACAAGCGATGCAACTTGATGATGCGGGTCGAGCCTCAAGCCTTTTCTCCTGAATCTCTTTTCCGCAATACTTGCAAATCCCGTATTTTCCCTCTTCCAGAGTTTTTAAAGCTTTATTTACATCTTTCAATTCGGATTGCATGCGCGCCTCAATGGAAACAATATCCGCGTATTCCGTAATTTCTGACGCATTATCCTCATCCGAATTAGATCCGCTCTCAGGATATTCCGCATCGATTTTATCAGGATCCTTAGAACCCAAGGCAGCCAATTCTGCCTCTATTCTCCTCTTTTCTTGTAACAACCGCTCCTTAAAGTGGTCTGTTTTTTGAGTATCCATATACATTAATATAGCAAATTAAGTTTAAGAAAGTATATATCAATACTTCTAAAAGAGCAATATATCAAACGTTGCTTATCTTATAATGGGCAAATAAACATCTTAACTTAGCCAATATAAATACCCGACAAGTGCCGGGATATTAGAAATAAATCTGAAAAGTCATCATGCCTAAAACAAATACTACACCCATGGTAGTTACTCTCAAAATAAAAGTATCAGCTTTTATGAATAGATAGTACGTAAAACCCGCAAACAACACGCTTATCAAAATACATGACAAATATACCACTAAATTGCTAAATATCTTTAGCGATAATAAACCGTAAATCAACCAATTAATACACCCTATCGTAAACGCAATCAAATCAACCGATTTTATAACCAAAACTTTAGGCTTTACCGGCTTTACGCTCTTGAGCCATACCATTTGTTCGGGATATAAAGAACGCCGATCCTCCTGCATGTTTCCTCCTTATAATCAACTTAACCCAAAGTCATAAGTCCATCAAGACCATCAAAGCTTGACAAACTTTCCATTTAACTGACTTTATAGACTTTCCGCTTCATAAACTTTCAGCACAAAAAGTTTTATGTAATATGTAATACGCCATCAGCTATCCGCTTTCTGCAAATAGCATTTTCATATGGTATATCCGACATAAATGAATTTTTAAAAATCACCCAAGATCTCATCCGCACCTAATCCACCAAAAACCTTCCTTAAAATATAGAGCGCTGTTTAGACTGCGCGGAAGAATATCTAAAAAATTCAATATTAACGATTAAACGATTCTAATCAAACGGAGTACCCAGCCTAATCGCCACAAAAAACGACACCAAATTTTTCAAAATATTTTTAAGCGGCTATTTAGACGTTATTGAAGCGGATAATCATCAATTAAAAACCTATTATCGATGATGACAAACTCATTGCCCGCGACGCATCCGATATAAAAAGCTCGGTCGCCATCATGCTCAACTTGATAAAAGAACTTGCCAACACTCATGATATCAACCTAATACTTGTCGGCTATGAAGAATCCGACGGCTTCAACGGCACCAAATACCTGCTCGAATAAGACTATACCTGCCAAGTCACTGTAATCGCGGATGGCGGTGTCAAAATCGAAAACATCATACACAATATGTGGATTGTATTAAAAGCCAAAGGAAAAACATTCCACGCCAACCGCCCTTGGCAAGGTAATAACGCCATTAACAAACCCTTACTTACTATCAACCGCGTACACAATATTTTTCTCGACGCGACTAAACATGATGATAGCCATTGGGCAACCACTTGCAACATCGGCAATATCCGTGGTGGCGAATCAACCAATATTGTACCCGATCAAACCGTAGCCGTCTGCGACATCCG
>CAYFST010000022.1:19173-20983 GCA_964345995.1 uncultured Gammaproteobacteria bacterium
GACGACACAGATTGCCCCAGCCACCCCTCTAACGAACTAGGGAATACAATGAGCCGACAAAAAAACGAAGAATTGGAAGCCGAAGTCTTGCGCGCACTGCTTGCTATCACCTACGGCGGCAAACCGCAAAAAATCGCTTTCCAGCTGGCGGACTGTTCCATTCGCTTCATGACCGAAGAAGAAGTGGATGCCGAGGCTCCGCCCGAAAACAACTAAAACCTCACCCCGGCCCTCTCAAGGGCTTTTTCAAATCATACAAAAACACCTCAACTTACTTGTGTAAATGTAGGTAGAAAATTTGCATGAAATAAAGATAATCAGTCAAAAAACGTAGCCACAAGCCCGCCCCTCGTCTCTCAATTTTTAAAATCTGCATCGATAACAAAGTTCATTTAATTAATTGTTTATTACACAAATTCGTTCAAAATCGTTTCATACAATACAAAATCGATCATATCCCTAATGTTGAGTTATACAATTGTGGCCGTACCAAATCTCCATCCGTATTTTATTTACTTAATTTTCTCTCCTCTGCATAAAAGCTTAAACAAGCTCTTTCGAACTATTATGATTGATTCTTTATAAAAATCTGCAGAGTCTCCCTGCTGTTTTAATGCATTATTCACTATGGATTACGCACTCTATAACCATGTTGCTAGACGCTAGGATTCTTCACCTGTCCATGCACGCAAAGATAACTTGCGACAATCGCGGCCGTTTCTGCGCGCAATACAAGCGGACCCAATTCCGCCATTAAAAAATTTGAATTTCGAGCTTCCTCAACTTCTGCTTCATCCCAACCCCCCTCGGGACCAATCCAAACTCCTATCTTCTTTTTAAAACCTTGTGGTATACCATCTCCTTTTTCTACAATATGAAAAAATAAATTAACTAAATTATCTTTCGCGTGATCCATGGCCGTGCTCCACTTCATGGGTTCAAAAATCACTGGAATCACACCTCTCCCCGATTGTTCCGCCGCTTCTTTTGCTATTTGCCTTAAACGATCAATTTTCACATCTTGCTTGATAATTCTTTTTGATAGCAAAGGAATAATTTGCTTAACACCTACTTCGGTCGCTTTCTGAACAACCATATCAAAATTTTCTTTTTTAATTATTGAAAGATATAAAACTATTTCTCTTTCCGGCTCATTCTTCAACTCCGTTACTCTTTCCAAGGCAACATAAACTTGTTTTTTATCTAAAGCTAAAATCGAGGCTTCCGCCTCTCTACCTTTACCATCGCACAAAATAAGCTTTTGACCTTCTTTTAATCGTAAAACGTTGTTAATTTGATGGATTATAACTTTATCCGTTATATCCAACTCCGGCGCAAAAACGTCATAATCGCCTATAAATCTATGTAACTTCATGATAATAACTTACCACTGTACAAGGTTCGCTGGCAAGAGTTTCTCACATCTGTATTCTTGACTTTTATTTTTTTTAAGTAACAGTCACTCCCCAAAGAAGAACGTAATGCGGAATTACATTGTCATAGCAGCCAGTCGTTCGATACATAGAGAAAAACCAAACCGTTTCGGAAAATAATATCGGAAAATTCTATCAAAGATTCTGCTCAGCAATTTTTCTTACAACGACACAAGTAAAACTTTCAAATATCAACAATTATACTCGCCGATAATATACCAATCGACGAAAAGCACATTCGTATCTAAAAAATGCCATTAATCAACCAAATATCAAGTAAAACTTCTCATTTGATGCTATTTTTATCAATTATTTATTATATTTAATTTAAAAATAACAAAAAACTTTAATTTTGAGTACAGTTCGAGGCATGATCG
>CAYFST010000023.1:0-17625 GCA_964345995.1 uncultured Gammaproteobacteria bacterium
TCTACACCAGAGCCAAAGACTTGGGCCTGGAGCTCTGCCCTCCTGATACGGGCCCTAACTATCGCCTGCAATATCAAAACCAACCAATGGGCGAATGGTTTTACATAGGCATGAAACAAATCACCGACCCCGACGGCAACCCGAGCGTCTTCAGGCTGGCGCGCTATGTTGGCGGTTTGCGGCTGAGCGACCGTTGGGCGAGGCCCGGCCTTGAGTGGCATCCTGCTTACCGTTTCGTATTCCGGCTCCGCAAGCTTAAAACTTAGATTCTTTAATCCTTTTCAGTTGTTTGACCCTTTGAGGTTTGGAAACTTTGGCGCTTTGGTATGCGCTCGCTTTTGGCGAGCGCATAAAAATCAAAAAATATAAGAAATCAATTATCGCCATACAATTTATCAATTTTTTGTCTTAATTTGTATGTATTGCCGTGTTTAAGCATACCTCGGTAAGAAGCTAGAGATTCCCAACTGTATCCTTTTTTTAGTTTTTTAAACATCCTTCGTTTTGTCGCTGTCCGCAATACGCGATGGTTCGGAAAAACTATCCAACCAAGAAAATCCACACCGGATGCAAGTGTTTTTATATAAACCTTATCCGGATGCAACGATAATTTGAGTTGCTTATGCAGAAAAATTGATATCTTGCTCAATATGTCCTCTAAATATTCTTTATCGGCATCCAGAAACACAAAATCATCAGCATATCGAATATAATACTTGCATTTCAATTCTCTTTTTACGAAATGGTCAAATTTATTCATGTAAATATTAACCAATAATTGACTGGTTAAATTACCCAATGACAATCCAATACCCGGATTACCCGGTGTGTGGAAACTGCTGATTATTTGATTTAAAAGCCAAATGGTATCATCATCTTTAACTTTGTTACGAAGAATTGTTAATAAGATATTATGATCAATGCTTGCAAAAAATTTTCTTATATCGCATTTAAGCACCCAAACAGTCTGCGTATGATTTTTTGATACAATGCGAGCGTGGTCGCAAAAGCGGGCTATGGCTTTATGTGCACCTTTGCTATCCCTGCAAGAAAAAGAATCAAAAATAAATTTTCTATCAAAATATGGATACAGAACTCGATAAACGGCATGATGCACAAGACGGTCGCGAACCGAGGCTTTATGAATATCTCGCGGTTTTGGGTCATTAATCCGAAACGCTTGATACAAGCCGTGTTTATATGTCTTTTCCTCAAGTTCGCGGTGCAATATAACTATATTATCATTCAAGTGCAGTGAGAATTGCTCAATATCCTTACGTCGGCGCTTCCCGCGTAAAAATTCGCGCCATGCCCCAAGTAAATTTTCCACGGAAATGATATCATTAAAAATATGACAAAATTTCGTTCTACTCTCTCTCTCTCGATAGCGCTTCGATCTTGAATAGAATCAAAGAGGCTTATTTGTTGTGGTTGAATATTATCCCGCATATTCCCAAAGGAGTGCGTTATACACTTGGCTCAAGAATTGAAAATAAATTTCTTGACCTTCTTGAGCTTGCGTACATCGCCTATTTTACAGACAGAGAAAATAAAATGGAAAAAATTATAAAATGCATCTTGATTTTGGATTTACTTAAATTTCTCATTTCCGTGGCCTGGGAAGGCAGTTCATCTCGAACGGGAATTGTAAGGATTTGGCGGTTAGGCTCGAGGAGATCGGTAAAATGTTGGGCGGTTGGAAGAAAAATCTGGAAAATCCGGGTAAGAAAAACCGCGCATTGTAAAATCGCGGAAAGAAAAGGTTTTCGGAGCCGGAATACGATTCGGTTATCAGGATTCCACTCATTGCCGGGCTTCGCCCAATTGTCGTTCAGCCACAAACCGTCATCATTGCGTTCCAGCTTGAAGACGTTCGGGTTGCTGTCGGGGTCGGTTTTGTGCGGTGCGCCGTCCAAACCACTGTTTATCTAATCCGATAAGCGGAAGAGACCAAACTGAATTTTATCTGTGATCGAAAATCAACCACCGCACCGCACCAAGCATTTTCTATTTAATGACTAACACGCGCATCCTCCGCGGCAAGCCATAGCCAATCGCGTTCTCAATGCGCATGAGGCGAAAAGGTTTTGAAAAGCCGTAGCCGTTCAATAAAACCAATCTGGAATAATTATAACACAGCGGTTTTTTGCCACATAACCGCTTAAATACTTTAATATACTCGTTATGAAAATCACCATAATAGGCACCGGCTATGTCGGATTAGTCTCCGGCGCCTGTCTCGCGGAGCTGGGAAATATCGTAACTTGTCTAGATGTTCAGTCCGAAAAAATCGCAAAGCTTAAAGAAGGCATTATGCCTATTTACGAACCCGGTCTAGATTCCGTGGTAGCGCGCAATGTTGCAACCGGTCGGCTTTCTTTTACGGACTCTTATCAAGACGCTGTTCTCGGTGCGGAGTTAATTTCCATAGCCGTGGGCACCCCGTCCTCTCCGGATGGATCTGTCGACATGCGATACGTGGAAGCCGCCGCGCATGATATTGGTTCACATATTTCCGAATACACTGTTATCGCCGACAAAAGTACGGTACCGGTTGGTACCGCGGAAAAAGTTGAATCAATCATCCGCGACGCGTCAGGCATCCAAATCGACGTCGTCTCCAATCCCGAATTCCTCCGCGAAGGACACGCTGTTTATGATTTTCTTCACCCTTCGCGCATCATAATCGGCGTTGCAACCGATAATGCAAAAGACCGCATGCTGCGCGCATATGAACATGTCGATTGCCCTAAGTTGGTTATGGATAGGCGCTCGGCCGAACTTACTAAATATGCGGCCAATTCTTTTCTAGCCACTAAAATCAGCTTTATTAATGAAATCGCCGAAGTAGCTGAAGCGGTTGGAGCTGATATTACCGAGGTGTCGGCGGGTATTGGCTCGGATCCGCGTATCGGCAAGGACTTTTTAAAAGCCGGCCCAGGTTGGGGCGGAAGTTGCTTCCCTAAAGATGTAAGAGCCATGCGCCATTTGGCGCAAAATACGGGTGTAACATTACCTGTTATAGATGCCGCGCACAACCTCAATCAAAAAGCGCGTGTGAGAATGATAAACCGTTTAGAGGATGAATTGGGTAATTTAAAAGATAAAAAAATTGCTGTTTTGGGGCTTGCCTTTAAGGGCAATACGGATGATATCCGCGAATCCGCGGCTTTGGAAATGCTGGCATTGCTTTTGGATAAAGGGGCCGAGGTTGTGGCGCATGATCCGGTCGCCTTTGTTGCTCCAAATCATTTAAACGGTTATACTTTGCAACAACACGATTGCCCGTATCAAACTGTGGCAGACGTAGATGCTGTCATCATCGCCACAGAATGGGAACAATTCCGTAAACTGGACTTGCAAAAAATGCGGCAAGTTTCATCCGGTAATATATTGGTTGACACAAGAAATTTATTTGATCCGGATATGGCCGGCCAAGCGGGCTGGAAATACATATCCATTGGCAGGAAAACATATGAAGCTACTTCTGGCGCGTCATGCCGAAACAAATCCCAACGGGCATAATGATCCGCAAAACGGAGGAGTAACCGGAGCTTTGTCCGAAACGGGTAAACTTCAGGCTCAGATTATGGCCGAGCATCTTGCCGCTTTCGGCGTTAACTATATTTACAGCAGCGACATCTTAAGAGCGATAGCAACGGCCTACATCGTTTCAGACGCCATGCCTGATGTTACCGTTATGTTAACCCGAAATCTGCGTATTCGCTCCGCAGACGAATCGAATGAAGATTTCGGCGTGCGTCTGCAAAATTTTCTACTGGGGCTCAAAGATAAATATCAAAAAAAGACTGTTTTAATAGTAACACACATGGATGCTTTAAAAATCATGTTGGAAATCATAGGCATTGCCAATTCGGGAACTCCGTCACTGGGTTCTGTTTCCGAATTTTCTTTATCTCCGGAAGGTGTTTACGCTCCCATCAGAATCAATGATGATTCTTTTTTGCAATCAGTTTAATTTTTTGCTTTTTGGGTTATAAAAATAGGCCGCTAAATAAGTTGCGATCGGCATAGCGAGGGCCAAACCTATGCTACCCACCAGTGTCCTAACTATCTCGCCGGCTATCAATTCATTATTAATAACTTGGCCAAAAGTCAGAAAAGGCGGTTCTTTTATGCTAAATAAAATCAAAAGAGGCAAAGAAGCTCCGGCATAAGCTAAGAATAAAGTATTTACCATTGCGCCGATATGCGCATTACCCACCTCCATGGCCATGCTGTAGATCTTTTTTTCTGGCAACTTGGGATTTGCCTCTTTAATTTGCGCTACCGCTTCAATTTGCCCTATTACCACGTCGTCCAAAACACCCAACGCGCCAATCAGCACTCCGGCTAAAAACAAACCTTTAAAGTCCAAGGCCTGCCGACCTACACCTAATAAAAACAAAGTTTCCTCACCGGCCATACCTGTCAACCTGGTTAGCCAGGTAAAAAGCAATGAAAGCAGGGCAACTATTATTAAAGAAATTGTTAAACTTATAATCGCCAAATGAGATTTTGTACTCCAGCCATCTGTTAAATATATAATCAATAAGAAAATTAAGATACATGTGCCGATTCCCACCACCAACGGATTCCATCCCATAAGAATCAGAGGTATGGATAATTTCAAAATGACGGTAAAACTTATTCCCAAAGCTATTAAAGATCTGAAACCTTTAGCTTTTCCCACCAAAGTAATGGCGAGCGCAAAAATAAACGCCAACAAATACAGTGGCCATCTGCGTACATAATCCGCGATATAAAAAACATCATCACCCTCCGAATCTATCTGATGGCTTACGATCACACGGTCGCCTTTTTTATAAACATTACCTGTAACGGCGATAATTTCCGAGATACCATTAAAAACAATTTCTTTATTTTTCCACTCTCCTTCCGATCCTTTCATTTTAACTTTCTGTTGTTTAACCTCTTTGCCATCATCTGTTTTAACTGTTCTTTCCTCAACAATTTCAACAATTTTGGCCTCAAATAGCGTATTGATTGATTCCTGAGTCGAATTTGCGGAGATTTCGCCGATTTGCGGCATCGCGAGTTCTGTTTCAGTTGTCGTTTGTGCTAAAAGCGAATCATTTGGTAAAAATAAAACAAGCATCAGCAAAGACGCTCCGCCTAACATAAGCAACTTTTTAACCATATGATTAATACTAAAACATTTCCCATAAATTTTCCAGTTTTTCACAACTTATTCACGTTTGCCAAAATCGGGTGCTGGTAATAAAGTTTTATATACTTCAATCATTAGCTTTATTAAGATATGGATCAAAAGTTAGCAAATTACGATATGGGTATTATAGGTGCCGGCCCGGCAGGTTATTCGGCCGCGGTTTACGCGGCACGCGCCGGTTTTGCCACTGCGCTTTGGTTGGGCCCCGAACCCGGTGGGCAACTCACTACAACCAATGAAGTCGAGAACTTTATCGGTTTCCCCGAGGGCATCATGGGACCCGAACTCATGGAACGATCTAAACAACAGGTGGTCAGGTTTGGTACCAAATTATTTGATGGCAAGGTTACTACAATAGAACCGCGTGATCAAAGCTTCATCTTGCATGGTGACAAAGTATCAATCAAAGTCAAAACCGTCATTATTGCCACCGGCGCGGTGGCTAAATGGCTTGGCACCGAATCCGAAGAAAAATTCAAGGGCCGCGGCGTTTCCGGTTGCGCTACCTGTGACGGCTTCTTTTTTCGTGATAAACAAGTGGCCGTGGTCGGCGCCGGCGATGTTGCTATGGAAGACGCGCAAACCTTGGCCAAAGTAGCGAGCTCTGTCACAGTCTTCGTTCGCAAAGGCGAGGATCAAATCCGCGCAAGCCGCATCATGTACGAACGTGCCAAGGAAAATCCCAAAATCAAGTTCATGTATAACACCGAAGTCGACGAATTCATGGGCGAAATGAAATTGGAAAAAATCCGCATCAAAAACAATCAAACCGGCGAAACCACGGAAATGCCCATCGATGGCGTTTTTATAGCCATAGGTCACCGGCCAAATACAAACTTTTGCAAAGATCTAATCACTTGCGACACTGAAGGTTATATTCTTACAGACGGCGTTAAAACAAATATACCCGGCATCTTCGCAGCCGGCGATGTCATGGACCGAGTTTACCGCCAAGCCATAACCTCAGCCGGAACCGGTTGCATGGCCGCTCTGGATGCTAAAAAATTCCTTGAAGAAAAAAATGATAGTTATTAATTTTTATAAAAAAACCGATCATACAAATCAAAAACCAGAGCAGTTATAGCTCTGGTTTTTAATTTCGTTATTTAAAAATATTCCACAGTCTTTTTAAGCCTTTTTTCGCATCATGATCCAAAACCACGCCTATTGCATAATTAACCATCTTTTTTCCTTTGTCATAAACCGGGGATATGTCTAATAAAGCTTTAAAAGTTTTATTACCAACATTTAAATTATAAATACCTCTGTTTATCTTCTTGCCTCCGTATACCTTTAAGATATCTTTTAAAAACTTGCGGTTTTCTTTTTGCTCAATCACCATATCCATAGGCTTAATCTTGAAGCATTCTTTCTTTCGTTTTTTTATTAAGTCGCAAAAAGCCCGATTGGCGTACATGATCTGACAGCTTTTGTCCAAGATAAAAATAGGAGTAGTCAAAGCATCAAACCACTCTGACGGAAAACAATCCACTTTTTTATTTGAATTTTGCTGTTTGGGTGTCGATTTTTTTGTAGTCATGTAAATATTATAGTATTATTATAGCACGTATGGCGATAAAAAAGAGGGGTAAAGATACCAAGCACGGTCGTGAAAAAATATCACAATTGGAAGAAATAAACGGACGGCTTCCCAAGCTGGAAGTCGCTGATATAATCATGGTGCGTCATAAAAAAATATTTATACGCAAATTGCTTCGCAAAGTAACGGATAGTTATTGGGATCATGTTGCGGTTATTATATTCCCACGCAATAAAAAAAGAGGTTATTCCAATGATATAATTATCGAGGCAATTCAATACGGAATAAACAGCTCTTTAAAACGCGGAGTCGAAATCCATCGTTTAGATAAGTACCTTAACAATCCCGCTAAATACGACATCGGCATTAAACGTATTAAGTGGTTGAATAAGGAGATGAAAAAACGCGTGCGTGCTTACATGTTAATGAATGTTGATACTCCGTACTATCCTATTTCTACCACAAAATTTCTTCTTGCTTATATTTCCAAAATTTATCGTAAATATCTTAACAGCAGACAAAGATATTCATGTAGCGGATTGGTACAAAAAAGCTTTTACGAAGCCGCCGACTGGGATGATCGTATGGACGTTATATTTCGCGGGCCGGGCTATACACCGATCGAGATTCAAGAAACAACTTCTCCCGGCGAAATCGCCAAAAGCGATGCGTGCGAGTGGATCTACAATAAACGATAGCTATGAGTAAAGCGCGTTTTCAAAAATTGTCAGCAGCTCTGCCGCATTTAAAGATCGGTGATATTATTTTGGTTCATACTAGGAGCTCTTGGCTTGCGCGTTTTATCCGTAAAGCCACCAGTTCTTATTGGAGCCATGTGGCTTTGGTTTTTGAAGTCATTGAAAACGGCACCGACTATCCTGATATTCTGCTTATTGAAGCCATGGACCGTGGAATTGAAATCCACCGCATCGAACATTACACGCGCAGGCCCAATAAATATAATATAGGCATCAAACGCATACCCGTTTTAAACAATGAAGAACGTGATAAATTTCGCGGTTTTTTTCTAGATTCGGTTGATACGCCTTATGATTTTACCCGTGTTTTTTCGTATTTTACCAAAAAAATTGTTAATAAAATATTCGGATCAGCAATCGTTAATTGGATATCCAAGCATGTCGTAAACGTTGATCAGTATATCTGCACAACCTTTGCTCAGCGCGCATTTTATTTGTCCGTCTCCAAAGACAAATGCGACAAAGTGTTAATACGCAAAAAAACCAAGCAATTAAATTTTCTCTTTCAAATGGAAGAAATATCGCCGGGAGATTACGCGACAAGTGAAAACGCCATCTGGCTGTATAATCCACATAGGTAAACGCGTATCTTACTCCGCTGTTTACGAAGTATGGTTTTCAAATACATTTATCTAATAATGTACGCGCGATACTTCAATATACCTGGCAAATATTATTCAAGATACAAAATGCCCAAACAATTGGGTCTTTTTATATCCCGTTTCCTGAGATTTATCCTCTTGACATAAAAGGGTTTTTAAGTGTCACAATAATTTAAGTCCTTCTAGCCCATCAAGTCTAAAGTCCATCAAATTTGCCTGACTCAGTTAATAGACTTTCAGCTTGACATATTCGGTCTCAGCCGGCGTATCTTGATGGACTTTTCATATGAGGAGAGAGAATTTTTTAAATTGGCTGTTTTTGCGACGCAGAATGCTTTATTTTGCCGGTTTTTTATTGGGTATCATTATCCACTCAATTACACCGCTGACACGATACTCGCTTTTGCTTTGGCTGATTTTATCAATCGTTTTTACTTTAGCTTTCCTATCGATGCGTGCGCGCTATCGCTTTTTAAGCTTTATGATCGGTGCGATTATCCTTGGTTTATTTCGTTTTGATCTTTCGGTTCCCACGTCTTTAATTACCGAGGTTGACTCGGTCACGACCGACATTGAAAATATTTGGCAAGGTCGTTATGGCAAAAAAGCCAACATTATAGTGGGCGGCTCCAAGGTTCAAGTAAATCTCAAAAACAACATACCTATCGGTTCTAAAATCCGCATTACCTGCAAGCTCAAATCTCGTCGGCAAGAGCAAGGGCAATCAAATTATCAATTTTATATGCGGCAATATTATTCAATGGGTTATTGCGGTAGTGCTAAAATTCAAGTTATCGCCAAACCTCCCTGGTACGATTTACGCGACGCTTTTTATTCTTGGAGAGAGCTGGCTAAACGGCGCATTACAGGCGCTATACCCGGAGACGAGGGTATTCTCATCGCCGGTTTGCTCTACGGTGAACGCAATTTATCATTACAAGCTAAAGAACTTTTTCGTCGCGCCGGTCTTACCCACATTATCGCTGTCTCCGGCTCCAACTTCACCATCATTGTCACGGTCGTTTTTTCTATTCTCCTCGGCCTGGGCCTTTGGCGCCACCAAGCATTTACCGTCACAACCATGGCCATGTTACTCTTCTTCGGTTTTGTGGGTTTTTCAGCCTCCGTTGCCCGCGCCGCAGTCATGGGCTGGGTGCTTCTACTGTCGCGTCAGCTTGGCCGCTCACCCAATATCTGGCATCTTTGTCTGCTTTCAGCTTCAGTTTTATCGCTGATTGATCCCTGGATGCTTGCTTTTGACGCGGGCTTTGCCTTATCTTTTCTGGCTACAATCGGGCTTGTTACCTGGACACCCGTCTTTGGAAAACTTTTTCGCCATCTTCCTGAAACAGCCGGCTTGCGTGAAGCCGCTTCCACAACCGGTGCCGCAACATTGATGACCATGCCCTACATTGCATTCGTCTTTAGCCGCATTTCGCTGGCCGGATTATTCACGAACCTTGTTGCCGTACCGCTTGTGCCTTGGGCTATGCTCTTTGGTTCGATCTCCGCTGGATTTGGGATTTATCACGATACGATCAACTTGCCCGGTTTGGGTTTGAGCAAACTGATTTTTCTTGCGGCACGCATTGCTGATATTTTTCCTTGGATGGATATCCACATTCAAGGGATGAATTTCTTGATTTGCCTCGCAACCTATGCTCTCATCATCCGATTATGGTTTTTGTTGCGCCAAAAAAACGACTTATACACAAAGCAATCCATTTTTTGTAATCCACACACCTGACAAAACGGCTATTGTCACTTTCAGTTAACAAAAATATTAATGGTCAAAATTCCAAATTTATTATTTATTATTTATTATTTATCAGTTTTGCATCAGTATTTGTTTATTGTCAGTATTCACTTGAATTGACCAAATCAACAGAAAACCGAACACTGTAAGTAAGGCTTTCGCGCCCCAGCACCATAACAATCGCATAAGCGGATATAACACTCGGCAAAGTAAAAAGATCCGGTCGTCCCAAGGAGGTCACGGGCCTTGGATGCGGCCTTAAGTCGGTACGGCAACTGACTTGATAGAGATCTTGGCATTTCGAGGAGAGAATGCGCAAATAAAAATCCAAGCCGAGTCGCATAAGAAAGTGTAACCAGCTAACTCCGTAGCAAATAGCGTTAGGCATTTGTTTAACCGATTCCCGCCATGTAATGGGCCAAGGAGGAGGTGCGGAATACGCTGGTTACGGAAAAGTATATACCGAATACCAATGGGTTATATCCGCTGTGCGTTTGTCTTTCTCAATGATGGTCACTCTAATATCCATCGTTACTAGTGGCGGTGGATAAGGAGGAGAACATGCAACGTACATCGACAATTGATTTTCACAAACAGGGCGAGTTTCATAGACGTAAAGGTTTTCATGTACAAAAAATTGCCACCGGCGAAGCTCAGCTTAAGTGGTTCATAGGCCTCATGCCGCTTTTAAGCGTCATCTGCTTGGCCATGCTACTTGCTTCGTGCGCAGATGCATCCGGAGGTGAACGTAATTATGCCGCCAATTCGCCAATCGGAAGCGGACAGACGGATTCATGTTCGGTTTCAGAAGTTCGTTATCCAACTAACGTTCAAGATTTTGGCGACGGCAATTTGCTCTATGGCGGCCGCAATTTTTTGCAGGTTGCAAACGATGTCGAACACTTGGGCCGCGACCTCAAATATCCGGTCGGCACGCCCATCCACCCTATCGCCTGCGGTCGTTTGGTACTCTACCGTCCGGCCAACGGCTACGGCACCCTTGTGGTGGTAATCGAACACACACTCGACTCACCGTTTATCGTCCAAAATGGAGATGGAACAGATACAACCATCACCAAGTTCCTCTCCATTTACGGTCATGGTAGTAAATACGATCCCACGGGCGCAGGCCCGGATCTCACACTCAGTGTGGGTCAGATTGTCAAACCGTCAGATGTAATCATGTACATCCAAAACGATGACAATAATGGCGATGGGCCGGAACACTTGCACTTGGGTATCCGTATCCAAAGCCAAGTCGAAGCTCAGCTCACCGATTCCAAAACTTGGTTCCGCGGTAATGACAACGAGGAAGGGGATCACAAAAAGTACTACGCGAATCCCGCCACATTCCTGCCACTTTTGGCCGATCACGTCGGCTACTCTCTAGCGAGTCCGCCCGTCACCAGTGTCAAACAACATCCCATCGGCACTCTGTTATTCGATGAGACCGCCGGCGAATATTGGCTGGTCGTGGAAGAAGGTCAAAAGCTCAAGGTAACAGATTACTCTGTTTTACCTCGAGTTTGCGCCATCAAAGCCAGCCAAGAAGAACTGGATTGCTATCGGGAAACAGCCCTTCATGAACTGGGCATGGCTCTTGATGCCACGGTCCTCAAGTTCGACGGCCAACCCGAAGTCTACCGGCTATACCCTGGTTCCGGTTTTGATACTACCGGCTATCAAGTCTTTTTGTCCTACGAGTCATTCTTGTCCTGGGGCTACAAAGACAGCGACCTTCTGCATTATCCGGCCTCCGAAAAGCAAGAGCTCTTGAGCGCCTTGCCGCATTTGGGAGGCGTGGGCATGATGCCGGGTAGCTTGGTCAGCGCGAACGGGCAAAGCGAAGTTGCTGTTGCCGACCAACATGGAACCAGGCGTCCCATCATCGATTACGACACCTTCTTGGGCTTGGGTTACAGCCCCGGATGCGTATATGAGATCGACGAATCGGTCATGGACGTGGTGGCCGGCGCCAGAGTGGATGATATGATCACTCTGCACGGTTCTGAAACTTGCGTATCCGGCTCGTCCGCAATCATCTGCACGCCCGGCCAAGTCTCGCCTTGTAGCTGTGGTCAAACAAACGGCGAACAAGTCTGCCTTGATGACGGCAAGTCCTACGGCTCTTGCGTCTGCGAGCCCGGTCCGGGTGGCGGAGGAGATGGCGGATCCGGCGGCGCGTCAGGTTCCGGCGGATCTGCGGGAGCGGGCGTTGAGTGCGCGGAAGGTCAAGTTCGCGATTGTAGCAATTACTGTGATGATGGCTTCGTAGGTACGGAAACTTGCGTCGCGGGTTACTGGCCCAATACCTGTTATTGCAATCCCGAGTCTTCAGGAACCGGTGGTTCCGGCGGATCGGGAAGTAGCTCTGGAACCGGTGGGTCTTCCGGCGCGACAGGAGGCTCCGGAGGCGCTTCCGGCTCATCCGGCACCGGCGGAGTATCGGGTTCTGGCGGCACCGGAGGATCAGGTTTTGACCTGGTCTCCGTTACCCTCACGTACCAAGGTCCGGATTGGACCATGCCCGTTTTGCAAGGCGAATGGGGCTCGCGTCCGTATGGTGACCTAACCGGTTGTACCCAGCTCGTCGCAGGTTATGCCGAGTGCACCTTTGAAGTGCCCGAATCTGTTCTGGATTCCCTGCACTGGCAAGTTAGCCTTGGCATGAATCGCTACTGGGGTGATACGTCAGGTCTGGCGCCCGCGCCTTGCGTGCCTCAAAGTCAGCTTGCAAACTATTACGGCACGAGCGTCACAGTCATCGGCACGGTCTCGCTCAAACTCGATGAAGTACCAACCGAATTCGGGCTCTGCTCAAATGGCATCTCTAATCCCAACTACTCCAACATCTGCGGAGAAAGCCCGTTTCCTTACATGAACGGTTGCCTAAACCCGTAGACTTCATTCAGCTACTAGCGTCTGCTCGGCGTATGCCGGGTCTAATATCTAGTGTCTAGAATCTTACACTTTCTCAGCTCCTTCGGGAGCTTTTTTTTCATTCTCAAACTCCTTCAAATTGTTAGGTGATATGGGGAAGGAGTTATATAAGCAATAGTTGTCCACAATGACTATAACTTTCCTGTTTGCTAAGCTTATACCTATAGAACAAAAAACGAACAAGCTTTATTTAAATAACAAATAATAAAGAATAAACAACAAAGAGATATGTACTTTCGAAGCAATTTTTAAAAGTGTTACTTCAATGGGCGCTAATCTCGAAGAAGCGACCGGCGCGCAATCAAGGGCTGATGTTATTACAAAAGTCCACATAGAGCTTAAGAAGCCAGAGAAACGGATTATTGGATAAGGCTTATCAAAGACTCTAAGTTACTTTATGATAACAGGGCTGTAAAATTAAGAAACGATTGTATTATACTCATAAAAATACTCTCGAAAACCTTTATCACATGTAAAACTGCAAATATCTAATTAACAATCTTTATTCTTTATTATTTGTTATTTATTAATTAAAAAGTAGTATGGCTAAAAAAAATACACCGGTCGACGAGCAAGGCGCTCGCAAAGTCGCCGCTCAAGAAGCTATCGATCAAATTAAAGAACGTTTTGGCGAAGGATCCATCATGCGTTTAGGTGAAGCTAAAAAATTGGTTGTCGACGTAGTGCCCACCGGCTGCCTGTCACTCGACCTCGCTCTTGGTGTCATGGGCGTGCCACGCGGCCGCATTATCGAAGTCTACGGACCTGAGGCATCCGGTAAAACCACACTCGCTCAGCACATAATCGCCGAAGTACAAAAAATGAACGGCCTCGCGGCTTTCGTGGACGCGGAACATGCTCTCGACCCGGATTATGCAAAAAAAATCGGCGTAAATATCAATGACATGCTCATTTCCCAACCCGACACCGGCGAACAAGCTCTTGATATAGTTGAAACTTTAGTCCGCTCCAACGCTGTCGATGTTATTGTTATCGACTCAGTTGCAGCCCTTACTCCCAAAGCTGAGATAGAAGGCGAAATGGGAGATTCTCACATGGGTCTCCAAGCTCGCCTGATGAGCCAAGCCCTTCGTAAACTCACAGCCATTGTCTCGCGTACAAAAACATCAGTAATTTTTATCAACCAACTTCGTCAAAAAATCGGTGTTATGTTTGGTAATCCGGAAACTACCACCGGAGGCATGGCACTTAAGTTCTACTCCTCCGTGCGAATCGAAGTGCGCCGCAGCGCTCAAATCAAAATGGGCGACCGCATCATCGGCAACCGCGTAAAATCAAAAATCGTTAAAAACAAAATCGCCGCCCCATTCCGTACTTGTGAGTTCGATATTATGTACAACGAAGGTATTTCAATTGCCGGCGATCTTTTGGATCTGGGAGTCGAGTGGAATGCTATTAAAAAAGCCGGTAACAGCTACTCTTATAAAGATCAAAAACTCGGCGTTGGCCGTGAAAATGCCAAAGCCGCACTTAAAGTTGAACCACAAATAATGGGCGATGTACGCGAGGAAATCGTAAATTCCTGGCGCGTCAAAGAAGGTCTCGTGGCAGAAGCGGATAATAACCAAGAGGCGACTGATGATACGGTCGAGAAATAAAAGACTTTTGCGTTAATGAGTAAAATATCAATTTGCAACCGGGGATATTTTAAAGTAAACTAAGGCAAGAAATGGGTAGACGCAAGAAAAAACGCGGTTTTAGTCTCAATTTGGACGCGCAAACACGAAAAGGTATAGCAACAGTGGCTTTATTTGCTGTTGCCACCTTTTTATTATTATCATTGTTTGATCTTGCTGGTTCTGTTGGCGCCGGCTTGGACGGGGCTTTGGCGCATGTTTTTGGTTGGGATAAAATTGTTTTACCCTTTTTTATCTTTGCTACTGCGACATGCTTATACAAGCCGGAAAAACTTCCGCTTAAATCATCTAATGGTATTGGTTTTCTACTTTTTTTCATAGGTCTAAACCCGATGGTGCATCTTTTAACGTTTGGGAGCGCTAAAGCCGCCCCGCAAGCCATAGATTCAGCTGCCGGCAAACTGGGGCTCATGCTGGGCCAGCCATTCATACCTCTCTTTGGCGTTGCCGGGGCTGTCATCTTTTTCGGAGCCATCTTTGCCACATCTCTGGTTTTGATTTTTAACACATCGTTATCAACCATAGGTGATTGGCTGATGGCCGTTGTCAATTTTTTCTTGCGCATTTTTGGCTTTATATTAAAACCGATAGTAAACATTATCACTTCCTACAAAGAACGCCGCCAAGCAAAAGCTCAAGAAACTGATGACAAAGAAAATGAGGAAACTGATGAAAACGACGCAGTGGATGATGAAATCGATACTGAACCGGAAGATGATGAAGAAGAAGATAACAAGAACGACAGCCCGCCCAAACCACGCAAGACCAAACCCATAAAACCAAAGCGCCATAGGCCTAAAATAGACGTACCACTGGCCCTGCTCACCGGGCATGATCAAAAGCCCACTTCCGGCGATATCGAAAATCGCCAGCTCATCATCCAGCGCACGCTCGAAACCTTTGGTATTCCCGTGACCATGGGCGAGGTTGCCGTGGGTCCAACCGTAACACAATTTACCTTTAAACCGGCCGAAGGTATTAAGCTTAACAAAATTACGGCTTTGCACAACGATTTGGCTATGGCTTTGGCCGCGCACCCCATTCGTATCGAAGCGCCGATACCGGGTAAGTCCATGGTAGGCGTTGAAGTTCCCAATCAAAGTGTCGCTATCGTAGGCTTGCGCGCATTGTTTGAAACCAAAAATTGGACTACTCGCAAAAGCAGTCTCACTTTCGCGCTCGGTCGCGATGTAAGCGGTAAACCATGGCTTGCGGATATTAGCCGCATGCCACATTTGCTGGTTGCCGGCGCTACGGGTTCCGGTAAATCTGTCTGCCTAAACAGCATCATCATGTCATTGCTTTATTCCAACGGCCCCGATGATTTAAAACTTATACTGGTTGACCCAAAGCGTGTCGAATTCCCGGTTTACAACGGCATTCCACATCTCATTACTCCCGTCATTACCGATGTCGACAAAACCGTTAATTCCATGAAATGGGCGGTTAGAGAGATGAATCGTCGTTTTGACCTTCTCTCAAAAATGCAAGCCAGAGACATCGCTACCTATAACTCCAGATGCAAAGATAAACTTTCCTATATTGTAATGATAGTCGACGAGCTTGCCGATTTGATGGTTAATAACAAGCAAGAGGTCGAAGCCCAAATCGTACGCCTCGCGCAAATGTCGCGCGCCGTGGGTATCCATCTTATCCTCGCCACGCAACGTCCGTCCGTAGATGTTATCACCGGGCTCATTAAAGCTAATATCCCGGCACGCATCGCCTTTTCCGTGGCATCTCTAATGGATTCACGGACCATAATCGACCAAGCCGGCGCCGAAAAATTAATCGGTCGTGGTGATATGCTTTATTCTACTGCTGAGTTGGCATCTCCCAGGCGCATCCAAGGCGTATTTTTGGCCGACGATGAAATTAACCGCGTGGTCGAATACTTAAAATCAAAATACGAACCCGCGGATTACGATCCTGAAGTTACCGAACGCAACAAGTCACAGTCGGTTTTCTCAGCTGATGGTGGAGGGGGAGATGCGGACCCGCTTTTACCTGATGCTAAGGAAGAAATAATCAGAGCCGGTAAAGCCAGCGCGTCATTACTTCAAAGACGGCTTAAGATCGGTTATGCGCGCGCGGCCCGCATTATCGATCTGTTAGAAGAGATAGGTTTTATTGGCCCCGCGGACGGAGCCAAGCCTCGTGAAATTTTAAAGGCCGATTTTAGAAAAACGGCAAAAACTGATTACGAAGAGGAATCGGAAGAGATAAAAGAAGCTAACGATAACCGGGATTCAGATGATACTGAGGGATCGAACTATGAAGAAGCGGAGGATGATGATGGTGAAGATATAAAAGAAGCGGATGAAGATCATGAAGAAGACGAGGAATATCAAGCTAAAACCGCAAGGCAATCCGGAAAAGAGGAAGAATCCGATGAAGACGAATACGAAGAATATGAAAGTGACGAGGAAGATGAAGAGTATAAACAAAGCAGAGGATAGTGCTTATGGGTTTTGTTAAAAAGAACATCAGTTCCGAACAGAATTTCGGCAAAGATTTGCGTGAACTGCGCGAACTGAGGGGTTGGTCGGTTAAGCAATTAGCCGATACTTCAGGTATTCCCGAACATCTGATTAAAGCTTTTGAACAAGAAAATTTTGCTATTTTAGATAATCCTTATTATCACGAAAGGCATGTAAAAACGCTCATTTATGCGTTAGATGGAAGAGCGCCTTTTTTTATAGGTAAATACCGCGCCGCTTTAAAACGTGACGGCTTTGACCCTAAACAACGCAATAAAGATTATTCGTTTACCAAAAAAACAAAACATAGCGAATTTTTTACTACCACAAAATACCTTCCTTTTTTGTTGTTAATTCCGATTTTTTTATTTTTAATTTACTATGTTTATAATGAGGCAAAGATTTTTAACCAAGCTCCACCGTTACAGTTAGATAGCCCCCAAAATTACGCCAAGTTTAAAACGCCCAATGTCACAATTTCCGGCATAACAGATCCTAACGCAAGTATCACAGTCAACGGACAAGAGGCTGTGGTGCAAAATGATGGCAGATTCTCCATATCTTTGGATATTCCGCGGGGATTGACAAAATTAACCGTTACAGCCAAAAAACGTTATGGCCTGGTCAGATCCCTAATCAGATATGTAACATATACTCCCGTTCAAGGTCCCTCACCGCCAAAAGAGACGATCTATTTCAA
>CAYFST010000024.1:0-17460 GCA_964345995.1 uncultured Gammaproteobacteria bacterium
GATGATGGTCACTATTTCGTTGTTCAAAAAATAAAACCTTAAAAGGTTTTATTTTTTTACAAACTTTTTAAAAGGCGACAAGATCACTTCATAAAAAAAACTCCCCAAAAGGGAATTATAAAGCGTTCATTTTGTTGATTCGTGAAAGATGACCGCTAAAAGTAATATATCGTCCCTGCATCCGCGGATCTTCCTTGATCCATTTTCGTAATTCGTCAAAGGCGGATGTGATCAGCGTACCGCCTCCAAAGCCGCTTTCGGTTTTTTTGCACTTCAGATATACCGCGACAAATCCAATCGGGCATATTTGATCCGAAAAAGCAATCAAATCAACATAAGAATTTGCCAAAATCGCCACTTGAAATTGCTGGAGGTTGTAATAAGGTGCGGCGTTCGTTTTTAGGCGTGTACCGGATTGTCTGGGATTCATTCAACCCTCCTTGGACGATATGATAACAAAGCGCCGAGATTTGTAAATCAAAAAACCCTCCCATAAGTATCAAGAGGCCTTTTGTTTTAGTTTGCCGCTAAAAACTAAGCGGCGGCCGTTTAGCTTTGGTTCAATCAAAACCCATGCCCGCAGTTCATGGAAAGCATCAATAGTCAACGTTCCGCCTCCGTAATCTTCAAGAGTAGCGGCATTTCTCAAATACGCTGAAACAAAACCCTGCTCGCACAAATGGTCTGAAAAACAAATCAAGTCAATTTCATCATGCCTTAGAACCTCATTGCTAAACTCGGCTAAAGTTTGGAAAGGTGCTTTTTTCGCTTTCAGCCTCCATCCTGAACTCTTCATGCTCATTTGCTGACTCCTTGTAAATATATTTTACCAAGAGCACGCTAAGTTGCAAATAAACTTATAATATGTCATAAATAAGCAACATCGGGCTATGGCGCAGTTGGCTAGCGCGCACGCATGGGGTGCGTGAGGTCGTGAGTTCAAGTCTCACTAGCCCGACCAATAGAAACTCGCTTCAAAGCGGGTTTTTGCTTATGGCTTGAACTGGTAGAGGCGACGGGGAACTTGAGTGACCCGAATAAAAAAACCAACTTTAGGGCTGGCAAAACGTCGGCTACTAACCTGTATCCATGCACAAGATTCGCATTCATCGTCTTCAGGTGTTTTACTGTTATGACCCGGTCTGTCATGACAAACCGGTATAACAAACATATCACCTTCCAAATCTCTTTCCGGGTCTTCATCGGCCATAAGCTCCGGGAAAAATCGAACTGCTCAGCCTCATTACCGCAAATCAAACAGCGAAACTATCTTTCTGGAGATACATCTTCATCGCCATACTTTGGACACAGCGCAAATTTATTCTTGTCGTATAAAATTTACGATGAGTGTCATGCCCACTCACAATGCATACATTTCCATGTCAGAGTTGCTATCTCAATCTCCTTTAAAAAAGTACAAATTTATCTTAATACCGCTACTTTTTTGTCAAAAAGTCTATTTTTTATGAGGGTTTTCCACAGTTCTTGCCTCAAACCCTTGATTTTATTGGTCAAAATGCTTGCGCCTCCAATAATAGTCAAGTATACTTACACACATATCATATAACACGTAACATGTAACATGTAACAAGGTCACACAATGTTACAAGCTACATGCTACATGCTACATGAAAATAATTCATAATTCCTAATTTCTAATTAGATAAATTTATGCCAAAAATGACTAAATCCCAAACGCTGACCGCACTTGCTGAAAAGTGCGACATGCCGAAAAAAGATGTAACCACTCTCTTGGAAGAAATGACAGAGATGGCTTACAAAGAGGTTAAAAAGAACGGTGAATTCACCATCCCCGGAGTAGGCAAACTCGTTAAAGTACACCGCAAAGCCCGCATGGGCCGTAACCCCGCAACCGGTGAGGAGATCAAAATCCCGGCAAAAACAGTGGTAAAATTCCGCGTTGCCAAAGCCGCCAAAGATGCCGTACTGTAAAAATACTTACTAAAACAAATAAACCTCCGTTAAATATCGGGGGTTTTTTTATCCGCTATCAACCATTTGCCGGTGGCTAGAAGCTGATGGTTGGATGCTGTATAATACACCCATGCCCACATCGGCAACCAAAACAAAACGCGCGAGCCGTTCACTACCGCATCAAGTTTCGTCCAAACCGTTATTACGCCCGTCTCCCAAAGAACTGGAAGAGGCTTTAGCTGACTTTGGTCACAGACTGGTCATGAAAGCATCGGACGAATGTCGCGTCTTACCTCACATCTTGCATCTCATTGGTAAAGGCGGAGAACATATTGTATTTGAAGATTTACGTTTTCCCAATTATATTCTCAAAGTTGACTTTATCGAAAGCCTTCCCGTGCTCTACGCTCAAACCAAAGGCAAGTCGGCAGTTACCAAAGCCGTAACAAATATCGAACAAAAAGCTGAACTGCATCGTAGTCGCATTAAGCGCCTGCAATCCTATTTTCCGCCCGGACAAGTACCTCTCGAGCTGGTCGTTGTCAAAGAATTACCCATAAATCAAAAAGTGGTTAAAGCCGTACTCCTGGATCGTAATATCGAAATACCCGCGAAACTTTCCGTGCCTGAAAAACTGCCGGTTCTTTGCACGCTCCAGCATAAAATCGCATTACCCAAGAAAGAAAATCGCGTTGATATCTATT
This sequence comes from uncultured Gammaproteobacteria bacterium, assembly GCA_964345995.1. Taxonomy (GTDB): domain Bacteria; phylum Patescibacteriota; class Patescibacteriia; order 2-12-FULL-60-25; family 2-12-FULL-60-25; genus MWCR01. The sequence continues at coordinate 2,640 of CAYFST010000024.1, forward strand.
CCAGTTATGCCGAGTTAAACCGCACCATCAGTTTTGATAACTATACCGAGGGACATCGCCTGCTTGCCTCATCAAGAACCATTGGTCCCACCACGCGTCAAGCTAGAGAAAATATAATCGGCAACATCTATCCCTCGCTAAAAAAGGTCATAAAACTCATCTATAAAGATGATAATTTGCGCCTTGCTGTTCAAGATTACATTAAACGCGCCATGAAATACTCGGCCGATACCAACGAAATTATAGACATGGCCGGTGGAGGTAATGTTATGTTCCTCAAACACGAAACTCAAGTTTGGCAGGTATTTTTAATGGACGCGTTATCACCCGCCGAATTGAATTTTGACCTGATTCGTAAAACATCTCTAATGATCAAACATGATCAAGATATCGACATCCGCACAAAGGCTAATACGTTAAATGTGATCAACTACATCAGATTCGCGAACGCTCTTGCTATGCTCTCGGGCATCTCAACTCGCCTTGAAGTGCCGGGCATGGCCGATATCCCGGCTCGTCTCTGGCATGAGGGCCTTATGATTGAAAAATATTTGGATGTTTATACGCCAAAAAAGAAGTCTGATAACTGAGGGCTAATGGATATCTAATAAGCTTTTTATTATTTAAGCAGCTTTTTGTCACAAATGTCCGTAGCTGAATGTAAGGTTCCCTTCGTCTACATTACATTCCGCTCAGGACATCCGCCTCTCTTCGCAATTGAACCGTCAGTGGTCAAATACCATGAGCGACTCTGAGTCAGCGAAGAGGAGTTGAATGGTGGACGTTGGAGGACTCGAACCTCCGGCCTTTCGAATGTGAATCGAACGCTCTAACCAGCTGAGCTAAACGTCCTAATTGTTAACAGATATTACTCATTTTTATTGCAAAAGTCAACTTGATTCAGGCTATATAGTTTGTAATAAATAGTGTATATTTGGAGTTGCTTATTTTTATGTTATAATGCACTTGCCTTTCATATGACAAAAGCAACACCCAAGAAGCGCGTTACAAAACGACGTGCTAAAGCGGCTAACAGCCCGTCACCATCTTCCGGTTCTGGATGCGCCCCTTGCGGCCATGCGGATTGCAAGGATAGATGCCGTGTACGCTACGTCGGCCCCACTACACATATTCGTGATCATCATATTCTCCATGCCGCACGTGGTATTTCGCATATTTGGCCGGCCGTTATTATAGCTGGTTTGGCTGTGGTTATTACAACCGCTATTGCTTATAGCGCCGTCAATGCGCAAAATACACAAAACGAACAAGAATTGGTCCAGAATTCAACACAACAAATTTTAAATAAACTGGATAAGCTCGAAACTCGGATCGACGTCATGGAGCAGGATATCGAAGAGCTCTACCGCACTCAAAATGATAAACGGCAAGCTACCCCTGATTCGGTTTTTCCATCACCTAATTAAAAACAAATCAATATTTGGGTGGCGAATAGATAAATTGCCAAGATTATCCGCTTTTGCTATTCTCTATACGCAATAGGGATGGTGGGCGAGTTCTACGAACGTGTTCTGGCGAGGATACCGTTCGAGATCTCACCCGCCATTCTTTTTTTACCTTGATTTTCAAACTATGTAGGATTGCCAAGATGTATTGTTGAATAAATAGTCATACAGTAATTAAGATAATTTGAGCAAGAATATGAGCGAAAATCAAGATTAAGACAATATAGCAATCAAGATTCAGTCATTATGAGTATTAGTCGCAATCAGCATGCCCGCGTCTCGCCCATGAGTGGTACGCGCCAAGAACGCATCAGCAAAATCATGCAAGCGCGTTGGTCGGATTTGGAAGTCGTGCTCGAAGCTGTTGATGACCCACATAACATTGGCGCCATTTTGCGTACCTGCGACGCAGTCGGAGTCGGCCGTATCCATCTGCTTTGCCCTAAAGGTAAATTGCCACGTCTCAAGGAAATCAGCTCCGACTCGGCCGCATCAGCCACCAAGTGGCTCAATATTACAAAGTGGGCGTCCGTCGCCGAACTTATCGCCGATTTACACTCACGCGAACTCACGCTCTACGCCACCGCACTCGATCCAAACGGCAAACCTCACTTTAAATACAACCTCACCAAGCCCTCTGCCATCATCATGGGCAACGAAAAAAATGGCATCTCTGCCGATTTATTGTCGCGTACCGACCACATAATCACCATTCCCATGCGCGGTTTTGTGCAATCATTAAACGTCTCCATCACCGCCGCAGTAGTGCTCGAGGAAGCACTTCGTCAACGCATGATGCGGAAATAACTTCGAACCTTGTGTTCGCCCGCGCTATAAACAGAAAGATCGAACACAAGTTTGCCATTACCTTTAATCTAACTGGGTTCGATTTCATTTTTTTATTATTTTAATTCTTTAATTGCTCACGAAGTGTGCTGATCGCGTGCTCTTTCGCTTCAACTACAGGTTTTGCAATAGCACCGCTGGCCTTATTTTTATCTCCGTCAAAGCCCAATTGTCGGCCCAGCATCTTGGCATCATGCGGAGGCTCCGCAAAAATCGCGGCCCGTGTTGTCTGCTCATCATGTTCCACAAAAATTGCCACCAGCTTGGAATTCGGAGCATAAGCAATCAACTCTTGCACCAACTCATCAAGCCTTGCCTCTGTGGTACCCGTTTCTAAAATGTCTTGTTTACTTAAACTGGTCCAGACCATCTCATTACCGGTATCTTGCTCCAATCTACTCAAAGCCCTGCCCCACAATTTTAAAGTACTCACATTACGCGTGCGCCAAAGCTGATGCACGACACTCTCACGGTCCGCGCCCAGTGAAACCAGTTTACTCGCGCGTTCCAAAGTTTTCGGTGTCACGCTCGCGGCTTTAAAACTCTGTGTCTTCCAGATCATGCCGGCCATAAGCGCTGTTGCGATCTTCTCGTCAATCTTCGTCTCATTCCAATCCGCAAACCAACCATGCAATACCTCGGTAATAGAACCGGCTGTCAGATCAACAAGATTAATAGCCGCCCAGTGTTCATTATTCGCGTCATGGTCAATATTAATCACCGGCGTGCGATAAACAAAATCAGCATGATTCACAAATGCGCTTGCTAAAATATTCTTGTCCGCGCAACCCAATGCGATAATCAAATCATATCTGTCCTCCCCCTGATGAAAGCTCAAATCATGAGCATTCCATTCTCCGTGCTTGGGAGTCAAAATAATATCCAATTTCCCATCCTTAACGTCATAAGCCATTTCCTGCACAGGCACCTTGTCTACGCCAAGCGAAATCCTAAAATCGCGCATACCACCCAGCTCACGTAAAATCATTTCCTTCACTGGAAGATAATCCGGTAATTTCTCAATCTGTAAATTCGGCGAATAAGCATCCACCTCAAAGCCATGCGATTTTAAGTACGCTAAAAGCCCGGCCATGGCGGCTACCATGTCTGCTGTTGGATTTTCCGGCACAACAATCAGCGTGCGCTTGGCGCGTTTGATTGTCTCGCTTGCTTGTTCGTATCCTTGATAGGCCATACTTTTACTGAGTCCATCGAGTCCATCAAGTAGCAAGTCCTTCAGCGGTTTTCCTTAGCTTGACGGACTTTATAGACTTTTAGCTTGACGTGTCATCTGTAGCTTTAACACAAGAGGATAGACTTCCGTTAAAAACCTTAGTGCATGAGGGTGAACTAGGGAATAGGATAGATTACCTCTGAATAAAGAAAGTGTCAATAGTTTGACATGTTTATAATCATTTATCTCAATTTAGGCAAAAAACAAACTCAATAATCGTCAAAAACCCTTGACAGAAATAAAGAAGTGTGTTTATATGGCAATTATATTCACACCGGACCTTGGCGGAATTGGCATACGCAACGGGCTTAAAACCCGTTGACCGCAAGGTATTAAGGGTTCGTCCCGTCATCCGACCAGACGCCCTGTTGAATAACGGAGCGAATCCCTTCGGAACTACAAAGAAGCACTTTTTATCCTTGTCTTAAAAACAAAAACACAAGGAGATGACAATGAGCAGACGGTTTTTGGCGGAAGAAGTAAGGCAAGTATTCGCGGTAGAGGCGCCCTCGAGGGTTGATCAAGCTTTGGAACGCGATGCATTGGCTCGTGATACTTTCTTTGGCGATGGAGAAGAGTATCATATCAGCGAGCCTCCACACGGTTGGGACGAGCTGGGAGACGATATCCAGCTCGACGACCAGGGCAACCCTTACTACGATATCGGCTGATTGTCTCATATTTGTACTAAAAAAATCTGACGAGTTATTTCCTTAACGGGCTCTCGAACTAACGAGGCCCTATTTTTTGTTCAAAACTTGATAATTTAGCTACATTCCCGTAATATCACTTCGTAAACATAGCCAAACTTTCTCATTTACTCTCAAATTTTTTCAGACGATTGTGTTATTATCTGATAATAATTGATAAGAATTGGAAAATATTATATTTATGGATTTTAAAGATTTGCCAAAAACCTACGAGTCTAAAGATGTCGAAGGTTATATATATAAGCGCTGGGAAGAGAGCGGCTATTTTAATCCGGATAAACTTCCGGAGCGAAACCAATCCAACGCGCCTTTTTGCATTTCCATGCCGCCTCCAAACGTCACAGGCGTCCTTCACCTGGGTCATGCTTTGGAAAATGCTCTAATGGATACCACGGTTCGTTTTCAGCGTATGCGGGGTAAGCGCGCGCTCATCGTCCCCGGTACGGATCACGCGGCAATTGCCACTCAAGCCAAGGTGGAAAAAATGCTCATGGCAGAAGGTATACAATATCCTCGCGAAGAATTGGGACGTGAAAAATTTTTGGAAAAAATTCGTGATTACGCCGAAAAGTCAAAATCAACAATCATTAGCCAAATCCGCAAAGTCGGTACAAGTTGTGATTGGTCGCGTTTGGCATACACCTTCGACGAAGAACGAAACAAAGCTGTCAATGAATTATTTAAACGCATGTATGATGACGGCCTAATCTATCGCGGCTACAGAGTCGTCAACTGGTCGGTCAAAGGTCAATCCACCTGTTCTGATGATGAAATTGTCTACGTTGATCGTAAAGCCAAACTTTATACTTTTAAATACGGCAAAGATTTTCCCATCATAATCGCCACCACGCGCCCCGAAACAAAACTGGGCGATACCGCCGTTGCTGTGCATCCGGGTGACGAACGCTATAGGCAATATATCGGCCAAACCATCACGGTCGACGTGGGCGCGGCAAAACCTCTGGAAATCAAAATCATCGCCGATGAAGAAGTGGATCCGAATTTTGGTACCGGAGCGGTTGGTGTTACGCCGGCGCATTCTCCGGTCGATTTTGCCATGTATGAAAAGCAAAAAGCCAAAGGAGATCCAATCAACATTATTCCAGTTATCGGAGAAGATGGTAAAATGACAAAAGAAGCGGGGAGTGCTTACGCCGGATTGACCGCGGAAGAGGCGCGAGAAAAATTTGTTAAACATCTTAAAGACAATGATTTTCTCGTTAAAGAAGAAGAGATTGACCAATCAGTCGGTATTCATGAACGCTATAAAGATGTTATTGAAGTAATTCCCAAAACCCAATGGTGGCTTGATGTTTCCAAAGAAATCCCCAGTCGTGGCAAAAGCTTGCGTGATTTAATGCGGGAAGCCGTCACCACAGGACTTGATGGAAATGAAAGTAAAAAAATCACCATCACGCCTGAACGTATAACCAAGGAATATTTGGATCGCGTCGATAATCTTCGTGATTGGTGTCTTTCGCGCCAAATCTGGTGGGGACATCGCATCCCCATGTGGTACAAAGGTGAAGAAACAAAATTCAGTGTTGAATCCCCGGGCGAGGATTGGGAACAAGATCCGGACACACTCGATACGTGGTTTTCATCAGGCTCTTGGACTTTCTCTACCCTGGGATGGCCTGATGAAACGGAAGATCTCAAGACTTATCACCCAACAGCTTGGATGCAGATGGGTTACGAGATTCGATATCTCTGGCTCATGCGTATGGTTTTAATGAGTACGTATCTTTTTAATGATATACCGTTTTATGATGTGTATCTGCACGGCATTTTACGCGACAAAGATGGTAAGAAATTTTCCAAATCATCGGGTAACGGCATCGATCCGGTTGAAGTCGTGGGTGAATATGGAGCCGATGCTTTGCGTATCAGCCTGCTTTTTGGCATCTCCCCCGGAAACGACTCGCGCTATTACACTGAAAAAATAGAAAGCGGCCGAAACTTCACCAACAAACTTTGGAACATCTCACGTTTCATGCTAATGCAAACAGGGGATGAAGCACAAAAGTCAAATGGTGAGAAAACACTTGCTGATAAATGGATTCTCTCTCGTCTCGAAGAAGTCACGGCTTCAGTTACAAAGAAGCTCGAATCTTATCAGTTCTCTCCGGCCGGTGAAGAGCTCCGTGATTTTACGTGGGGTGATCTTGCCGATTGGTATCTTGAAATCGCTAAAGTTGAAAAAAATAAACAAGAAATACTAATCCACATTTTGCGTACCATCCTCAAACTTTGGCATCCTTTCATGCCGTTTGTCACCGAATTCATCTGGAGCCAATTCAACCAAGACCAGCTCATCGTCGCCGCCTGGCCCGAGAGCCAAGACTATGGACCCAGGACCATGGACCAAGAAATAAATAGTTTTGAAACATTGCGAAGTTTGATCACCGATCTTCGCCGATTGCGCTCCGAGCAAAATATTGAAGCCGCCAAAAAAGTCGATTTTGCTATAGTTGCAGATACAAGTCAGCGCCAGCTCATCGAGCAAAACATGGAAGTAAGCAAATCTCTTGCTCGCGCGGAAAAAATCGACCTAGTCGACACAATACCCGAAGGTTGGGCAACCGATATCTCCGGCACCATGACCATCGGCTTAAACTTGGCCGGCGCAATCGATATTGAAGCCGAAAAGCAAAAATTGCAAAAAGAAATTGACGAGTTAACACCATACATCAATTCAACAGAAGCAAAACTCGCTAACGCAGAGTTCACTGCCAAAGCCCCTGAGCACGTCGTCCAAAACATGAAAGAAAAACTCGAGGAAGCAAAGAAAAAACAAGAAGCATTGCAAGACAGGTTAAAGTTACTATAATAATAAAAGCGAGCCTCATGGGCTCGTTTTTTGAGTCTTTGACGGCATTCATTCTTTTAGCCCGCGACGTGCCTCCTCATAGATTGTTTCATCAGCCGTATTCATGACGGCAATCAGAGTGCCCAAGGGTGGAGGGCGCAAGTAGACACCGGTACTGTCTTTAGAATCGCTTTTTTTTGCTTTGGTTTGCGCGAACAAACTTATACCATCAGGGTAGGGAGTCTCTATTTCAGCATCTGCGTAAGAAAATTCCGAAGGAGGCAGAGTTGTGTATCGGCTTTGCTGGCGAGCTATAAGCACAACATTACCGGAGTTTGTGTGCTCAATTTCGAAAGGCAAAATTGAATTTTCCATTGCCAGAATATCCAAAATGGTTGCAATACTTACATTAAAATCATTTTGATAAATAATTTCCGGATCATTGTCCTCGTGTTCCGCAACCAATGTGAATGAGGCTACGTAATTTTGCAGTGAAACTATGGTTAGACTAATCTCACCTGGTAGCCAACTGCGCATCACAACACGAGACAGAAAACTTAATAAATATGCTTCGCCATCATACGGCACCGCGATCCGCACCATCTGATCCAGTAGCCGAGTAGCTAGATCCGCTGATTGGCTGTAAAAAGCAAACATCTCTTCACTCATATCACGACATGATTGTGGCTCTGGAAAATGCATTCGGTTGCCTCCGGTTAAAGAACAAGCTTCGGCCCTATTGCCAAAGCGATAGCATTATAACACATGATGCGTTATCAATAAAAAAAGCGAGCTACAAGAGCTCGTTTTTAGCAAGTCACTTTTTTTCTTTTGGATGTACGATCGGCAAGAGATCATCCCATCCGTCATCACAATCTTTCGGATCCGTGTCTTTGGGCGAAGTCTGCGTCTTGAAGTTTGCGCTGGAATCTTCTTCCGAATCTATACCGGGCGGTCTTTGCGTTTCCGGCCGGTTTCGCAAGGAATGGTTGGGCTTGAGTTGGTCCGCGTCGCTGGCGGGCACTTGGGTTAAAGAAATCCTGCCGATTATTTGAGCCATATCATTATCAGTAATCGAATCTCGATCCAAGGGCTCCGATGGCAAGCTGGGTTCTTTTTTGGCAAGCTCTTTTGCTTCATCGGCCCAAGAATCAAATCTTTCTCTAAACGGCGTTGTTTCATTTGGCTTCACGATGGCGTGCAAAATACCGCTGGGAGGCGGTTCAGCAAATGCGTCGGCATCTTCGGTTAACAATATTGCTTCATAATCTTCATCTTTTGGCTTGCTTATAGCATAATCTTGACAAGAGGTTACAGCACCACCCATCGCGTCGGAAAAAAGCTCGTGAGGATCGGGCCCTTCATCCGGCGGAGGAATTGTGGGAAAGTCTTTAGCCGACAACATACCCGCAGATTCCAACTCTCGATACCTGGCATCAGCCTCAGCGTAGGCCGGAGGAGCCAGCGAATTCATACGTTCCGCTCCGGTAGCTTCCAAAAGCAAATAATCCTCGTGAGCATCGACGCAAACGAAAGGCTTCATATCTTCAGAATCTCGTGCGGCTTGCAATAACTCTGCAAAATCACACCACACCGTGACTTTATAAAGCTGTTCATATATTCCGCCAACATCATGCATAAATCTAATTTCAAATAAAGTATGATTGCGCCGGCTACGCGTTATTTGTAAAGCCAAGTCTTGATAAATATGCTTTGCTGTTCCTTCGAGTTCCTTGTTGCGCAAAGCTAACCGAGCAAAAAAGAACACGATTTTACCTACCCCGAAACCGGGGCGAGAAATCTCCTCAATCTGTCGTAAAAATTTTTGCGTGTTGGAATTAGATGCAACAGCTGATCTAAAATCATCCTCAGTGATGTGCTCGCAACTTGTAAGGTACGAATAATCCATCCTCTACCTCCAAAACGAGCTAACCATATTTTTGCCTAATTGTAAATATATTTATCGCTTTTTTAGCAAATTGGAAGTACGGCTATATATTAAGACTCGAATGAGCATGTCATTGCTAATTTCACTCTATTTCGCTATTATTCCAGCATGTCTAAGATAAATACCGACAAAGCGTCAATATTAAAATTTATTGAAAGAGCGGTGGAAAACGCATATCCTAACGACAAAGCTTTTTATAAAATTCTATCTTCGGGTAAGCGCTTAACCGCTTATTTGGGTATAGATCCAACCGGTCCGTCGCTCCACCTTGGCCATGCCATCCAGCTTCGTAAATTGCGCGAACTGCAAGATATGGGTCATCGCGTGATCCTCCTTATCGGTGATTTCACGGCCATGATCGGCGACCCAACCGACAAATCCGCTGTTCGTAAAAAACTCACCCGCGATGAAGTCCTAAAAAACTGTGAAGGCTATCAAGAACAAGCAAATAAAATTTTGGACATGGATGGGTCTGTAACAGGTAATCCTGTGGAACTCAAATACAACAGCGAGTGGCTTGGCAAAATGACTTTTGTAGATGTTTTGGAATTATCATCCAATTTTACCGTCCAACAAATGCTCGAGCGCGACATGTTTCGCCGGCGCATGAGCTGGCGTTCGACTTGCCCCAAATGCGGACACGAAAACTACATGAAACCTGAAACCGTAGACGTCGCGCCCGACGGATCCGCCGGTTCTATGGTGATTTCCACAATCGGGTCATTAAATTGGTATTGCAAATCTTGCGAGTTTGAATACACAACCGAAGGAGGGGATGAATTGCATTCTCCTCGCCCGGTTTATATCCATGAATTCATGTATCCGCTTATGCAGGCTTATGATTCGGTTGCCATGGATGTTGATATCGAGATCGGCGGCAACGATCAAACTTTTAACATGCTCGCCGGGCGCGATCTCATGAAGAGTCTTAAAAACAAAGAAAAGTTTGTTCTCACCTGCAAGCTCCTGACAGATCCAACCGGTAAAAAGATGGGCAAAAGCGAGGGCAATATGATAACTCTGGCCGACAGTCCCGAGGATATGTTTGGCAAAGTAATGAGCTGGACGGATGGCATGATTGCTCCCGGCTTTGAACTTTGTACCAATGTTTCTGATAAGGAAATCAAGCAAATGATTAAACAGATGGAAGCAGGAGAGAACCCCATGCAATTTAAGCGCCTACTGGCACGCTCCATGGTCGCCACTTGGCACGATGAATCATCAGCTGTGCGCGCCGAGGAACACTTTGATCAGCTTTTCAAAAAGCACGCGGCTCCGGATGATATGCCCGAGCTCAAAGTCGCCTCCGCAAGCATTAACCTCATCGACGCTCTTGTGGAATCACAACTCGTCACATCCAAGTCCGAAGCTCGCCGCCAAATCAAACAAGGCGCGGTCCGCATCAAAGGTGTAACTGTAAAAGATGAAAATGCCGAAATCACTGTCGCCAAATCCGGCACCATCATACAAAAAGGCAAAAGAAATTTTGTAAAAATCATTAAAAGTTAAATAGCTTGAACCCTGATTAATCATGATTAGAAATAATTTCACACCCGATTGTCGATATGGTGAAAATAATTCCAATAACAATCATGATAATTTGAGCGAAAATCAAGTTTAATCAAGGTTCAGACGGTAATTTATGTATACATTAGACGCTCTTCGCTCCAATATCGCGAGGCTCATCAGTGAAATTGCGGAAGTTGCCATCGAGCCTGATGAAATTGTTTACCCGCCCAACAAAGAAATGGGTGATCTTGCTTTTGGTTGCTTCAAGCTCGCCAAAGAGCGTAAAACCAATCCGGACGAGTTGGCTAAAACTATTGCTTCCAAAATCACTCCCGGTGACCATGGCGTGGAATCAGCCGCGTCTGCAGGTCCTTACGTTAATTTTAAGTTAGACGGCTCCTTGCTTGTGCATCGCCTGACTCATGAGGTTTTTGAACGAGGGGAAAAATACGGCTATTCAGAGATGGGTCTGGGTAAGCAAGTTATGCTTGAATATGCCAATTTAAATTCCCATAAAGAATTTCATGTCGGCCATCTGCGTAATATTTTATACGGCCTTTCTATCTACCGCTTGCTGGAGTTCACGGGTCATGAAACCATTCCCGTCTCCTACATCAACGACCTCGGAGTCAATGTTTCCAAATGTATATGGCTTTTGGTGCGTCGCGGCGCAGATAACATTGAACAGCAAAAACCAGAGCCTGAAAAAAGAGCCAAACCCAAACCGTTTGTACCCATGCCCGAACACATTTGGGCTTCGCATGTGATTGAAAACATGACAATAGATTGGGCAAAAAAAATCATCGATAACATACCGGCTAAAAACCGCACCGGCAAATACTTGGGGAATGTATATGCTGAATCCACCAAATTGCTCGAAGAAAACGAGGACTTCAAACAAGAAATCTCGCACATCCAAGCCAAGCTCGAAGAACATGACCCGGTCTGGAAGTTCATTTGGCAAGAAACCCGACGCTGGAGCTTACAAGAGCTTTACCGGTATCTGCAAGATTTTGGAGTGGTGCTGAAGCGCCAATATTTGGAAAGCGAGTTCACGGATGAAGCCGGAAGAATTGTACAGCGCTTGGTCGAACAGGGGATAGCTATCGAATCCGACGGCGCAATCATAGTGGATTTTGACGCTTATCCTGACCCAGAAATTCAAAGCCAAAAATTGGGCGTCATGATTTTGCGCAAATCCGACGGCAACATGCTTTATGCCACAAAAGATATTCCTTTAGCCGAAAAAAAACTCGAGGAATATCCCAAAATGGACGAAAGTCTGCTTGTCGTAGACACACGCCAGTCACATTACTTTAGGCAATTGTTTGCATTGCTTAAAATCATGGGTTATAACATTCCTCTCAAACACCTCAGCTATGAATTTGTTACCTTGCCTCAAGGTGCAATGTCATCACGTAAAGGCACTGTCATTACATTGCAAGATTTTATAGCTAAAGCTATCAAGCTTGCCGAGGCGGAGGTCGTAAAAAGGCATAAAGATTGGAATTTGGGCAAGATCGAATATACCAGCTGGTGTATTGCCATGGGTGGCATCATTTTTACCATGCTCAAGCAAGATCCGGAAAAAACCATTACTTTTGAAATGGAAAAGGCTCTTGCATTCGAGGGTGATACCGGCCCTTACGTGCAATACTCCATTACTCGGTTAAAATCCATTTTGTATAAAGCTCGAATTGAAAATTTCAAAGACATAAACGGCGACACGGCTCTTTGTAAAGAGCCGGCCGAAAAAGATCTAGCTCTCGCCATCGCGCGCCTGCCTGAAGTCTGCAAAAGATCCATCGCCGAATACAAGCCGTCAATTCTGGCACATTGGTGTTTGGACATGTCCGCGGTAGTTAACGCGTTTTATCGTGATATACCGGTTCTGGATGCCGAGCCTGAGTTAAAGAATGCCAGGATAAAACTCGTGGCTTCAGCTAAAATTGCACTGGAAAACGGCCTACGCTGTTTGGCCATACCAACACCGGACGCAATGTAATAGTCAAAATAATATTCCATGCATTGTTTGTCAGGCAATCCGGATCGTATCCTATGGTGGGTAACGCGTACAAGGTGCTCTTTATTAAAGTAGCCGAGCTCAGCTCAACACAGTATAAATATGAAAAACCGCAATAAGAAAAATACGGAGGTTATATCCATGATTGCTCATGAATTGCGTGGACCGGTCGGCTCAATCCGCGCTGCCGCCTCTTTGTTAGCGCAAGGCTCTTACGGTAAATTGCCACGCGAAGCTAAAGAAACTGCTTTGCTAATACAAAATGCCGCGGACCGGCTATTAAGTCAAACCGAAGGCTACCTGCAAGTCATGCAGTTATCTTCAAATACTTATAAAGTTCAAAAAGAACCGTACGACATTAAAGATCTTTTAAATAAAATAATAGACGAATGGCGACCTCAGATAAAATTAAAACAACTTAAATTGAATTACCGGGAAAAAAACTTGCCGGATACGGTTTTGATTGACCAAACGGTTTTAGCTCATATTCTCTATAATCTTCTTGATAATGCTGTTAAATACACGGATAGTGGCGAAATATTGGTTTTGGCCGCTTGGAAAAAGCATGAATTGTTCCTAAGAATCAGCGATACCGGACAAGGTATATCGCCCGCGGTTAAAAGCGAATTATTTAAGCATCCCATTAAGCGCAAAAAACACTTAGGCTCAAATCATCGGGGCAAGGGATTGGGGCTATACATAGTCAGTCAGTTGTTAAAAGCCGCTAAAGGCTCTATTAAAGTTACCAGTCGGGGTAAAAACAAAGGGTCTACATTTATTGTTCATTTACCTGCCGAAAAAGTTGACTCCGCCGATACCTGCGAGTAATGTTTTGTTACTATGTCATTATTTGGAGCACCACAATCCGATTTAGGGGCGGATACGCCTTCTACGTCAACACCACAGCCTCCACAGGCTAAACCGCAAGTTGCTGTAAACCAACCGGCAACTGTCATCGCAGAAGGCGTTCGCTTAGAGGGTGAGTTTAAAAGCCGGGGCGATGTTCAAGTTGAGGGTGAAGTTTTGGGTACGGTCGAAACCAATGCCATCTTAACTGTTGGTTCCAAAGCTAAAGTCAAAGCTTCCGTAAAAGCTGTCGACGCTGTCGTAGCCGGAGAGATTATGGGCAATGTAACCGTTAGTGGAAAGCTCGAGCTCAAACAAAATGCTAATATCATCGGTGATATCAACTGTAAAACAATTATGGTTGAAGCGGGCGCTAAAATGCAGGGCAACGTCAAATGCAACGACGGCAAATCCGATACGCCGGACAAACCGGCTCAGTCATCCGCCAAACCGGAAGAAAAACCTATTGTTGATGTGAAACCCGGGCAGAATTTGCCAAAAAGCGATGATAAAGCTAAAAGCGGATCCTAGCTAACTTTGCTGCAGCCGGAGGGGATTCCATATGAATCCGGCATACGCTTACATCTACGACGATTTTTTAACAGATCGCCGTTATCAAGATATTGTGGCCGCGCTGGAAACCCGGCTCGCGACCAAGGGCTTAGATGGCAAAGTCGGTCGCTTGGCCTTGTTTCGTAGCGCCAAAGAGCTGGTTGAAGGTTTTGTGAATCATGGCGCAACCAACATAATCATCGTGGGCAACGATGATACTTTGAATAAAGTAATGTGGTTTTTGCCGGATTTGCCGGTCGTTGTGGGTTATATTCCGGTTGCCGAACCGTCGGACGTGGCTACGCTTCTCAACGTCCCCAAAGGGCTTGATGCCTGCGAAGCTATCGGCGCGCGCCTCATAGAATCACTCGACGTTGGCAAGCTCGGCGACCGCTATTTCTTAACCCAGGCTGTTTTTAAAAACACAACCGCCAAAGTCAGAGTCAATAATGCCTACACGCTCTCACTAATCGGGGGTGGAACAATTAAAATAAAAAATCTTGGCAGTATCAGTCGTGGCAAATATTCACCTTCCGATGCGAGGGATGGCTTCTTGGAAATCACCATGATACCTCACGAACCTAATGATATAACCTCGCGCGTTATAAAACGCTTACGAAAAAATAAAAATAAATTAACTCGCATTCAAATCAGCGAAGCCGAGATAATCTCCGAGCAACCCGTTGAAGCTCAGGCCGACAGATTTTCGGTAAGTGGCTTTCAATTTAACGCGCAAGCTGTTCCGGCCAAGCTTAGGATAATCACCGGACGGATGAGGAGGCTGGGCTAAAACTGATTATCCATTCTGATGCGCTATGCTGGATTTTTCAATAAAAAAACACCGCTATGAGTTAGCGGTATTGAGTGAGACTGCCCGG
>CAYFST010000025.1:0-4264 GCA_964345995.1 uncultured Gammaproteobacteria bacterium
CTCAAATCTCCCTTGTTAAAGATAAATCTAGAAAGATTTACACTACCTCAATTCCGCCCCAAACCTCTCTTTGGTCGCAAGCAATGCGTCATTCAAAATTCCATCGATCTCCTCGCTGGTTAAAGTCTTTTCAGCTGAGCCGATGGTTAAGTGCATAGCCACAGACTTCTTGCCTTCCGGTATTCCTTTACCCTTATATGTATCAAACCATTCAACATTTAGCAGACGATCATCCGCTCGCATAATCGTGAGTTCAATATCCCTATATTCATAATCTTCATCCACCACAATTGCCAAATCTCGTTTTGATTCCGGATAAGGCAATGGCGACGTGTATGACCTGCGCGTCTTGGCAAAGCTGATTATATTACGCAATTCCAACTGCGCGACACCCACTCTGTTCTCGATCTTAAACTCCTCTGTGTACTTGGGAGATATCTCTCCTATGGTCGCAAGCAATTTGTCATCTTTATAGGCCTGCACTCCCCGCCCCGGATGCCAAATATCATCTTTGGAAATTCGCTTCCACTTTACATCCTTTATATCAAATGTATCAAAAATATACTCAACAATACCCTTAGCCTCACGCCATGGTGAACCATTTTTGTGTTCAATATATCCAATCACGCACTGCGGATCCTCATCCGGCAATTTGGTCCACGCACCCTTCTTACCCGCTTTTCTCAAATAGACATTCGAGCATTCAAACAACCTCAATGTGTCCGCCCTCTCTTGATTATTAACGACAGCCTCTAGCATCTGCGGAATAAGCGACGGCCTCATAATTTCTAAATCCTTGGTTAAGGGATTCTGCACGTGCAATAAATCTTTAGACTCAAAACCGGCTTTGGCAAGTAATTCTTTTGCTACAAAAGAATAACCATACAATTCCGTATAACCCGCGCTCGAAAGCAAATCCTTTATTTTATCCTCCCATATAATTATTTCATCCGATTTTCTGGGAGCGACCTCCATAGGCACAACAGCCGGTATCTTTTGATAGCCATAAACACGAGCTATCTCCTCCACCAAATCACGCCCCGCCTCAATATCATGATCCCTCCACCAAGGCACCTCCGCCTCGATTTTTAAAGACCCTGAGCTCTGTCGAAGGATAAATCCCAGACGTTTAAGAACATCGACCATCTGCTTCTTTGAAATTTCAACTCCAATCAAAGCATTAACCTCATCAACTGATATCGAATAAATTTGCGGTTTATACTTTTTAGGCTGAACATCAACCGGCGCTCCAACCACCTCGCCACTCGCAATTTCTTTTACAAGTTCTATCGCCCTCGCCATAGCAGATTCAGGCCCGATTTGCGACAAACCCTTTTCAAAACGCAACTGCGAATCTGATTGCAATAACAACTTACGCGATCCTTTGCGCACAACTACAGGATCAAAAGTAGCCGCCTCTAAGACGATATTTACAGTCTTCTCAGTAGAACCGGTCTCCTCTCCGCCCATAACACCTGCAATCGCAACCGGCTTCTCCGCGTCAGCAATAACCAAAACACTATCCGGCAACTCATACTCCTTCCCATCCAACGCCAAAATCTTCTCGCCCTTGCGTGCATAACGTACGTTGATGGCAAGTTCACCTCTCTTGCCCGCGGGAGAGGGGTTAGGGGTGAGGGAATCCGCATCAAAAACATGCATCGGTTGCCCCGTCTCATACATCACGTAGTTAGTGATGTCTACAAGATTATTTATCGGACGTATCCCCGCAGACAATAAACGACGTTTAAGCCACCATGGCGACGGACCAACCTTAACACCTTCCATGCGAGTTCCTATATACCTAGAACAAGCATCTTTAGCATCAATCTCAATCTTCAGTTTATCATTCTTCGACGTAGGACGTGAGACGAGCGACGTGGGACGGTAATTAAACGGCGCCCCGCAAATAACCGCGGCCTCACGAGCAATACCAACAAGCCCCATACAATCCGGACGGTTGGAGGTGACTTCAATATCCATCACAACATCCGTATCCATGCCTAATGCGGAAGCCAGCTTTGTTCCGGGTTTAACTTTCAATTCCGGAATCTCTTTCCCTAAATCCAATATCTCATGATCATCTTCCACCGGAAAAACCTCACCCAAACCAATCTCGCCGGCCGCGCAAATCATGCCATCACTCTTCTCTCCGCGAATTTCTGTTGATTCCAGCTCTATCAAATCTCCCTCACCATGCCAGCGGACCTTAGCCCCCGGAACGGCAACAGCGACAATTTGACCTTCGTAGAGGTTTGTTCCCCCGCAAACTATGCGCGATTCCCCCTTCGTCTCTCCCTTTCCCAAAGGGGACTTCAAGGTACCCAAGTCAACATCAACAAGCTTCAGTTTATCGGCTTTCGGATGGTCGGAAATCTTCACGATCTTGCCAACATAAATACCATCAAGATCTTCACCCTGCGGGATAATCTTTTCAACTGATGGTCCAGACAACGAAATCTGTGCCCCAAATTCCTCCGGCGTCATGCTTCGTGCTCCGGACTTCGTGCTCCGAACTTTATCTAGACCGACATATTCTTTTAGCCAGTCGTACGATACTAATAAATTCATATGTTATAAATATAACTTATTTTTAACCGGGTTTAAAATCACCTTTGTAAAAGATAAGAAAACCGATTAGAAGAATATAAGTTATGGATAAAATAGCTAAAACACCCATCCCAGCTAATAACCACCTCAAAAACTTATAGAATTTACTTTTTGTTTTAACAAATACAATAGGCTTAATAACCTTAACTATTACCAACGCTTCATATAACAAAATAATTAAAGATATCGGAATAAATGATAGAGTAAGGGTGCTTGCTACAACATTATATATTTGAGCATATATATCGTATCTTGCTCCAGGACCAAGGAGAAAACTATCAAATACAATATCCAACCCTAAGAGCACCCCCATAACTCCTGGTATAAACAATGGCTCTAAATATGGTTCGTATTTATCAGACATATAATTTTAGTCATCAAGCTTAAAGTCCATCAAGTCCATAAAGCTGGTTTGTATTAGCTTGATAGACTTTCGGCTTGACAGACTTGATAGACTGGTATCAATTTCTTCCTAGATATTAAAATTGCTTTAGGAATCGGATATCATTCTGATACAAAATCCTGATATCATCCAACTGCGTCCCCTCTTTCATCATCGCAACCCTTTCTATTCCCCAACCAAAAGCCAAACCGGAATATTTTTTAGGATCAACACCGGATGCGATCAAAACATTGGGATGCACCATTCCGGCGCCGCCAATCTCTAGCCAGCCTTGCTTGCAAACCTTGCATTTCTTGCCATCGACTTTACCCGTCGCTCCGCAAACTCCACAGGAAATATCGACTTCAAACGAAGGTTCCGTAAATCTAAAGTGATGCGGTCGGATGCGCGATACGCGACCCGGACCAAAAAACTGCTCCGCAAAATAATCCAAGATGCCTCGCAAATGAGTCAAATTCACTCCTTTATCTACATACAACCCCTCAAACTGATGAAACATAGGCGCGTGCGTAGCATCCGACTGGCGACGATAACATTTTGCGATGTTTAACATCCTCACTGGAAATTCCCCTCGTTCCAGCTCATGCGCTTGCGCGTTTGAAGTGTGCGGTGTCAAAACCATTTTACCCTCTTTTTTCTTTGCTGATTCAACCGCATCCATAAAAAATGTTTCCCAGTCATCTCGCGCCGGGTGATCAGGCGGCATATTCAAAGATTCAAACGCATACCAATCCCAATCAACTTCCGGATAGCGCGTACGATAAAAACCAATTTTCTCAAAAATCTGCGTGATCTCGCGGATTGCTTGCGTAACAAGATGAAGATGTCCTTCGGGCGGGCGATTTCCGGGTTCTGTCATATCCGAGCGTTCCGTTTCGGCAAGCTTAGCAAACCTGCTGTCGGCCAGCTCTTTACGTCGCTTCTCGAGCAAATCCAACCCAGTCTGCTTAACACTGTTAGCCAACGCGCCAAGCTTTGGCCTATCTTCTTTTGAGACATCAGCCAAACCTTTAAGCAAAGCCGTGAGCTCGCCTTTGCGACCAAGATATTTAACTTCCAACTCATCCAAAACCTCTAGCGTTTCCGCTATTTTGAACTCTTTCGTCATTTCGAGCCGCAATGCTTCTAATTGATCTTTCATAAAACTACGAATTACGAATCTGCGCGAATTACGAATTAGTTATACCAAGCATCTTCATTCACTAAGCACTGTCCACTGATCACTTAACTATGTACTAGGACTAAGTACTA
>CAYFST010000025.1:4364-17408 GCA_964345995.1 uncultured Gammaproteobacteria bacterium
GACTTAATTTATTTATATTCCTATCAAATTCTTAATCCCTCCCAGTATCGCCCCTCCATATTTACCTATATCTCTAAGGGTTACCAACAATATTAAAATGATAAGCGCCAAAAACGCAATCTGGTGAATCATGGCCTCCAATTTTGGTCTAAGCGCCTTACGCCTCACTTTTTCGATAAGCAAAAACACAACCCTGCCACCGTCCAATGCCGGAATTGGCAAAAAGTTAATAATAGCCAAATTGATGGATAAAATAGCGGCAAATTGTAAAAGCGGAACAATTCCCTGCTTGGCAAACTGACCTGTCAGTACCGCGATGCCAACCGGCCCGGCAACATCCTCGCTCACACCGTTAAATGTTACGATATCTTTTATGATTCCTCCAAAAGCTACCAAAATCAGCTTGGTATAATTATATGTCGAAATTCCCGCCTGATAAATCGCCTGATACCAGGTAAATCTCACGATTCCCACATCAGACATAGCCACCCCGATCCCGGCTTTATCAATCTCTTCAATATATTCAGGATCCAGAATAAAATTCATTTCTTCTTCATTACGCAAAACTTTTATCTCAAACTCATCCTCACCCTGTGCGCCGATCAGATCAATAGCTTGGTTATAATCATCCGGCTTCTCTCCGGCAATGCTTAAAACCTTATCCCCGGCCTCCAAACCGGCTTCATTCGCCGGCTGACCTTCGAGCAAATGTGTAATAGTAACCGCCCTGTCTTCCACAACCGCTCCTGCGGGCACATCTTCCAGCATAGCCGGCGCTCCGATCATAAAAATTACCGCAAACAAAACAAATGCCAAAAACCAGTTCATGATCACACCCGCCGCCAAAATAATCACTCTCTTCCAAATCGCCACATTCTGGAACGAATCCGGGTCATCAGCTCCACCATCCGGCGTCTCGCCTTTAATACGCACAAACCCACCCAAAGGTAACCAATTTACTGACCAAATTGTATTTTTATACTCTTTCTCATCTTTCCGCCCCACATATTTCCACTTTCCATTTTCACGCACAAAACCAAATATCCTGGGCGGAAAACCCGCGCCAAACTCCTCGGCCTTGACTTTAAACATCCTGGCCGCAAAAAAATGCCCGGCCTCGTGGATTAAAACCAAAACCGACAGCACTAATAAAAAAATGATAAACACAGTCATATTGCTTATATTACTCATAAAACTTACATTTGTACAGTCAAAAATCAGTCAAGTCCATCAAGTCCACAAAACCCTTAGAATCCCGCTTGACGGACTTCTGCTACTAGATACTAACCTTCTCCGCCCTAACATTCCTCTTCAACCACTTCGAAGCCAACTGATCCAAATGAAACGAAGCATCCGTAAACGCAATCACCTGCTTAAACGACTCTGACTGCTCGAATAACTCCGGCCGCATTTTAAAAGCTTTATTCACTACCGCCTCAGCCGAATTAATCACTTTCACCTTTTTACCCATAAACCTCTCTATCAGCGGTTGCAAAAAAGGATAATGCGTACAACCCAAAATCAAAGATTCCACATTCTTTTGCCTAAGCGATGTTAAATAGCGCCTAGCCATTATCTTTGTCACTTGATCTTTAAACATACCCTCTTCAACAAGCGGCACAAACAACGGACAGGCTTTTTGATAAACTTTCAACTTTGGATTCAGTTCTCTAATTATCTGTTCATAAATCTCCGATCCAACCGTAGCTCGTGTTCCCACAACTCCAACCGACTTTTCGCTGTTCGTGATTGCCAATTCTGCCGCCGGCGTAATAACTCCCAAAAACTGAGTATTCGGATATGTGCTACGCAACTTATCTATCGCCAAGGAACTTGCCGTGTTGCAAGCAACAATTACCAAATTAGCACCACGTTCAATCACAAACTTAGCATCCTCCAAAGCATACCTCTCTACGGTTTCCTTACTCTTATTTCCATAAGGATACCTGGCCGTATCTCCCAAATAAACAAAATTAACATCTGGAAACTTCTTTAGCAGATCCCTAACAACAGTCAATCCCCCCACACCTGAATCAAATAAACCAATCATACACTCACTTCGTTCGGTTAAATACAAATTACGAAATACTAATTACCAATTTTAGTATCCCTGCCGGGATATACATTTTATTTAATAACGCATTTCCTACATTGGTATTTAATATTTAGTATTTGTTGATTAAATTAGATAGTTCCTCCAACTTCTCTTTCAGCAATTTTTCAGACGTCGCCTCCAGATTTAAACGAATGAGAGATTCCGTATTTGACTTGCGCAAATTAAACCACCAAGCATCTCCTTTTTTCGGATCTCCAAACTCTAAACGATAACCATCAATATCTATTGTTTTCGTTGCCTTATTTTTGTATTCATTGACCACTTTGTCAATAACCTCATCCTTGTCCTCAACTTCAAAATTCAATTCGCCCGAGTGATAATATGTTAGCAATGGTTCCCAAACAGCACTCAAGCTCTGAAAAGGATTAGTCAATTCTTTTAACAAAACCAACATGGCATAATCACCGCACTCCATGTTCCAAAACTCTTTAAAATAATAATGCATAGAAAGCTCACCTGCAAAAACCGCATCAACCTCTTTCATTTGATTTTTTATATTCGCATGACCCACCTTGCAAAAAACCGACTCACCGCCCGCAGACTCAATCATATCTTTAACAGACCAAGAAGAACGCACATCATTTAAAACCTTGCCTGATCCATATTTTTCCAACACTATTTTAGCAAATATGGCTGTCATGATATCACCGGGTATTTGCTCGCCCTTTTCATCCACAAAACCAATCCTATCTCCGTCGCCGTCAAAAGCTATACCCATCTGAGCCCTTGTTTCCAATACTTTTTTCTTAAGATCTTTCAAAGTCTCACCTTTAATCGGATTAGCTTCGTGATTGGGAAAAGTACCATCCGGTTTAAAATACAACCTTTCAACTTTAAGCCAAGGCAGACTTTCCAATAATTTTGACAACACATACCCGGCCATACCATTTCCTGCATCAATTACAACTTTCATCTCCGGCATAGCTTTCGGCAACTCTGCTTTCTCAATTACAAAATCAACATACCGCTCCAATGCCTCCGGATCCTCCCTGATCGTCCCGACGCGGGACGTGGGACGGGCGACATGGGACAAATCAAAATTATCCCGTATCTCCTCAAGTCCACTGCCAAGACCCAACGGTAACATCTCCCCGGTTACAAACTTAAAACCGTTATACTTTCCCGGATTATGACTTGCGGTAACCATTACCCCTAAATCATACTTTCCATCCGCCATCCCCATTAATATATTGAACATCGGAGTTGTACAAAGACCGATTTTTACCACATCCACCCCCCGCTTTGTAAACGACTCAACCAAAGCCTTATCAAGCTCCGGCGACGTTGATCGCATATCCCTGCCAATCATCACTTTTGCGGGATTTCGGACCCCAACGATGGTAGCTCCCAATTTTTGGGCAAAATTATAGCTAATCACACCCGGAGCCTCACCCCTGATGTCATAAGACTTAAAAACCATATAAAAATCTTTTTGCATATATACTATTATCTCGCTTTATTAATTTTTTGTCTATATTTACACAAATAAACAGATAGAAAACAATCGCCTGCGATACAAGCAAAAATATGAGTATTTATTGCTGATTTCTCAATACTAATATCTGATTGATTGTGATTGACCAAATACGCATATTCGTCTACACTAAGCATATAAATCAAAATAACAAATGACAAATAACAAGAGTTTGTTTTTTAAAAAAAACTGAATCAACAAATAATACTCTTGCTATTTAATATTTGATATTAATTATTATTTTGAAAAGTTATGACAATTTTCTGGATCCTACTTATCGCCGTTATTATTATTGGCGCCTGGCTAATCACCGTTTATAACGGGTTAATTAAAGCCAAAAACCGCACAGAGGAAGCATTCTCGGATATCGACGTGCAACTAAAACGCCGTCATGATTTGATTCCCAATCTGATCAACACGGTCAAAGGCTACGCCTCACACGAGTCAACCGTCTTTACACAGGTAACCGAAGCCCGCTCCCAAGCAATGCAGGCCAAAAACATCGACGAAAAGATCGATAGTGAAAACCAACTCATGGGCGCTCTAAAGAGCTTATTCGCTGTTGCCGAAAACTACCCGGAGCTCAAAGCTAATGAAAACTTTTTACATCTGCAACAAGAATTGGCTGATACTGAAAACAAAATTCAAGCTTCTCGCCGCTTCTACAATGGCAATGTTCGCGATTTCAACATTAAATTGCAAGTTTTTCCAACCAATCTGATTGCGTCCATTCTCGGATTTAGCGCCTATAAATTCTTCGAAGCCGAAGAAGAGGCTAAAGCCGTACCTCAAGTCGATTTCAGCAATTCCGCGCCGCAAAACGTGGCTGACAACACAAACCCTGAGCCGGCATCCGAAGAGTCAAAAGACCAAGTAACAAACTAACGTATAGTATCACTGAGTTCCGAACAATAAGTTCGGAACTTTAGACACTAAAAGTTAATATCCGAATTAAATCACGAGGAAACAAGAAACAAACAAATCACAAGCATCAAATTGCAAAAAACCAAATTTGAAAAATAAGATTTGTTAGTTGAATATTGTTTGCATCCTTATAATTTGTATCCTTGGTTATTTCAGTTATGTATAATCAAATAGATTCCAATAAAAGAAAAACATGGATTCTTATCGCCTTATTCATCGGCATTTTAGCCGCTGTTGGTTATATTTATGGCCAAATTAATGGTTATGGCTACACCGGTTTAATCATCGCGCTCACCGTTTCCGGCATTTGGACGCTTATTTCTTGGTATGTCGGCTCCAAAATAACCCTAAAAAGTCTCGGAGCTCACGAATTAACAGACAGAGCGCAATTCCCCACACTTTGGAATACAGTGGAAAATTTAAGCATTACAGCCGGCATTCCTCGCCCCCGCATTTACATTGTCGACGACTCCTCACCCAACGCCTTTGCCACCGGACGCGATCCTGAAAACGCCAGTGTGGCTGTCACTACGGGCTTGCTTCAAATTCTCGACAAAACCGAACTCGAAGGAGTTCTGGCGCATGAACTGGCTCATATTAAAAACTATGACACTCGCCTGATGGTACTAATCGGAGTACTTGTCGGCGCGCTGATTATACTTGGGGATTGGATGTTTCGTGGCGCGCTCTTTAGTGACCGCAAAGGTGGCAACGGAATTTTTCTGGTTATCGGCCTTATCTTCATAATTTTAAGCCCTGTAATTGCCGAACTTATCAAACTTGCCATTTCGCGCCGCCGCGAATATCTGGCCGACGCCTCGGGCTCTCTGCTCACACGCTACCCCGAAGGTCTGGCATCCGCACTGGAAAAAATCCGCGACAACGCAAAACCCATGCGCAAACGTTCTAACGCTACCAACCATCTCTGGATATCCGACCCGAAAGCAAAATCCCTAGGTGAACGTGCAGCCGGCCTTTTTGCCACACACCCTCCGATAAACGATCGCATCACAGAACTCCGCGGTATGCTTCAAAATCCATAATAAAATTAATATCGCTAAGCGATTTCATCATTTTTAATTAAAAATGAACGCCAACGAATATATATGCTTCCCAACGATCTAATTAACAGATTTACCACCCATCTCAAAGAATCCTTGCAAAAAGCTTTGGGCTTTGCAGTTTCCAACGGCCGCGAACTTATCGAACCCGGAGATCTTTTAGTCGGTCTTCTGAGTGAAAAAGGCTCCCTTGGCGGTGAGTTACTGCAAAAAGCCGGTTGTAAAACCGAAGCGGCCAATCAAGCTTTTCGCGGCGAACCGGCGCAAAAAAAATCAGCCATGGCACTCGATCTTTCCGAACCTGTTAAAAAAATAATCGAAAAATGCGTTGTCACGGCTCATCTGCGTGAACATAAATTCGTTGGCACCGAACACCTCTTATATGCGATTCTTGATTCCGATAATAAAGAAATATCCGCTTTTTTCAAGCTTAAAAAAATAAACATCAGCGAACTCAAAAATCAACTGGAGTCTATTTTAAAATCAGAATCAAACTTTCCGGATATCGACGAAATAACCTCAAAGCAATTGCACTTGGACGATCTAAATCATCCGTCCCTAATCGACGACCTGGCCGGCATGCCCATGCCCGAACCGAATAAAAACCCGGAAATATCGGCACTGGACTCGTTTGCACGGGATATCACACACGAAGATATTGCTCTTAATTTAGATCCGGTTATAGGCAGAGATGCTGAAATCGACCGCATGGTGGAAATATTAATCCGCCGCACCAAATGCAACCCCATACTCTTGGGCGAACCCGGAGTCGGCAAAACCGCCATAGCGGAAGGTTTGGCTAAAAGAATAGCCGATGGAGACGTACCGGACGCTCTTTATGCGAGCCGTGTTCTGTCTTTAGATTTAGCGGCCACCGTGGCCGGTACCATGTACCGCGGCGAATTTGAGGCGCGCCTAAAACAAATAGTGGACGAAGCGTCAAAAAACCCGAATATAATTCTTTTTATCGACGAAATTCATAATATTGTCGGTGCCGGCTCAACCTCCGGATCATTAGACGCGGCCAACATTTTAAAACCGGCACTGGCACGCGGCGCCATTCGTTGCATAGGAGCCACAACTTGGACCGAATACAAGAAACACATCGAACCCGATGCGGCCCTGGAACGCCGATTTCAACCTTTAATAATAGAAGAACCTACGGCTTTAGCTACATTGGAAATGCTTAAAGGTTTGGAACAGGCCTACGCTAAGCATCATAAAGTCAAATATCATCCGCGGGCACTGGTTAGCGCCGTGGATTTTGCTGAACGCTTTTTAACCGATCGCCTTTTTCCGGACAAAGCGGTTGATCTTTTAGACGAATCTGCCGCTTCAGCGGTTGCCAAACGCCAATCACGCGAATTTCACGAACGCTTGGCGGTTTTAGATGCCGCTATACAGGAAAAACTCAACTCCTCCGAAAAACATTTGCACGACAATGAATTAGATAGAGCTGAAACAACCACCAAAGAGGTGGACACTTTGTTAAAAAAGCGTAAAAAAATGGAAGACGAACAGCTTGCGCAACAAAACAAAACCACGCCCACAATCGGCGCGCAAGATGTAGCTCTTGTCGTATCGCGTATTACCGATCTCCCGTTGGAAATGGTTTTATCCTCAGAACGTGAAAAACTGCACGGATTGGAAAATCGGCTTGGAAAACAAATTTTCGGACAAAAAGAAGCGATTGATGCCGCCTGCGACGTCATTCGACGCGGACGCCTGGGTTTGCAAGATCGCAAGCGACCCAAAGCGTCTATGCTCTTTGTGGGTCCTTCCGGCACCGGAAAAACCGAACTTGCTCGCGCCATCGCACAAGAAATTTTTTCGCGCGAAGATTCTCTAATAAAATTGGATATGAGCGAATTCGCCGAACCGCATACCATAGCCAAATTAATCGGTTCCCCGGCTGGCTATGTAGGTTATCGCGAAAGCACCAAACTTACTGATGCCGTACGTAAAAAACCGCACTCTGTGATCTGTTTCGATGAAATAGAAAAAGCGCATTCCGATGTACAACACACGCTTTTGCAAATTCTGGAAGACGGTAAAATAACAGACGCAACCGGCCGTACAATATCTTTTGCGCATACATATATTGTACTTACATCCAATGTCGGATCCGATACTGTTGACAAAAAAAATCTTGGTTTTGGAGGTGAAACAACAACATCCGGTTTGCTTATGGACACCGATATTAAAGAAAGATTCAAGCCTGAATTGTTAAACAGGCTCGATAGACTAATCACCTTTCAAGCATTAAACGAAAAGGATCTGCGGATTATTATGGATAAAGAAATCCAAACCGTTTGCGATCGCTTAAACGAAGTACAGAAAATAGCTTGCCATGTACCCGATTCTGTCCGCAACTGGCTAATGCGGCAACCTTTGGCCACCGAAGAAGGCGCCAGAGCTATCCGCCGCTTGGTGGAACGTGAAATCACATCGGCTATCACATCTTATCTGATAAAACATAGAAAAAAGCGACGTATTTCGTTTTCCACACAAAACAACAAAATTCTGGTAAAATAACAACATCAATCCACAGCGATATGCCGATAGCTGTTAGTTAACTAAAATAGCTATCCGCCATCAGCTAATCGCTAATAGATTGATTTAGTATGCCCAACGGCAGTTCAGCCAGAAAATTAAATCCAAATGCAAGCGATAATAATCGCTCATCTTTGAATGCCAAAAAAAGACGCGATTACTCGCCAATCGCGGCCAACGATAACTCAAACCTGCAAAAAAAAGCCCCGGAAATAAATCTGGAAAGAATCGCTCCTAAAAGTAAACTCACTCCCCCTTCTCCGACCGGCTCAGCTTCCGCCACACCTGTAAAGGATGGCAAGCGCAAAACAACAACTTCCCATTCCATTGGCCCTGAAGCAATTGCAAGGCCTGTGAGTCAAAATCAACTTGCGGCACAACTCGGCTCCGACCAACAACGAGCCAGAAACGATAACAACTTAGACCAAACACGCGAAGAGATGCTCGCCGAAACGGGTGATGCCAGCTCTACTGTTCTGCCCGGTCAATACGACCCACTTACCGACAATGGTGCTTATAGTCAAAAAGCAGCCACGCCTCCCGGATCCATGGCCGAACCATCTCCAAGCAAGGACTTAGATAAAGAAGGTGGAGCCATGCAAAGCGATTTGGAACGCCAACGTGCCATGCAAATGGAACACGATAAAATGAGTGCCACGCGATCTCAAGCGGGAGCCGGCACAGCCACCACACTCGGTGCTTCATCTCAAGAACAGCCAAGCTCCGAACAGCAAACCGAATCCACCGCAACCGAAGCAACACCGGCTTCTCAAGCAAGCGCGGGCATGTTTCCGGGCGGACAAGCTCCCACGGGCAAAGGCACTGCCGAAACCGCCAAAGCTCAACAGTTTGCACAAGCCATTGGCGCGGAAAGAACAGCCAAAACACTCCAAACCGTGCAAAGTGCTCGCGGAAATGTCCAAGCAGCGCGCAAAGCCGCAAAAACGGCAAAAACTCTATGGAATCTTATCAAAACCGGTGAATTGGCAGCTGGAATCACGGTAGTTAGCCTTATAGTTTTATTTATCACGGCTAATATACAGATGATCAATAAGTACACTTTGAAAAGTAAAATAATACCGGAAACTTATTTATTGGAAGATTTTACCTATCTGTGCATGGATTGCTTGTTATGCGGAAGTGCTTGTTTTAGCGCATTAACTTCAACCAGCTTAATTTGGCTGTTAATGGCCGGTTTGATTATGCTTACCGGATTTGTTTTTGGCTTGGATTACTTCGGCGTACTGGAATTATTTGGATACTCTTTATAATTGTTAAGCCCGGCCTTTTCCGTTATAATTAATCTATGATTAGCATAACCGAAACACAAAAAAAGATAATTTTCATTATCTTCTTCATTTCTTTTACCATAGGCACGGGTTACGCCCTGTATTATTTCTTCTTTAAGCCCTTGCCGCAACCGGAGCCCCCCGCAACAGAAACCGGATCCGCGTATTCCGGTACATTTGGCGAAACCAACGACAGAACTCCGGACCAAGACGTCCCGCCCGGCCAAACCGAGGTTGCTCCGCTTCCGATTGCCGGCGATATTACCCCTTCGGAAACCGATACGGAAAGTGAACTACTGCTCGATAAAGTAACCCAAGCCACAAGTCAATCCGAAGACGGCAGAACTCGTTATTACGATCCAAACGACGGAAGGTTTTATATTTTAGATGAAGACGGCAACTCCCTGGCTCTTTCAGATCGACAATTTTTAAATGTAGAAACGGTAAGCTGGTCAAAAATAGATAACCAAGTCATTTTGGAATTCCCGGACGGTAGTAATATCAGCTATAATTTTGACACTCAACGCCAAGTTACTCTGCCTAAGCACTGGGAAGATTTCACTTTCGCTTCAACGGATAATAAAATAGTCGCGAAAAGTATAGGCCTGGATCCAAACAATCGCTATTTGATCCACTCGGACCCGAATGGCAACGAACTTACTGCAGCCTACGAGCTTGGCGATAATGCCGATCGAGTCATACCAAGCTGGTCGCCCAACAACCAAGTTATAGGCTTCTCCAAAACAGGGCAACCTCAACCTGATAATGCCGAAGAAATCCTTCTTTTAGGTAAAAATCATCAAAAACTCCCTCCTCTCAAAGTTCCGGGCAAAGGTTTCTTACCATCCTGGTCACCCAACGGAAAACAGCTTCTCTATAGCATCTATCACTCGCGTGACCAGTACAAACCCACTCTTTGGATTTCTGATGCCAACGGCAGTTTGGTTGGTCAAAATCGCCGTAGGCTTAATTTAAATACATGGGCAGATAAATGCGCCTGGGCTGACAATAACACTGTTTACTGCGGAGTTCCCGTTTCTTTGCCGGCCGGAGCCGCATTGGATCGGGAATTGGTTAATTCGGTTTCCGACGATATCTACCGTATTGATTTAACCAATAATACGGCCCAAAAAATTAATCGTTTAGTGCACCCGCGTTCTATCAATTCTCCGGCAATTAGCCCTGATGGCGGTGCTCTGATCTACACCGATAGCAATACCGGCAAACTCTACCGCTTCAACCTGCAATAATTCAATTGATACTAAATAAAATTAACTGTAAGTAACTCAAAATAATTGACAATAATTGATAGCAACTGAAAATAATCAAATTTATGCATTTGCATTTTAATCCCCAAAAATTAGCTATAGGCATCATAATATTTGCCATTGTTTTATTCATCGGTGAAGCAATATACGGAATCTATAAAAATAGCAAAGAAACATATATCGCCGGTTCACCTCCCAAAGAATTAAGAGAAAAAATCCCCGCCAAAGAAGTCCCTTATGAACAAATTAAACCACCCGCCATTAATGCCGATGACGCGTTTTTATTAGGCTCCCCTTCATCAACATACGGAGTCGTTTTTTATGGCGACTACGCAAAACCCGAATCAAACAAACTACTGATAGATATCATCAGCGTACTTGAACCCTACGGCAACTTGGTACGCCTGAATTACCGTTATTTGCCCGAAAGCAGCGATGATGGACATATCGGCTATGAAAGCGCGGTCGCTTCAGAATGTTCGCGCTTATTCGGCTCACATCAATGGTTGTTACATCATTTGTTCCTGCAAGCAGATCCGGATAAGCTTACAACCGGTTATATTCGCAATACTATTGAGGCAACCACGATGCAACCCGAAATTATCAAAGCTTGCCAATTTAATACATCTATCAGAAATAAAATTTCTACGGATATCAATAGAGCTAAAGGAGATGGCATAGATGTCGCGCCCTTTATTTTTGTGGGCACTCAAGCCATCCCATCCCAATCAGCAAACCAAGAAACTGTACTAAATGCGCTTAAAACATACATACGCAAATAAACTTTTGCACGCAAAAACAATAACACCTCTTTGCGCGGTGTTGATTTTTAGCGTTTTTTTATTCTTCCCCGTAAGGGCTGATGCCGCTTGTTGCAAATGTACCCATCCGGATATAGACGGTACTTTTTGTATTCAAAAAGATGTTGGCAATTGCGAAAACCTGGCTCAGCATAATGAGGAATTCGCAAACGCCGACTGCGAATTGGAAACCAAAGATGCTTCTTGCCGTAAAATCTCCGACAGTGGCATCTGTATCAACAAACCCGTGCCCACTTTGGCCTTTACTGTGGAATCTCTGACTATTAAACAAGACGCCGAAGAACCTACGCAAGAATCCGATGATCAAACTCAATTTACACCTGCCTTGATCGATCTAAATGTCGATATCCCCAACCTCACTTTCACTGATCCTTACTTGCAAAATAACCAAATCATCATCCCTTATCTAGGACAATACATCCAGGCTGTTTATAAATTCTTATTGGGAGCCGGTCTTATCGCCACTGCTATCATGGTCATTTTGGGCGGTTACTATTATCTAATGTCATCAACTGGCGCCAAACTGAAACAAGAAGGTAAAGAAATTATAAAAGACTCACTAATGGGCTTAGTAATTCTAATCGGAGCTTATGTAATTTTAAGCAATGTTAATCCCAATCTCACCAAATTCGGAGCCTTAACTGTGCCCTTCATAGAAAAAGAACCGCTTGAACTCATCAGTCCCAAAACGCGCAACGCGGCAATAAGCGGCAGTAAATTTAAAAGCAGTAACGAAAATATACCCTCCTCGGCAATCTACACAAAAGCAAAAGAAATAGCGCAAAAAGAAGGTATCGACCCTTGTATTGTAGCCGCCATAATTAAAACCGAATCCGGTGGACAACCCAATGCCATAGGTCATGATGAAAACTTTGCCGTTAATTTTAAAAAACTGAACTCCAGAATACCGCAATCAAGAGTAGATTTCCTACGCTCGCGCAAATTTTATTCAGGTGAAACGTTTGATTCCGATCTCCCTATTTACCCGGCCGACTGTAATAGAGTTATTAATGGCAAAGCTAATCCTGCTTATCCGACTTGCCAAGAGCTTGCCGGAATAGATGGCGGCCGTAAATCTGTCATGCCCTTAAATGACGATGAATTTGACCCGAGTAAACCCGACTACGGCTTGGATACGCGTTTTAGCCATGGTTTCGGAATAAGCCAATATACCATCCCCTCGGCCTGTGTAAACAACAACACCTGCCACTGCGACGGCCATTGGAGCGCGCAAATTGGCGATACCTGCTTTACCGGCGCTGATCTGCTCACCGTGGAAGGAGGCATCAGGGCGATAATCGAAAACCCGGGTATACAAAAAAACAAACAAAACCCTTCTGCCGCATTTTGGTCTTACATAGGCAAAAAACAAGGCAACGAAGGTTTGCATGCCAAAAAAATGGCCGCCTATCAAGCCTGTCAATAATTTAAGCGGCAAATGTGTTATAATTAGCCAAAAGATGCAAATCAGTTCATCAAAATCTTCAATTTGGAAAAAATCCTCTAAAGTTTTATTATTTTTTGTGGCCTCATTTTTT
>CAYFST010000026.1:0-16803 GCA_964345995.1 uncultured Gammaproteobacteria bacterium
CGCTTTTAAACGCACACACCCGCTAACGCGGGTGGTTTATCTGGTTAACAAAAAAATCGCATTAGCGATATCTTTATTTACAATTGATTTCGAGACTCTTAGAAGCTCTCAGACTTTCGAAAAATAATAAGTATTTAGTAACCGGTAATCGGTAATCGGTAATCATCAAGGATAAATCTGCTCTCCATCCTCATCAAACAATTTAATAGCCTGCACAGGGCAACTTTCGGCGGCAAGTTTAATCGTATCATCATCCGCGCCTTTGGCATCAACAATAATCGCTTTATTTTCTTCATCCAACTGAAACACCCCCGGAGCAACGGTTACACAAGGCGCCGCGCCAATGCATGCGTCGCGGTCAACCTCAATTTTTACGATTTTCTTTTCCATATGCCATTAGCTTAATCCTCATAGCCACTTTCGTCAATATCAAAAAAAGAGCTTACGCTCCCAAAGTCTAACCTTCTCGCATGATAATCCCTTTGATGTAACACCTGCCGGAAGTAATCAATCTCCCTTCATAATGAGTCGGATGCTCATAACAAAATTCCTCAAATTCACGAGTCGCCTCTGCATCGGTAGATGCAATCAGCAAAGCTTTGAGAGTCTCGCTCACGTCACCGCAAGGCGGTACCATCAAAGCATCAAAACGAATAAAGTACCTGGTCTTTATCTTTATCAACAATCCCTATGCGACTTTCCGCAAACAATACAAACCCGGTTTTCCAATAATCCGCCTGCCGTCATAATCAGTCGGATACTTGCCTTTCCAGTGCCGAAATGCAACCTCCGCCTCCTCATCCGTCCAGGCTTTCAACACGATCTCCACTTGCATCTGCGACCCATCGAGCTCGTTGATCACGCAAAAACCGATATAATATTGCTCCATGACAACGTTCCTTTCTGAAAGTGCCTTAGTAAACATACCAAAAACCGCAAAAAAGTCAAGACGCTCCATAAGCGACTCGATAATATCGCACTATTCAGGCAGTCCTGAATACTTCAAATTTATTCAGTTCCAAAATACTTCTCTCTATAAAATCTAATCAACTGCTCCACTTCCGGAATACACGACGAATCACCCGTCCCAACTTTGGTCTTTTTTTGCACATCCTCCAATGTCATAGCTCCGTCTAGCACAGCCTCCTCAATATCATGATCCGTAATCTTTAAAACTTTGTCGATAATCCGCCCGGCTTCAATATCTATCTTATCGGTTTCACCAACCTTACGGTAATAATCATTAATCGCCGCTCTAAGCGCCTTATCACCCAACACCGAACAATGGATCTTGCGCGTGGGCAAACCATGCAAACGTTCTGTGATATCTTGCGGCCGCAAAGCTCGTGCCTGCTCCAACGTCATACCGCCTTTTTCGGTAACCATCTCACTCATCATGGATGTTGCCGCAATCGCGCTGGCACAACCAAATGTCTTCCATTTCAAATTCTTGATGCGACGCGATTTCTCATCAACTTTAATCCAAACTCGCATCACATCCCCGCAAGCCGGGCTCCCAACCATTCCCTGGCCATCCGCTTTATAACCACTTTCATCTTCCATGAAATTTTTAGGATGAAAAAAATGCTCTTTTACAACATCAGAATAAAAACCAGAGCCACCATTTTTTGCCGGCGCTATATCAACCTGTTTTTGTCTTTTCTTATTATTCATACTATTCATGTCTCTTGCTTCACGACCGCATAGGAATCGTCTCTGCAATTTTCTTATTAATTGCTATTTGCTAAATACTGATTTCTAATTAAATGACTTCATATCCAACGACACCGGGCTGATCTCTCTTAAACGCTTTACGATATCCGGCATAATCTTAACCACATAATCAACATCTCCTTTAGTCGTAGACTTACCCAAAGTAAATCTCATCGAACCATGCGCTGCCTCATAACTCATGCCCAACGCCAAAATCACATGCGAAGGATCAAGCGAAGTCGAAGCGCAAGCAGAACCCGTAGAACAATAAACTCTCTTGGCATCCAAATACAACATTGCCGCCTCACCTTCAATATCCATAAATGAAACATTAACATTGTTCGGCAAGCGATTTTTAGCGTCACCGTTTAAGCGTGATTTTTCAATCTTGAGTAGTCCGGCAATCAACCTGTCACGGAGCTTTGTCAATCTCGCAGATTCCCTTTCTCTCTTTGCCTGTACGATATCGAGCGCTTTGGCGAGCCCCACAATTCCCGGCACATTCTCGGTTCCCGACCTCAAACGCCGCTCCTGACCGCCACCAAAAACCTGCGACTCAATTTTTACCTTGCGACGCACAAATAATAATCCGATTCCTTTGGATCCGTAAATTTTTCCACCGTTTATAGTCAACAAATCAACATGCGATTTCTCAACATTCAAATCCAAGTACCCGGCCGCCTGACAAGCATCCGAATGAAAATAAGGGAAAACGCTCTCATTTACTTTGCGATATTTTAAAATTAACTTTCCAATTTCTGCTATTGGCTGAATCGTACCTATTTCATTATTCGCGTACATGATTGTAACCAGCACTGTCGTATCTTTAATCTCTTTAGCCACGGTTTCCGCGACCACAACACCGTTTACATCCGGTTTTATCCGAGTCAATTCAATATCACCTCTGCATTCCAATTTAAGCAAAGGTTCCAGCACAGCCGGATGCTCGATTGCCGAAGTAATTACATGCGGTATTGCTTTTTTACCATGAAGTTTCTTAAGCTCCGCCCGCGACGCATCAATAGTCCCCAATATCGCCAAGTTATCCGATTCGGTACCGCCCGAGCAAAAAACCATCTCATCGGCATGAGCGTTCAAGTGCAAGGCAATCGAATTGCGAGCTTCCGCAACCGCTTGCCCGGCCTTTTGACCTGGCGCATGCAAAGATGATGGGTTTGCGTAATGCGTATCAAAAAATGGCATCATGGCGCGAATGACGCGCGCATCAACCGGCGTCGTGGCTGCGTGATCTAAATATACCTCTCGAAGTTTAACGTTTAACTTTTGACTATTATTGTCTTTCATAACTCTTTGTTGTTTATTGTTCGCACTTTATCTATTACTTATCTGCTTTAATTTAATCTTCTTAAGCGACTTAATCAAATCTTTGTACAAAAATTCCCACAAAGCCTTCGAAGCGCACTTTTCCGCAAACGGACAAATAGACTTATCACAACCCATGGGCGCGATCTGTCCTTCCAAGGCCACTAAAATATCATAAGCCGAAATATCCTTAACCGATCTCGCGAGCTTATATCCGCCGCCCGGACCTTTCCTGCCTACAATCAATTTTGCTTTCTTCAAAGCCGCCGCGATCTCCTCCAAAAACTTCACCGACAAACCCATCTTAACCGCCACATCCTTCAATGAAACATAAACCTCATCCAACTCGATGCGTGGGACGTGAGACGTGGGACGAGATTCTCGTTCAGCGAGAATCGTCATTAATATCATTCCCGCGTGATTCTTGGCTGAAACCCTGAATAAACTATTCATAATATCCTAGTATTTAGCTAGGAATATAAATCACCCCTCAACACTTGTCAAGAATTGCAAATCCCAAAACCGATGACAAGTATTCGGTAACTTGTATTTATATCTGGCAACAACAGTAAACCATCTGTTATCGGCTACTCCCACCAGTCTTAGCCAAACAGAGCTAAACTTCGCTGGCGATGCCGGCATGTCTGCTATCAGTTTTGTCGTCCCATGTTATAATATTCTTATTATGAGGCAAAAATTTCTTTTTATTGGATTAATCTCAATTTTATTTATGGCGCAAGGCTGTTTTGAACCTATATCTACAGTAAATGTAGCGGCTCCTCTCGATTCTTTTGGTAATAACAACATCCCTCAACTACAAGGATTTGGCGAGATCCCGCCCACGCCTCACGTACCCCAAACCGATTCCATGGTACGCATCAATACCAACCTACCTACACTGCAACCCGACGTAACTGTTCTACGACTACCTCCCAACGGGCTTAACGATACTCAATTTCAAAACCTCACCAGCTCGATAAACATGCCCGTCGGCTTAATAGGAAAAGATGCGACTAATTTGGAAATTTCTTTTACCTGGACCAATACGGATGGCGAGGTCCTCTCTTATGATTCAAACAAACGTCGCTTTACATATGCCAACGCCAATAACACACCCAATCAACCTTTAATTAGCGCCTGGCCCGATAACGCGACAATTGAATTGGCTGTTAATGATTTTTTACTGGCCGAAGGGTTGGATCCAACCTTGTACAACAATTCTCGGATCCAAAACGATTGGCGCGAATGGCAACGCAAATTAATTGCCGAGGAAACTTGCGTAAATCAAAACACATTAACCGCTTTACGTCGCATCAAAACCGCCAAAGACATAATAAGCGCTCCTCCCCCCAAAGACGAAAACTCGACATGCTTGCCAGCTCAATTTCCTTCCCGCTTGCCAGTAATCTTCGATTTGGTCATCGATAAACGCAATATTACAAGCGCGGACGGCAAAACCGAAATCGGTGGTTTTCTAATCTTCAACGCTCAAACTCTGGCCGTGGAATACGGCTGGATCACACTATCAGCCGAACCCGCACGCTCCGACTACCCGGCCATCTCCGAACAACAAATGCGCGCCAACATGTTAAACGGCGGATTAGGTGGAGAGCCGGAGGGAATAGTCGACATCAATGAAACTTTTTTCTCATTTGTCCGCCTTGATAGAAGTAATAAATATAACTACACATATCTGGTTCCCGCACTGGTTGGCAGCGGCATCCAAACCATAAACGGCACCGAAATTCCCTACAACATAGTAGTTCCCCTAACAAAATAACGCATATAAACAAATGATGTCTAAAATTTTTAATTTATCATTTGTAATTTGTAATTTTTTTAAAAAATGGCGTTTTGCTTTTTTGTTGGCATTCATCATGCTGGCTTTTCAATATACAACCATCTTCAGCATATTGGCTCTAACTCCACACGATCACGCCTGGCTTGGCGCCACCATTACTAACTCCAGCGACACAGCGGTCTACCTCAATTATATCAACCAAGCATCTGAATCTTTTTTATTGAAAAATTATTACGCGGGAGCCGACCACATCACGCGCTTTGACCCTTTTTGGTCTATTGGCGGATTGATCGTCCGCTTTGGCGCATCTCCCATTCAAACGCATGAGATGCTCCGCATTATAACCACAATCATCTTGGCCTTCGCCCTCTACGTCACGGCTAAAAGCGTCACGCAAAACAAAAAAGACACCAATCTCGCCTCATTGCTAATGCTCTTTGGAATCAGTACCGGCTGGATCTACTCCGTTTACATGAGCGTAACCAACTCCTGGGTTATCAACTCCCCTGTGCCCGCGGATCTATCCAACGAATTCGCGCTCGCTCCCATCTTGCTCGGCGGCGCTCACATGATCCTCTCTCCCGCGCTTCTGCTCTTAAATACACGCTGGATCTGGCAAATCATCACACAAAATCGCAAACTTTCAGCTCTTCCCTGGCTTACCATCACCTACCATGTCAGCTTTCACCCTTACTATATACCCATTTACGGTCTGATCGGTCTTTTTGCTTATGCGTATACGCGCACCAAAACATCATTTCTGCATTTTTTCATACTAAACACCGCCATGCTCCCCGGCGCAATCTATTACTTTTATTTAATCCTTAAAGATGCCAAACTGCGCCAACACCACTTTATCACCAACACATTGCCTTTAGACCCATTCTGGATGTGGCTCATCATGCTGTTACCTCTCATTATCGCCTTTATCTGGATCCTCTGGAACAAACACAAACTCAATTTCACAAGTAAAACCTGGGTTTGGATCTGGTTATTATCCGCGATAATCTGCATGCTCCTGCCCTTGCCCTGGAATCGAAAATTCACACAAACTCTTTTACCCGCGCTAACAATCCTTACCCTGCCCTTCTGGCTTCACATCTATCATAGCCTCAAACCCAAAACCGACTTTGTGTTAAAAACCGCGCTCCTCATCTTACTCGCATTCCCTTTTATTCATTTACTTCAGTCACAACTGGCACTCGCCACCGACCCTGCCTGGTACAATTACTTTTACACTTCCAACCAAACTCTAACCGCTTGGAAAAAGCTTAAATCTTCGCCCGAAAACTCCCTCACTATCAGCACCAATCTCTACACCTGCCTCTGGTCGCCGGCCCACACCGAGCGCCAAGTTTGGATTGCGCATACTCACGAAACTCCCAACTTTAAACAGCGCCTGCACGAATTCAATGCCTGGCGATACACAACCAGCTCAACCGTCTTCAATAACTTTTTAAACAAAAATAACATCAGTCACGTCATAACTGATCAAGAAAAATACAACCCGTATTTTAACAAAAACTGGCAACTCGATTATCAAGAAAACAACATCTCTCTCTGGTCACGTCATAATTAGACTCACAACTGTAAAGTCGGTACAATATAATGGAAATATTTATGAAAAGTAATATCGCAATTCTTGGCGCCGGTAACGTCGGTACCGGCCTAGCCTATCACTTTGGCCACCAAGGTCATGCTGTCAACATGTACTGCATCGAACCCGATGTGCT
The DNA here is from genome assembly GCA_964345995.1 of uncultured Gammaproteobacteria bacterium. Classification (GTDB taxonomy): domain Bacteria; phylum Patescibacteriota; class Patescibacteriia; order 2-12-FULL-60-25; family 2-12-FULL-60-25; genus MWCR01. The sequence goes on from CAYFST010000026.1 coordinate 6,571, forward strand.
CCAACAAATCAACAAAAAACATCGCAATAAAAAATACCTCCGCAACGTACGCCTGCCCGATAACGTCCGCGCCCTAGCCGACATTGATACTTGTTTAAAAGAAGCGCGCGTGGCGATTCTGGCCGTACCTTCACATGCCGCGATACAAGTTGCCACCCAGGCCAAACCATTTTTACGCAAAGACACAACCGTGGCCTGCATTACCAAAGGTCTGGATCCGCAAACCTTAAAACCGATCGTCTTAAGCGTAAAAAACAATCTCCCCAAAGCTAATCAAAAACGAACTTGCATGATCGGCGGCCCGGCCATAGCCACAGAACTCACGCACGACACGCCCACTGCTTTTGTAGTCGCCTGCGCCGATGACAGCGCGCGCAAACACCTAGCCGATCTTTTGCGCCATAAACACATTAAAAGCGCGGAAAGCAAAGATCTACTCGGAGTGGGTTTGGGTGCGGCGCTCAAAAACCCTTACGCTATAGCACTCGGCTTCTGCGACGGTCTTAAGTACCCCACCAATTCCAAAGCATTGGTTATTACCATGGCCGTCTCCGAAATGACGGGCATCATGTTGCGCGCCGGCGCCGACTCCAAAACAGCACCCTCACTTGCCGGCTTGGGCGACCTGCTCGTAACCGGCCTTTCGCCTCATGGCCACAACCGCACCTACGGCCAAAAACTCGTCACATCCAAAACCAACGATCCGACCAAACTCGGCCTCACAACCGTCGAAGGCATCCGTGCTTCAAAATTGGGCATCAAACTCGCCAAACGCCTCCACGCGCGTACTCCTTTACTTGCGTCAATCTATAAAGGTATCAACTCCAAACACAACTTTCACAAACCGTTTGAAGACTATCTTAAAAAATTAAAACTGGATTTAATTTAAATTAAAACGATCCAACGAAACGTCTCTATAAAATATTAAAATATCGCGCCAGCAACTCCGACATTGTTAATCGTTAACTGTTAATTAATATGATACTTCCCGAAAACCTCCAACACTTCACAAATCCAACTCTGATTTTAATCGGTAACTTTGGCCAAACTATCATCTATAAAGCTCAAGAAATAAACATCAATGAACTACGCGCCATAGAATCACGCGATCCGGCTTATCCTGACTCTGAAAGCACGGTAATAGTTAGCAAAGGCATCCGCGCGCATAGTGACGCGGCGCACAATAAAGAAGAAGACCGTAAGCACTATACCAAAAACATCGTGGATGCTCTAACCGACTTGATAGATGACCACGGCATCCAAGACATCCAATGCATCATGCCCACTGAGCTCTACAATCTAATAAACGAGTATCTCTCACGAGACATTAAAAATCTCATCACCCGCCATCTCGACAAAGACCTCACCAAAGCCGACCTTCTCGAAACCCTGGAACGCTTGCACCAAGTCACCAAGCCAATCAAATAAACCGACCTAGTCGGTTTTCTTGACCTTATGGCACGGACAATCACAAAGACGCGCCCCTACAAAATTTAAATTCCAAATTCCCAAATCCCAGTATCACAAAGCAACATTCGTCAAAAATGCCTTTGTTAATCGTTAGTGATCGATTATAAGTAAAATCCATTTATATAACTGGTCGTCTCATTCGGATCAGCGCCATAATCGGTCGAAACCGCATAATCCAGTAACTCAAATTCAATTTTCTGCTTTAAGTGCTCAAACATCGCCTCAAGCACAACAAACCCTTGCGCCGAATCCGTATAATCATCGCCTGCGGATTGTAATTTTTCCCATTCCTGACTTTGAATCCAGCTTAAAGTCATTCTGTCATTCTCTCGAGCTTGCTCATCTGTCAGATAATGGCTCATATCCGACGACAAGATAACAAAAGTCCGCTCGTCCACCAGCTCCGCGACAGATACTCCAAGTTTCTTCAACTGATTTTCACTCGCCTCCGGCCTTAAATAAATCGGAATCATTACCGCCCCCGGAAACTCTCGCGCGATAAACGGCGCCAAAGATCCAACTCCATGCTCATTTTGAAAAACACTAACATTCTTTGCATTATATACACTTTCCACTTCCAGTGCCTGCGACTCCACCTCCCCGGCCGGTGTCGCATAAACAAATCCGTGAGTCGAAATCAAATCTCCGGCCAAAAAATGATCCGGTGAAATAACGACAAATCTCTTAATATTCGGACGCGTTGACGCAAGCGACTTAAAAAAACCGGCCTGCAAATCCATTGCCAAACTGTGATGATTAACAATCCCCGCAACCGCATAACCATCAAACTCTCGTGCTTTAAGCACAGCAGTATCTGCAAATTCCGCTTCTTGCACAAAACGTGTATTTATAATCAAACTCCGCCCATATGTGCCATCGCGACTCTCCACGGTCCCAACCTTGTTAGACGTTGCGCGTTGTACGTTGGACGATTGATTGCACCCAAAACCCAAAATAACAATAGCTAAAACAGCCATGCTGGCAATATACGAATTCATAATCCTGTTCATCATAATTACAATCCTGGTAATCTCAGTTCAGAAAAGCGAGCTCTTGGCCCGCCTCCTTTTATTTAACCATCACTGTAACCGGCTCAGTCTTGGCCGCAAGTCCCGGCACCTGCATACTCTGTACTATTGCACCCTCGGCCATATACTCACCCAACGCCACCACTCGCGCCGTATAATTGATATTCACCGGCTCTGCACGCTTGCAAACCATAAAGCTGATCTCGCCTTTATTCACTTCATGCGGATACCAATTGCCCAGCCTGTGCCATCTGGCATATTTAATATTCACTATCGGAACCATTGTTCCCGGCACCCTGTCGCGCACAATATAACAACCGTCCTGCGCGCGAGCGTCCCAGCTTACACTCAAATTCACGCGCACATCGTCACCCTCATTAAGCTCATTCAAATTCTTGTCATAACTTCGGTCAATACTCAAAAGCGGACTCGATTCGCTAATGTCACTCTTGACTCTGCGCACAAAACTCGCCGCGGCCGGTCCGTTAACACTTACCACTCTAAACTGACCCACCTCTTGCGGCAAAAGCGTTATCGTATGGTACGGCCACTCGCTCAAATCGATCTCTCCTTTTTCTGCTCCAATGGCATATACAATTTTAACATCAACATCAGCCAAAGTCGGCACAACCTTTTCCAAATATACCGCTCTTTCCAAATCGGTCATCGCTTCATGGTTCCACACAGCTTCCACATAAGCCATCAGCTTATCAGCTTGCGGATGTGCTAAAACCGCGGCCATGGCTGCAACCTGTACCGTGGCCTCAATTTCCTCGGTAACATCCTCACTCACATTCAAACGCATCTGATCATTTTCAATTTCAGCATTCTCTATAAAAACATTCAAAATATTTCTAGCCGCCTCCCTATCTCCCGCAGCCTCCAAACCGCGTATCAAAGCCAATCGCTCACGCCAACTCAAATCATCCAATTTAGATGCTCTTTTTAACCTTTCAAGCACCGGCTCACCCAAAGCCGCCAGTCCCGCAATGGCATTAATCGCTTCTTCCCGCACCACCTCTTCATCATCCGATATCTCCCAGAAATAATTGGCAAGCTTGGCTGTGTCAAAAGCTTGTGGTTTTATGGCTGCTGCTTTAGCTGATAATTCCGCCTCACTCGAAGCATAAGGCAAAATCGAAATTCCTCCATCCGTCTGTTGGTACGCCAGTAGGCTGTCTATCGTTTCTTCAATATCATCGCCGTAATACTCTGCATACAAATCCCTCATCATCACGCCAGCGAGTTGCGCCTCCAACCTGGCCGACCAAGGCTGTGCCAAACGATATACATCAGTCCGTTTCCTGGCTTTGGCTTTAGACTCAAAAGTAACAAGCACTTCAGACGAAACTCCGGTGTCCGGCAATTCGGTTCCCGGACCCAATTCTGTTACCAATCTCTCCTCACGCGTAGCCCTGGATTCAACAACTTCAACCATTCTTTCTATGGCATCTACCTTTCCCCCGACTTTAACACCTATAATAGCTTTATGCTCGCCGGGCACAAGCTTATCAACCGCCAAATACACCGGCTCATAAACATCACCCTTTACCTCCTGTTCATTAATTCCGAGTGACGGTATATCAACAACATAAGTGATTTTACCTTGACTTGGCAGTGCCGTACCATGCGCCCTCACCTTCAAGGTCGGTTTATCATTTACCGTAAGTGAATTCGGAATCACCGCATCCACGAACAAAGGTTTGGTAACAGGCACGTTTATCTGCGACTGCCCCGCGTAACGATTATCTGTAATGGCCGCTGCCGTAAACCGCCATGATGTAATATTATCCGGTGCGGTAAACGTCTTTTCAGCATCCCCGCCAAACCCTGTCTCCATCACCAAAAACGCTGCCGTATTTCTAAAATCCTTGCGAATCGACCCCAATCCTTCACCTCCACCCATCTCGGCACCTCCACCTGGGCCCGTCTCTTCATATTGATGCGACCAATTTGTTGCCAATACACCGCTCGGCACCCATTCATACAAGTTATACATAACATTCGGATCACTACTTCTGGTAGCAATGGCCAGCAAAGCTTCATCCACCACTGATACAACCACCCTGGCTCCACGCACGGCCTTGCCGTCGGGGTCGGTAACCTTTGCGCGCACCTTTATTTGCGCGCCCGGCGCGTATTGGTTTTTATCCGTACTCAAATCAACATTCAACTTGCGTGATTCGGTTTTAAACTCGGCGTGATATTGCGTCTCGGTAAATCCCTCCGGCGTATACACTATGCCATACACGGCCACATTGGGTACATCCTCTTCGCTGAAATTAAAATTGTAATACGCATTCTCCGTGGCCGTAATCGATTTTATACCGCGTGATGCTCTAACTAACAAAAATCTAGCATTATCCTCTTGTAAAACCTTGTTATCTCTCATAAATTTCAAATCAACTTTTTCTCCCAGTTTATATTCATTATTATCATTATCTACACGCCCTGATTTCAACGTGATATGCTCCGCGTAATATTTTGAATCATACGGGCTATAATAGGATGAACCATTATAAACATAAGCCATTTCCGCGTGCATGATCTTGCCGTCTTCTTGATAAGTGGATACCACGCGGTAATTTTGGCCATCTTTCATAGGAAAGCTCAAAGTAGCCATTCCGCTTACATCCGTCCTGCTCTTAAACTCACCCACACTTTCAAAACGCCTTTTATATCTATATTTGGGATACGTTTTCTTTTCAATCGGATCATACCGGGTACCACTTTCGAACCTGTCCCAATGCACCTCATAAATCTCACTTTCAATCATCGCATTATTCACGCCCTCGCCGTAAATTGACGAATAATCACCCGACGCTTGTTCTAAATCAATCTCTCGCACTTTAAACTTAACCACGGGCTCACCTTTTTCATCATCCGACCAGCTTTCAAAATTATGTTTTCCGCGCCAAATTCTTACACTGTCCTGCCCATATATTTCCGCTTCTTCTCCCAAACTCGGATATGCCTCAATCGTAAAAGTCTGCGTATCCGGACAATCAACACGTAAAACGTCCACAGTACAAACCGGCGACTCTGTCTCATACTCAAACAGCGCCAAACCGCTATCATCCGCCACCAGAGTCTCCGTGCCGTCACCCGCGCCATAAGTTTCCACCTCCATGCTCAACTTGCCATAAGGAGTGCCGTCAAAAAATTCTGATTTAATCTGCCCGCGTACCGTATCACCCGAATAAATCGCCTTATCCTGAAGTAAAACCGAAATCGTATAAGCCGGCTTCAAAATATCCCTTACCTCAATATATCTTCTATCCATTTCTTGGCCGTCTTTGGTTAGCACCACATTATAATAACCCGGCGTAAGCGGTACTGACCAACTCAACTCACCTTCAAAGAACCCGCCCTCATCAGTCTCAAGTTCCGCGCGCGCCACAACTTTAGTCTTAAAAGTGGAATAATCCATACTATTCGATCTCAACTCTACCTGTATTTTACCCGCGCCTTCGCCCGTGTCTCTATCTTGCAGAAAACCGAACACATGCATCGTATCCGTGAGGCTGTACAGCGGTCTGTCCGGATACAAATAACTCCAATAATTCAACTCTGAATCGCTTACAGTATAACGCCAAGACCAATAATAATACTCTACATTCAAAATCAAACCCATATTTTCATCTCCCAATTTCATAACTTCAGATGGCGCATCACGCCTCCTCCAAGTCATTTCCTTCTCATTTAAATACTCTTGCCATTCTTGAGGCGTTTCAATTTCCGCCACTCCGCGGTTATCCGTTGCTTCTCCCTGCTCGTCTAAAGCAATCTGCATATTGCTAAGCGGCTTGGAAGTATCTTTATTCATCGCCCAAACAACAATTTTTTCCCGCGTTACCATGGTATAAGCCGCCACATCCGTCCTTTGCAATAAAATCCATTGAGCAAACTCATCATTCCCGGGCGAGACCTTAACCACAAACCAGCCTTTTGGCATGTCAGCCGGCAATCTTAAATAATCCATCCAACCGCTTCCCGATTCTTCAAGTTTCACTTGCATTGAAAATGCTTCATTTTGCGCTAAATCCTGCAAAACGGTCGCCTGCTTGCGGCTCTGTTTTGCCCATTGCGGAATCTCTTCCAATTCACTCACCGCCTCATAAGCTTCATCTAATGAAACTTTATAGCCCGTAACACTGATATCGGACGCCTTCAAATTATCAGACGTCCTCACCGGAATCACCACGTCTTTATCCAAAGATGATTCAAATAAATATTTATAGATGCTGAAGTAGTTCTTGCTTCTCTGATATTCATCATCGACCGCGGTTTCAAATTTAAGCACAACATCTTTTTCCAATTGTAAATCCTCACTAATACCCCAACCTTTTTTATATGTCACTGTATAGATCGTACTCTTTTCAAGTGGCGCATCCGGAACAAATACCAAAGTACGCCCATGATCTTCAAAACGCCCGCTTACTTGCGGTTGAATTTCAAAATATTCTTCCGGATCTTCCCAACCCGTTTTAGACATCGTCACTTCAATACTTGTGTTGCTCGGCACATAACTGCTTTGATGACCCGGAACACTGCGCAAAACCCTAAATTTATCCCTGGTTTGTATGGCCCACGAAAACTCACGTGGCTTTTTTTCATTAACGCCGTCCACTGCGGCCGCGATTGAAACTTTATAAACCTCACCCGGATTCAAATCAACTACGGGTGTAACCGTAAAATTCTTATCATTCTCTTTTTTTATATCAAAATCAACATACACACCATCTTCCTCCCGTGTCGCGTTTACAATCCTTAAACTCTGACGCAAATCTTCTGTGTCCAGATCCACTTTGCTTTCCACTTTAAAACTGGTATCCACAGCCGCATCCTCGCTGTCTCCTTTTTTCACCAGTATATTAAATGCATCCCCGGCATGCGCCGCCGGTATTATTACCGAAAGCTTGGATTTACCCATAAAACTTTCTTGCTCATCAGACTGCTGTAACAAAGGCAAGGGACCCGTCGTATTGGTTACAAATACAACAACCGTAATGGTCGCCGCTACTACCAAACCACCGGCCCAAATATACCAAGGACGCTTGAACCAATCGGTTTTTATTTTTTCATCATCTGACTTTCGTCCGTCCGCTTCAGTCGAGCGACCGTATTTAGCATTCGACGTTTTCTTTGTATTGGATTGTTTTTGCATATTCTCTTGCTTAATATTAGTGGCCATTTTCATTAAATGCATTTTCTGCTCTTCCATGACATTGTTATCCATTTCACAAGTTTCTTTGGCATCCAGCTCTAAAGCTTTAGCCATGCGTAAAAAAGGCTGATGTTTTTTATCTACCTCTTTCCTTTTTAACAAAGCCTCATCTAATTGTTGGGCTAATTTTTCTTCTTTAGATCTCATATTATGCGTTTGAACTTAAAATAAACTTTCTCATTCTGCCTAAAGCACGATAAATCAGCACCGCCGCGTGATTATTGGAGATGCCCAATTCGGTCGCAACCTCTTCTGTTTTATAACCTCCATAAAAACGCAACGTTAACACTTGTTGATCTCTCTCCGATAATTCACTCATAATACCCATCAACTTTTCCCGTTCAATCGTAATTTCCGTATTCCATACCGGATCATCTTCTGAAGGCGGATCAAAATAGTCTTCTTCATCATCAAGTTTCGTTTGCTCTTTGCGCGTCTTTGCGCTCCGCCAATGGTCGGCGAGCGCGTTTACCGCCACCCGGTAAAGCCACGCCCCTATAGGCGCACCTTTCCATTCGAGCTTGCCATGTGATTCCACCAGCTTCATAAAAGCTTGCGCCGTAAGATCCTCGGCGGTTTCCTTATGCCCGCATCGCTTCAATAAAAACGAATATAGAGGCTTGGCGTGCCTGTCATAAATCTCCGCGATAACCTCCGGATTTTCTTTGAACCGCAAAAACAGATCCTTTTCTTGCTCTGGTGAATATTTATCTGGCGGCATAATAATAACGATAATATTACAATACGAATGACATCAGTATATATTTATTCTTTAATTTTAGCAATAAAAAAAGGCTTCGGATGCTTACTTGAGGCAAGTTTCCCAAGCTCGAGTTTACATACTTTTATAATGTTCTTCAGCCTCCACTATTTCCTTTTCCGTTAAATCAAAACTCTCTGGTTCAGAAAGCAACAATCTGAAAACATCGGTCATGTCAAAAATAGCTTCATAAGCTATTCCGGAACCGCTAATTTCATTGATCGCTTGCTTCAAACAAACGCATTTATCCGCGTCAAACAAAACAATGATTTTACGTGGTTTCAACCGATTCTGTCTAAGAACATTTAATGTGCGAATGATAGGATGTATTGCCATCTTTTGCTCGCGTTCAATTTTATTAACCGCCGCGATTATCAGCACATGGCAATCGGGACAAGCCTTGCCGTATAGCATAAGCGGAGCGAATTCATCCGGGGTTATCTCCACGGGCTGCACCAAAGGCATAGCTTCTTTGGCCGCGTACATGGCCGCCAAATTTCTGCAATCATCCGGCACAGATGCGATCATATCATACACTCCGGCGTCCACCCGAGCGCCCAACAATCTAAACACAACCTCTCTTGCAATAGGATCCGCGTCCAAAATTTCAAAATCAACCTTAAATGGCTGGCTCTTGAATTTAGGCTTACGCAACGTAATCGCTCGCCTTGTAAATAATCGCTGTAATTCCTCGCGCAAAAAACCATCCATACTCACCTCCCATTTTATTGTGCTAAATCAAGCTTATCAGAATCATAATTTTTAGCAAGATGCATCCGCCTTTTGGCTAATCTAAGCAAATTATATCTATCCGGTGTTTGACGCCTTATGTCTATGATCAACCATCCGTATTATCAACTTCTTCTTTTTTCGTGGTCTCTCGATTCAATGTCTGCGTTCTTTTCTCTTTAAAATACGCGTATATTCCCGGCGAAATCGATAACATAACCACAATCATTATCACAATATGCAAATGTTCCTCTACTCCTGGAATCATCTCACCCAAAAAATAACCTATACCTAACATGGATCCAACCCAACACACTCCTCCGACCACATTAAACATCAAAAATCTCCTATACGGCATCTCGCCTACGCCCGCCACAATCGGCGCGAATGTCCTTACAATCGGCATAAACCTTGCGAGAATAATTGTCTTGCCACCGTGCTTATCATAAAAAGATTTCGCCTTAAGTAAATGCTCTTTCGCAAAAAGAATAGATTTCTCTCGCTTAAACAATTTTGGCCCCGTATATTTGCCGAAATGATAACCCACCGTATCCCCGGCAATCGCCATCACTGTAAGTAAAAAAAACAAATGCCAAATATTCAAATACCCTTGCGTAGCCAAAAGCCCGGCCGTAACCAGCAATGAGTCACCCGGCAAAAAGAAACCAAACAACAGCCCGGATTCCGCGAATACTATAATTGCCAACACCGTATACCCGCCCCAAGTTATTAAAGCTTCCAAATTGTGCAGATTTTGGAAAAAGGTAATTAAATAATCCATGCGCTATAGCATACCATAACCGCGTTAAACGTCTAACGGCAAAAATTACCCATCAAATCCCAACTATAAAAAAATCGATATTAAGCATTTAATGTTAAACAAATAGTGGTTCATTAATAATATCGTACATTTTACATCAAGACAGACTAACACAAAAATTATCTATCATGGCCATATTTGATATTTAAATTTGTTATTTACTACCTGCTAATTTATAATTAAATAGCTATGAAATACA
>CAYFST010000027.1:0-14961 GCA_964345995.1 uncultured Gammaproteobacteria bacterium
TTATAATTTAAATTGTTAATAATGCAGCTAATCTAATCCTTTTTGCAAAACTTCTATTTCATCATCTGTTAATTGCTGCAAAGCCTCAAAATATCTGCACGCATTTCTTCCCAGAGCTTTTCTAAGTAAAGAATGCTCCTTTTCTTTATCCGGCAAAGATGGGACTTCGCTTGCTGTTCCGGTAAACAGCACCGTCGATGGCAACTCAGACTCATCATGAGGTTCGATTTCTCCATCCGGCCCATAGTTTTTCATCATATAACGGCGCAACTTGGCAAACTCACCTATTAAAATATTATGCTTTTGTTTTCTGAAACTGTCCGCGGCGCCAACCTCCATTTTATAAATAGGCGCATCTTTATCTGTATTAAGCCTTTTTGTATTAGCTAATTTTACAATCGACTCACCATATTCCTGGCAAGATTTTAAAACTTGACCTAAAAATTTTAAACCTTTTTTATCCTCTTTTAATATTTCCAGCAACATTCTTATTCTGTCGGTTTCTTTTTTTACATCTAAATTTTCACCCATGTATTCTGCTTTCTGCTTTGTATAAAAAGAGTCTGCCGTGAAAGGATTGACGATTTGCTGCCGGGGATCGTTATAGGAGCCTTTCTGGTCATGGAAATAAGCAACTTTTGATTTCGGATCCTCTCTTTTTCGAAGAGGAAATTCTGATAAATTATGCATATAATAAAAAAATGATACCATATCCGGTATCATGAGTCATTCTATAGATTTCGCCACATGATTTCATTCAAGGCTTTGAGCACTATTTCAGGCGAGCTCTCAACCATCATGAGAAATTCTTGCGGTAAATTCAAGTCCTCGCAAGTAGTCCGCAACTTTTTTGCCTCATTCCGCACTGCTGTTTCATGTTTCAAAACATCTGGCGGCGCGGCGTTCATGAGCATGTTGGGCAATCGCAGTGCCACAGACTTCTGGTAGTCTATGCACGCTTCAAAGAATGATTTTGCTGCCAAGGCATCTTTCTGATTGAGTATTTGAATTAACCCTTCCAATTCTTGTCCGGGCTTTTTCATTCTCCTCCTTATTTTCTACAAGAAATATGATTAAAGGTTCGTAGTAAAAAAAATAACACGTTTAACGAAAGAAGTCAAGAATAAGCAATCTTTAAAGAGCATAAATATTATTGATTTAGATACTTATTTTAGCCAAATATATACTTTTACACATTGACTCCGGCTCTTGGCGAGGCTACTATAATTATATTGGAACTTTAGGCTCAAAATAAATATCAATACCATTATGTCTACTTACAGGAGGAATTATTCTACAGCATTAAAATGGTCGGCCCGAGCCATCGGGGCTAGCCTTTGTTTGCTGTTTTTCTTTATGGCCGCTCAAGCGTCTAACGCGGCGCAAATCGTGCAAACCTCAACCGTCAATCTCGCGCCCAATGAATCCAAACGCCTCTTTGTCTCGCTGGAAAACAAAACCGATTACACATGGTACGGAGGAATCAATAAAACCTCGCTCTACCTCTATGGCGACACAACCATCTTCAAACACTCGAGTTGGGCTAAAGATGACCTCGCCGCCAGCATCGACCAATCCTCCGTCGCTCCCGGACAAATCGCTTCCGCATCATATTGGGTCACCGCTCCATCAACTCCGGGAACATACACCGAGCGCTTCCTTCTAGGAGACGGAGCAACCTGGCACAAGTACACGGTAATTAAAATAACATTCAATGTCAGCGAACCCGCCCAAAAGTCAACTGTAAACAATGTGCCATCTGCAAATCCCGGCCAGCCATCATCTGTCGAATCTGCCGGCCTGGCCAATACAAAATATTATTTTGCCGAGGTCACGGATCGCGGAGGCACCGAATGGCAGGTTGATCCGGGCGAACACTTCTTTGTCAAAATCAAAATCAAAAATCGCGGTCAAAGAACCTGGAAGCGCGAAGGAGCGGGTGCTGTGGCACTTATTAACGACAAATCAACAAGTCCGTTTTGGGATAGCTCTTGGTATGGTAATCGTTTGGCGGCTTTACAAACCCAGTCCTCGGTCGTCGGCGGCAATGAAGCGGAATTCAGTATGCAATTGCGTGCCCCCAATGAACCCGGTAGTTATAGTGAAACTTTCCAACTTTACGTCGATGGCATCAGCCGTGTTTCCGGTTCCGCCTTTACACTACCTATTCGCGTGCGCATGCCTGATGAGTATGTATTAAATGGGAATGATGGTAATAATTACGACTCAACTGATTCTGCCGACAGCTATGGCGGTCAAGTACTTTTAAAACCGCGCGGCCCTTTTAAATATCCCGGAGATTCTGAAATAACATTGCATTATGGCATCAAGAACATAGGCACTGCTGTTTGGAACAATCAAAAAATCAAACTTAAAGAAGTAATTCCATCACTATCTAACAATCAATCGTCGGTAGTTCTCAATTCTTGGCCCAGCGCGCAAATCGCTTTGCGAAAATCCTCCATTACCCAACCGGGCCATCTTAATATTGTAAGTTTCAAGATGAAGGCTCCCGCCAAATCCGGCCAATATACTGTTCGTTACGCTTTGGAAGCAGACGGTCATGAAGTCGAGTATTTCGATATACCGGTTACCGTAACTTCGGACGGTTATATCGAGCCAACGCCCAATATTCCTAACATACCAAACCCCTCACCCTCGACCGATTATGCGGATCTTCCGCCTGAACCCATTATTCGCGTAGGATTGTACGCGACTATCGACGACACTTCCGTTTTTTCCGGAGTCAGTACCGGCTTTAACCTCATGCAAAACGGACAAGTAGTCTGTTCATTTAAACTCGGCGAAGAAGCTAAAGTCGTCTACGACCGCGCTCATGGAGTTTACAAAGCTACCGGTCCGCGTTGCCAAACTCAATCGACCAACTATTTCGTCGCGGTAGCGCCCGATGGCATTTCTCCACTTGAAGTTACGGATTTCTACCGCCCGGTTTCCTGGTTACCCGGCGCCAACGACAACAAATTCCGCGGCAAGCTCGAGCTCCGCTACACCCCGGCTACCGACAAAGTCTGGCTAATCAACGAACTCCCTATCGAATGGTACTTAAAAGGCATTGCGGAAACCTCGGAGCTCAGCCCAATCGAATTCCACAAAACTCTCCTGGTCGCTGCTCGCACATATGCCATGTACCACATAGATCGCGGTACCAAACATGCCAATGAATACTACACGGTCGATGCCAAATACGACCAGGTTTATCGCGGCTACGGTCAAGAGGCTCGCTCGCCAACAATCGCTCGGGGAATCGATGAAACCCGCGGAGTTATAGTCACCTACAACGACGAGATCGCAATCACTCCTTATTTCTCACGCTCCGACGGGCGCACTCGCGACTGGTCTGAGGTCTGGTACGGCGAAGTGGATTGGTGCAAGGGCGTGCCCGTTCCGCAAGATGAAGGTAAGACTCTTTGGGGTCATGGAGTTGGTATGTCGGCATCGGGTGCTCTTGCTATGGCGGTTCATGAAGATAAAACTTACGATTATATTCTCAAATATTTTTACACAGGAATCGAACTTAAACCTTGGTATAAGTAATTTTTTACTCAAAAATCATCAGCCACACAATGGCTGATTTTTTTAATATTATTTTTTAATGTATAATCATACACGTTGAAAACGTACATCGACAAGAACCGAAACATATAGTTTTGAGGTTCAAGTAGTGAGGGAGCCATGCCGAAACATAACCCATATAGAGGTTTAAAAGTACCGAGAGGTACATTGTTGATTCTCGGGCGCCATACTGAAACTTACTGGAACAATAAGAAAAACCTTGCTCTTTATAACGGCACGCCTGTTCCGGCGCGTACGGATGATGATTACGATTCGCCACTCTCGGCTGTTGGGCGTATTCAGGCTGTGATGGTTGGCTGGTGGTTAAAAAAGAGTTATCAAGGGTTGATCAAGAGGCAAGGCTTAGATCACGTTTTATTGAGCACTTCGCGCCGCTCATCTGAAACTTGGGTTTACATGAAGCGTGCTTGGGACACTCATTCCGGTCTTCATACCGAGCAAAGACCGGAAATTACTGAAATAAAGCATCAAAGCGTTACTTCGCAAAGCCAAGACTCAATCACTTTGCAAGATATAGCCAATGAAGCGTTAAAGCTCTACAACCACCTTTCCGTCGAGGAACAGCGCGTAGCTATGCGTGAATACATGCTTTCCGAAATGCTGGATCGCGGTGCCGGCGAACAAGCAATCGAACACGCGATCAAGAAACATGGCACCGACATACTCGCCAGTCGTAAACACCCCGACGGTCAAAGCTATTTGGAAAAACGTGAGCAAATTGCTTGCTTCATGCGGCATTATTTGGCACTGCTAAACGGCAGACAAAACAGTTCAACACTGATCACCACGCACGGCAGAACGTACATAGCTCTACTGCAATTACTGGAAGGATTTTCAGACGACCAAGCCAGGCACATGCAAAAATCCGAAGGCCCTCCTTTCCCTCCGCATGGTGGCATTACTTTTTTTCAAGAAGAAAACGGTTTTTTAACTAGGCGTGGCGAATGGTTTTGCCTCCCCACTTGTTTGGTAGTTGATAGAAAAAGACCTCGTCTGCTCGATTTTAGAAAAAGCCCGGCTCTGACTCCAAAAAAGTTCGCACAGATATGTGCTATAGCCGGCACCGATCTCCACGGAACTCCCAGAAACATACCCAAACGCAATGCTAAAGGTATCTATACAATACTGGACTACGGCCACCATTCTTCTTGGCCACCTCCTCTTGCTGAATACGAAGTACCGGAAATCACCGATACCAATCTCACACCGGTCTCATTTAGCCGAGATTAAATACTCCCTTTTCAGGGAGCTTTTTTATGGCGATGTTTGGTAAAATCCGGTTGGCGTTTTGCTTGTTATTTCTTGTTCATGTGTTCTTTGGTCGCGTTCGGCCAACTGTAAAATTAACTTTGAGGCTTCTTTTGGTTCCGGTATATCTTCAAAAGTAAAGCGCATCCTCTCACCGGCCGTCTGTGTAAAGACCATGCCATAATTAAACATATGTCTCATAAACCCTTTTATTTCGCTGGTCACATCCTGTACCCTATACAATCTTACTTCTGCTCTTACCCTCGTAAACAAGCCTGTTTGTTCAATGTTAATGATGCGTCTATTGGTCAAAATCCATACGTCCAGCCAATGATCCAAAAACTGCTGAAACATAAACAACAACGCGAACAATAAAAATACGGATACAAACAAGACAAACAGCGTAAGCCCTGCCTCTGTTTCAAAAAAATCGCCCAGCATTCCGCGGATAAATAAATAGGCGCTAAGCGGTATTATAAAAGTAATAGCGACTCCCATATACAATCCAAACAATGTAATCGGATGCCGTCTGTATAGTTTAATCAATTTTTCGTCCGGCAAAAGGCCGGGTAGTTTTTCCAAATCCAACATATTAATTGGGTAATATATCCGCTACAAAGGGCCTGATATCCAAACTCGCTTGCATATCAATTTGGGATAAATACAAGAGTGTAGATACGATTATTAAAATCGTTAGACCCACAAAAAGAATTATCGACCATTTAGTTATCGAGTCGCGCACTCCAAACCTAAACATTTGCATCAAGCTTAAAATGGCTACTACCATAAAAATAGCTACAAATACAAGCCAGATAAATACAAAAATCGCTATTGGAATCATATAAACATTATATCACATAACACATATCATGTAGCAAGAGCTTAATAAGCTTAGACACTCTAGTTACTTGTTATTTATAACTTGTTAGCCATCCCTCATCTGTACCGGAATCTCCAAATTCAAATGCTCATACGCATGCTTGGTCGCGACGCGTCCGCGCGGAGTTCTGGAGAGTAGTCCCTCTCGCAGTAAAAACGGCTCAATCACATCTTCCAAAGTGGCTATATCTTCGCTCATGGCCGCTGCCAAAGTATTTAAACCCACCGGACCGCCGTTAAACTTTTCTATTATCGCCTTAAGCGCGCGCCTGTCCGTTTCATCCAAACCTCTAACATCTATCATTAACGCATTCAAGGCCGCGTCAACAGTTTCCGGACTCATTTCGCCTTCAGCTCTAACCTGCGCATAATCGCGTACCCTCCTCAAAAGTCGATTCGCTATTCTTGGCGTGCATCTCGATCTCCCCGCAATCGACATAGAAGTTTCCTCGTCAATTGGTACTTTCAACAAATCCGCACTTCTGCCAACAATCAATGTCATCTCCTCCGGCCCGTAAAAATCCAAATGATACAAAGCGCCAAATCTATCACGCAAGGGTGCGCTCATGAGACTGAGTCTGGTCGTCGCGCCAATAATCGTAAACCGTCTCAAATCCAACCTCAAAGTCCTCGCGGCCGGCCCTTTACCGATTACAATATCCAGAGCAAAGTCTTCCATAGCCGGATACAAAACCTCTTCAATACTTCTGTTTAATCGATGAATTTCATCAATAAATAAAATATCGCCTTCCTCCAAATTAGTAAGGATCGCCGCCAAGTCGCCAACTCTTTCCAGTGCCGGACCGCTCGTCACCTTAATCTCAGCATCCATTTCATGCGCGATAACATGCGCAAGCGTGGTTTTGCCCAAACCCGGCGGTCCGTATAACAATACATGCTCGCACGGTTCCTCGCGTCCGCGAGCCGCCTCAAGCAGAATACTCAAATTATCTTTCACCGAGGGCTGGCCCACAAATTCACCCAACGTCTTGGGTCTTAAACTGAGCTCAACTTTTTCCTCATCTGGTCCGGCCTCGGACATGGTTAAACACTCTTCTTCCATACTGAACCGAGCTTAGCACATCCGCGCCCGCCTCCAAAACTCCTCTCAAAACTACAACCTCAATAAAACAAAAAGTCTTATTCTTGCTGTTGCGATTCGCGACTTTCTACAAGGTATTTCTATTTTTGTCATCTGTCATTGATCCGCTAATTGCTAATTGTTGAGTGAGGTCAAGCGTTCAGCGTCTACAATGGTACAAATTGCTAATTACTGATTATTATTTTATAATTGTATCAATGCAAGCTAATCCTTTCCGTCCGCTTCCCGCAATTCCGCCGCGCGTCGCGCAAGCACAACCTCATCAGGCGCCTGTTTCTGATTCGCAAAAACTCACTCGCGGTATGGAAGGCTCTGAGCGCGCCAAAAGCATTCAAGCTATCGCCAATGATATAAACGCTCGCACTGCCCGCATCCAGCATCTAAATGTCATGGCCAAAAAAATGGAAAAAGAGATTAAAAATACACCGCAAAAAGGCTCATCGCGCATAGCTCAACTTGCCCGCCAACTCGACAAAGATTTTTAATATGAATTTTGAACATTTGCCCGCCACCCCCGAAATAATCGAGTTGCCGCCCGAACTTGCCGTGATTGCAAAAAAAGGTTTGCGCCAAGCTGAATCGGCTCGAGAGTCGCTTACAAACGTCACCCAAGCCATGGCTATTCAAGGTATGGATGACACTGATCGCAAAGCTTATCTGGAAATCTTAGACGCGCTCGCCCGCCTGCAACAAGACAAAAATGCGCTTAAAAAACATTTAAACTAAATTCTAAACATTATCAAGATCTAAGCTCTGATATTTTTTAACGATAATTAAATTTTAAATTTTAGAATTTAAAATTCTTTAGTCATCATCACTTGTGTGTAACAGCTTTCTTATTCCCAGTGCCAGTAAAGTCGGTATCAACCCCAAGACCGCGGTTATGGCAAAAATATGCGGCGCCAAAGAGGTGAATCCGAATCTCGCATTCACGCCCGGTACATAAATCAGAGCCACGAGCGCCAACACGACGACTCCGTAAACACCGAGAAACGCCCTTGTGTATATAAATGCTTTAAGCTGTTTCCACTTGACATGCTTTTCGGCAATTGTCAGAACCAAGAATAAATTAGTCCAAATGATCACACTGAAACCCATAGTCCTTGCCGTTTCCACATCAAAATCCGCAATCAAAGCGTAATAGTAGGCTCCGCCGGTTACAAAAAAGATTACAAAACCGTTGATAAAAATTCTTACCAGTCTGGGCCATTTGATAATCGGAGAGTTTGGTTCTCTGGGTTTCTTACGCATCAAACCCGGCTCTGCGGGTACGGTTTCAAATACAAGGGCGCACGTGGGGTCGATTACCAATTCCAATAATACGATATGAATGGGAGTTAGTAGTATTGGTAATCCGGCCAGCGGAATAATTAAAGCCGTCAAAATAATATATGAGTGCACAATAAAAATGTAAGCAATTGCTTTTTGGATATTATCAAAAATCCTGCGCCCGTCTTCTATTGCTCCCATTACCGTGATCAATCTGTCATCCAACAAAATAATATCCGACGCTTCGCGCGCCACATTGGTGCCTCTTTCACCCATGGCGACTCCGATATCCGCGTTCTTCAAACTGGGCGCGTCATTCACTCCGTCGCCCATCATGGCCACAACCTCGCCCCTGCGTTTCAGCGCTGAAATTATCTTCAGCTTCTGGTCCGGATCAATGCGCGCGAACACTTCCAGCTCGGAAATCTTATCCGCCAAATCCGCCTCGCTTATATTTTCCAATTCTTTACCTGTCATCACTCCGCCCTCACAACAAATGCCCACGGCCTTGGCTATATGCATGGCCGTCTGTGGATGGTCGCCCGTAATCATTCTCACGCTGATACCCGCTTTTTTCGCCAGCTTAATTGCGCGTTTGGCATCCGCTCTTGGCGGATCTCTAAAAGCCAGCAAGGCTACAAAATTCAAGCCTTTTACGTTTTTCAAAGTTTTGGTTTCCTTGGGGCCATCTTTTTTGGCCACTGCCAAAACCCTCAAACCCCGACCCGCCAAATCATCAACCTGCTTTAACAATTCTTGCTTGCGCCCCTCATCCAATTCGCACCTCTCAATCACATGCTCGGCTGAACCTTTTATTACCAAAGTTTTATCTTGACCCGACCGCCACAAATGGCCCATGAACTTTAGCTTTTGATTAAAACCGTATTCATGGATCAAATTCTTATCTTTATAAACCGTCTCCGGCGCCAAATCCACCTCTTCGCCCAACTCGTGAATTGATTTATCCATCGGATCATACGGATTTGGCTGACTCGCCAAGATAGCATACCGTAGCGCGTCTTTAAACTCTTCATCCGCCTCATCCGCATCTTTAACATGCATAAGTTTATCACCCGCGTAAACTTCTTCCAAAGTCATTCTATTTAATGTCAGCGTCCCTGTCTTATCGGTACACAAAGTGGTGATATGCCCCAATGTTTCAATGGCATTGATTTTGCGCACCAAAGTTTGTTTGCGTGTGAGCCTGTAAGCGCCCAATGCCGCAAATACCGTGAGCACCACAGGGATCTCCTCCGGAATCACCGAAATTGCCAGCGTTAACCCTTTAAGCAAGCTGTTCACCAAATCCTGACTTCTAAAATAAACGATCCCCATGAGCGACAAACATGCCAGCGCTCCCACTGCGCTAAATATTTTCACGATTCTGCCCGTCTGCCTCTGCAAAGGAGTCGTCTCATCCGAGATTTTTGCCAGCGACGCGCCTATGGAACCATACTGAGTTTTGGCGCCTATGGCAGTCACCTTAATCACCGCCTGCCCGGATAAAACCAAAGTGCCGGTAAATACTTTGTGTTTTTTCTCTTTCGACCCGTTTGATGAGGGTGATTTAAATATAGCACCCGGCTCGCCCGTTAATAGCGATTCATCCACTGAAAAATTTGATACATCAACCAAGGTGCCGTCACCCGCTATCCTTTCACCTTCCTGCACTATCATCATGTCTCCCACGGTCAGTTCAGTGCTCGGAATCGTTTTAGTCTCCCCGTCTCTAATCACGCTCACTTGCGGCATCGACAGTTCTTTTAACGCTTCCAGCGCTTTGTTGGTTTTGCGCTCCTGGTACACGTCAATTCCAATCATCAGCAACACGCCTCCTATCATCAGTAACCCATCCCATGTGGCGCCAATAATAAAATATAAAACAGCCGCAATCAGCAGCATCAATAACATGGGCTCTTGAACCAATCTTTTTGCGTAATGCAAAATCCCTTTACGTTCCTGTTCGTAAAGAGCATTGGGCCCGTACTTTTCTTGATTGGAAGTTGCCTTCCCCCTCGTCAGCCCGTCATATGCCGAAAAATCGATGGGCATGACACTATTTTATCACATATACCATGTAACATATACTAAGTACTGCGTACCGATGCATCCCGTATCTAAGCGATATTGCTTTCATTGAATATTGACTGTAAATCCATTTGATGATTTACTGACACTTTACGGAAAGAAAGGAGGTAACCATGGGGGAGGTTATCGATTTGAGCCGGCAGTTTGCCAGACGTCAACGAATAAACCCGATCGCGACGCACCTTAGAAAGATGTTTAGAAACAATCTGGACCGCAGAGTCAAAGATGAACAGGCGCTGGAAGGATTTATCGATGAATTACTTATAACCGATAAGTTGCCCGCTCTTGATATTCAAGAACATGATATTGTGAGATTCAATGACTGGTTACAGCGCTTGCGCATGTCTCGCGAACGAACATTTAATCAAGCTCTTTATTACGCGCGTTTGCACATGGAACGTGAACTTAATTTGAAGGTCGATTATATTCCGGCGGCAATCAATTATATACGGCAAGATCGATTAAAAAACAGGCCTATCGCTTTAGTTATTTTGGGAATGTATTCTATCCTTTGGCAACTTAATACCGGTCAAAATTTGGTGATAGATCAAGCCTCCATGGAGAAACGTCATTCTACTTAACCCCTTTGGTGGGTTTTTTAGTTTTTTACGCCCCTTTACTTGACAAAAAGCATAAAAACAGCTTATATATAATATCTCGAATAAAGGAGAGAACATGTCTGAAGTTATCAATGCCGCGCACCTTTTCAACTCCAGAGACAACCGCTGCAATCTTGATTTGGTGATGTCCATGGCCACGGTGTATTGCCCTTTAGCCTGCGATTTGTACGAGCTTATCCGGACAGCATTGGTGGAAGTGATCGCTGATCCGCGCTTTCCGACCGCAGATTTGAACCGGCAGGCCATCATGCACTGCGATGAAATTATTCAGCAAGAACATCGGGAAGCGACTGAAAGTATACTGATTCATTCTTACCTGACTTTTTGTCAGATGTATGACTGGGATCCTTTGGAACTGGCTGCTTGCCAAAGAGTCACGCGCTTTTACAAACACTACCTCTCCATGCGGCAAACCTTGTCGATCCTTACATTAGCACTCATTTTATCAGCTGATCCTGATTAAACAGCAAACAGCTAAAAAAGCCCCGTATGGGGCCTGTTTTTTATGCCGCTTCCTTGTAATTCAGTTGTTGTCTAAATCTTTTACGCAAATTCAATTTAAATTCATCCCAAAAAATTTCATTTAATGTTTTGCCAAAATCTTTAAATTGATCTTCTTGAGCCAATGCGGTTTGATAAGCATCTTTAGCTAGAGTCTGAGTGTAGGGGCTCAGTTGATTCACCCATCTTTGAACTTGTTCTTCATTTGCCAAGAGCTCTGCTTCGAACTGCTCCTCATCACGCATTTCTTCTAGCGCCGAACCGGTTAAAGTTCCTACCAATTGCGGCTTGAATAAATTTTCTTTGGCGTTTGCCATCATTTCTTGTAAAAGAACTTCTTTTTGGAGTATTGGTTGCTGTTCGAATGCTTTTTCCATATTAATAATATAATCAATAATAATATTCAAAATAATATCAACTTCGCAAAATCACGGCAACAATGCTTACAGACCTCCCAATGATATATAAGCGCGGTAGTGTGATACGGAGCCGGTCAGCCATCTGTGTTCAAATATTTTTTCTATCGTCATCCGCTCACGCTCCAGTATTTTATTGAATTTTTCACGTGAAATTTTGTAATAAGAATCTTCCATGGAAGCAATATTCCAAGTCAGTTCATTGTCCCAATCAAAATTGCGATGCATTTTCGCAAGCGGGATCAGTGCGTCACTACTTAAATTATTAACCAGATAATATGTGTCCAATACCTGATTTTTATTATTTAAATATCTTTCAATATTATAACTCGCGATAAATCCTTCGATATTAAACAATAGTACAGTCGAAGTCAGTAATACGCTTCCCAAAAAAATCATCTTTGCTATCTTTGCATAATTAATTTTTATCGCAATTCCAATCGTACCGGCTGTAAGTACAAAACCTATTAAAATAATACAATATGCTGCCCAAAATCTCGATAGTGTCAGACCGTATATATCAATATACAATAAAAGTCTGCTCATGGCGCTCGCGATAATAACACCTGTTTGGGCGATCAGAGCCACACAAAGCACTCCGCTTAAACGATTTTTCATATTCGTCCCGCGATAAATAAACCATGTGATGCCAAACACCAATCCCGCTACAAACAAAAGCTCAAAAAAACCACTCACCGCGTATTCCGAATACGTTAAACCCTGTGCTCTTATTAATGCTTCACCACCAAAAAAGTAAGCCGCCTGAAAACCAACAAAAATCATAAACAATAAGTTCAACATTACTAAAAAAGTCGCAAGAGTCGTCTGATTGACCCAATTCCAGTTTTTAATTACTTTATCTTGCGCGTGTTCGTTTAGCCGTGTGAACATTATAAAACCGGAACTTAAAAAGAATAAACCCACAATTATATCGCGAATAGTTTTTACAACAATTTCTCCCAGCCTTATTGTCTGAAACAAGTCATTAAAAGATTTGGCAAATAACTGGTCGGCTGAAGTGAATAAGGAAAGAAAAATCAGCAAAAAAGGAACGGAAATGCCAATTCCCAGTAAAATCGAACACAGCCTTTTGTCGCTTTTTATTTTTACTAAATGCTCCCCAAGGGAGGGGAATGGCCACATAGTCTCAAATGCTAATTGTTTGGGCCAAAAGCTTATTACATCACAAAAAGCTATTTTCGGTCTTGTGTACCAATAAGCAAACAAGATCAGCGCTCCGAAAGTTAAAAAAAATGCTAGCGCTCGTGACGTCTCACTCGCATATAGTACATGAGTTGCGGCGCCAAATAAGACTGGTAGTAAAAATAAAAACGCCCAATTGTTGCGCGCGCCTTTTTGCAAATGTGCGATTAATGCCGTTCCAATCGCGAGAAGTATCGCAAAAATAGCAAAACCCAATCCAAATGCATGTTCTGCCACTAAGAAATGAAATGCCACGGTCATTGTAAATGCAAAACCGGCTATTTCCAAAATGCGGTCTTTATTCGTCTCCATAATCGAATTGGTTATTTAAGACATACTAATTGAATAACTATCAATATTGTTTAATGCTAACAACTAATCACGAATAATTACATTGTGATATTTAAGTAATCTTAAAAATTTGAGAGCATATATTTATAACTGGTTATTACACTGTGTATGACACGTATTGCCGCCCGCTTCGCGGCTTGTTATGATCATAATCTATGAACAATAAAATGAAACATCTGCTTAGCCTAGCTATCTTTGGGCTCGCTTTAGCATTATTTTTACCTAATCCGGCCAATGCGTATGATTGTGGCAATGATCCGATCTACGCAAGAGATTGGGCCGGTAAAACCAACATCGGCTCGCGCGTGCGCGATTGGGCATGTATGCAAGACTCCGAAATTCTTACCGTACTTCCTGCCGGCACCCAAGTGCACATCATCGGTGAAACCGATGGCTGGTACAAAGTTCAAGCCGGCAACAAAACGGGCTGGGTGGGCGCCCGCCTCATAACGGTTACGAGCCGCAATGCTTCCGATGCCTCAAAAGTCACTCCGGATATCAAACCAACCGAGCAAGAAACCAAAATCATCGGCATCGACGAGGCTAACTTTGCCAAGCTCCAAGCCGGAGATTCCACTTTGCGATCGCGCTTGTCCGGCATGGTGGTTTTACGCGTTCACCACCACGGCAAAGCTTACAAAGTCGGCTCTGACGGCAGTCTTACTCATCTCTCCGCATCGGATGTTAAGGCTATAAAATCTGAAGCAAAATCGGTCGTAAAAAATAAAGATAACACGGAGATCGAAAAAGAGGTTAAAAAAGAATCCACCCAAGTTAAAGTCACAGTCCGCAAAATCGTGGGCATTAATGAGGCTAATTTCGCCAAACTCGAAGCCGGGGACCTTGCTCTGCGTGAACGTCTAATGAATCAAATAGTCCTACGTGTTCACCATCACGGCAAAGCGTATTGGGTTAAACCCGCAGGAGGAATCAAATTTTTGTCCAAATCTGAAATCGGCCATTATCTTACGGCAACACCCGAATCATCAACCAAGAATACAGCCAAACCATCCAAAAAATCCCAGCCCCAAGCTCCCACTCAATCCGGATCCATAACGCTCGAAGGTCAATTAACTGATCCCGGTAAAATAAAACTCACCTGGTCGACCCAAGAACTGGACGCCTCCAAAGGTTTTAAAGTCGTAATGTCAGAAACTGCCAATCCGGTCTACCCGGGCGATAAGTATCATTATCATTCCAGCCCCACCAAGCGTCATGATTACTGGTCGAAGCTCGCCAACGGCAAAACCTACCACTTTCGTGTCTGCCAGTATCTTGGCGGTAAATGCGGTGTCTATAGCAATGATGTCGCCGTCACAGTCGCCACCGACGGCGCTTTTGCCAAAGATGTAATGCCCGGCACTATCGACTTAACGGTTACTCCTCTTTCAGGCGGTAAAGTCGATATTTCCTGGAGTATTTCCGATATGACCTCGCCCAAAGGTTTTAAAGTCGTTATGGACCAAGAACCCGATCCTATCTACCCGGGCAATGACTATCATTACTTGTCCGATTCCGAATCCAGATCAGACACTTGGACAGGCTTAAATTCCGGTTCCATCTATCACTTTCGAGTCTGTGAATATCTTGGTGGCTACTGCGGAACATACAGCAATGATGTCCAAATCACAGCCCTCTAAAGCGATAAAGTCACACAAAAAAATCCCAGCCATAGCTGGGATTTTCGTTT